>NZ_JBNKYW010000219.1:0-43835 GCF_050301095.1 Roseibium sp.
ATCGTCGATCGCGCTGAGCCTTTTCGCCCGTGGCCAGCAAATGGCAGCGGATCGCGGACTGATCCTGGTCGATACCAAATACGAATTCGGCGTAGATGAGGAGGGGAACATCCTCCTGGCTGATGAGATCCATACGCCCGACAGTTCACGTTTCTGGCTGGCTGATGGCTATGAGAAAGCCTTTGAAGAAGGTGGGCGCCCGCCGTCATTCGACAAGGATATCATCCGCGCCTGGGTCGATGCCCGCTGCGATCCTTACAAGGACCCGGTTCCGGAAATTCCCGAAGCACTGATCGAGGAAACCTCAAGGGTCTATATCGACGCCTATGAGTCCATCACCGGCAAGACCTTCGAACCGGATCTTGCCGGCGAAACGCCGCTGGCGCGTATCCGCGAGAGACTGTCACCGTATTTCTCCGCGGCCTGACTTCAGGAAGCTCACGAGGGGCACCGGAGGGTGCCCCGGACTGGACCAGGGGCCCTGCCCTCTCGCGGTCATCCCGGCCAAGCAAAGCGCGAGCCGGGACTGGAGAGACACAAGCCTGCGGACCTTATTTCAGGATCTCGGCTCGCAGGTCCCGGATCTTCGCTGCGCTGCATCCGAATTGACGCGGTGAAAGGCCGGGAAACCCTGCGTAACGCTTTCCGTTCCCGAAGCGTCAGTCCGGATCGAAGGTCCAGTGCCACGGCTCGTTCGGCGTTTTGAGCGGACCGTTGAAATGCGCGGCCCCTCTCATGGCGGTGGCGAGTTTTTCCGCCCAGCCCGAAGAGGTCCATTTGCTGGCGTTGGTCGCCGATACGATCACGGTACCGTCGGTCTTCTTGACGACAAAATCGATCGCAAGGCCTGTCCCGTGGTTGGAAAAGCCCGGCGTTGCCACCATGAGGCTCGGCTTGGGACGGTATTTCTGGTTCAGGAAATTATAGAAGGTCTGGATGGAGGTGACCTCGCTTTCCGTGCACTTCGGGTTTGTTGTGTCCAGAAACGTGTCGAGGCCGCAGTAGGACGGTTTCTTCAGTTCCGTCAGGGCGAGGTTGAAATAGGTTTCGGAATTCAGCCGAACGCTCTTGTTTTCGTTCCAGTTTTCGATCTGCTTGGCAAGCGGGCGGAACTTGCTGCCCGCGATCAGCTTGTACCCCTTGTTGCTCTTGGTGAACCTGTCCTGAATTGCCTTGATCTCACGCCCGCGCAGCTTGAAGTCGTCGGTCTTCTTCCATTCCTTGTAGTCGTCCTTGGTGAAGGCCCAATGTTCGTCGACCCATTTGCCGCTTCGCTTGTCGAGAATGCGAATGTAGCGGTGCAGGCAGAGCAGCCGGCGGTTCAGGTCGGGGATCTGGGTCAGAACATCGACCATGCGCTTGTCGTTCAGATACTGGGGCACGGCCTTGACGTGCTGTGTTAGTTTTTCTTTCTCGTCCATGTCCAAACACCTTCGCTGACAGTTCCCCCTTTCGCCCGCGCGGTCTGCATCCGATGAACAGACCGACCATGGGACGATCTTAACGCTTGCGCCCGCATGCGCCTGTGCTTCACATCACAGAACCGGGATGAACCACCGGACCCGGCCCGCGGCCTGGCGAACACTGCCTGGCGAACACTGCCGGCCGCCAAGACGGCGGCATCGGGAGGGAGACCACTCTCGCTTAAGAACCTGTCAATTCGGACCGCTATCAGGCATGATTTCACCATGCCCGGACTGAAAGACATCGAAATCCTTCTGCCAGAGATGAGGGCCTACGCAACCTCGATCAGCCGGTCCGCCGACGAAGCCGAGGATCTTGTGCAGGATGCGGTCGAACGCACGCTCAGAGCGCCGGACAGGCCCGGCAGGCTCAGGGACCTGCGCCCCTGGATCTTTCGTGTCATCAGGAACCTGCATTTTGACGAACTTCGCAAGCGCAGGGTCCGGCGGGAATATTCCGCCACCCAAAGACGTCTTTCCCGGGAAGGGGACGGAACGCGGGACCGCGAACGCGACATATTGTTACGGTTCGCCTTTGAGAAGTTGAGTCCGGACTTCAGGGAGATATTGTTTCTCATCGACGTGATGAACCTGAAATATGCCGAAACCGCCGAGATCATCGGCGTGCCCAAGGGGACGGTCATGAGCCGTGTGAGCCGGGCCAGAAGGGCGCTGCTGGAACTTGTGGACGGCAAAGACTGCACCGCTTCGGCAACGAGACGCAAATGAAGACCGAGATAAGCGAACAGGACTGGGAACGGGTAAATGCCTACAGCGACGGCGAAATGGCGCCGCGCGACAGGCAGGCATTCGAAACCCGGCTGAAGAACGAGCCGGATCTGGCCGCTGCCCTTGCCTGCGTGCGCGAGGTTTCGCTAAGCCTTGCCGCCCTGCACCCGGAGAGCGCCGCTCCGGCAAGCCGGCCCACGCGCCACACCACTTCCCTGTGGCGATCTTCCCGATGGAAATGGGGGGCCGGCGGCGTCCTGGCCGCCTCGATCGCAGGCTTTGCCTATCTGGCACTGCCCTCTTCCCCTTCCGGCGCGATGAAGATCCATGCCGAATTCCTCGACCAGACCTTCGCGCTCGGCACCAGCGGTGCGCACACCACCGTGGCTTTGCGGGGGCTTCCCGACCTCAGCGCCGCGAACCTGACCTTTGTCGCCTCCCGCGAGACCGGCATCGGCACGGCCGCACATTATTCGGGGCAACGGGGATGCCGGCTGACGTTCTTTGCCCTGTCGGGTCCCATCGAGCTTCCCGCCGACGGGCACATGGAAGGCCGCCAGTGGAACTTCGGCGAACGCTACTTCGCCGTTCTGGCTGTCGGCATGGACCGGGAAAAATTCGCCGCGATTGCCGGTTACCTGGAAGAGGAAACCCGCAGGCAGACCCGGCCCTCCACCGTGCTGGCACTGCGCGAGGCAACGCAAAAGGCCAGCAGGTGTACGTGACCCCGGGGTACGGCCCTGAAAGAGGCACGGATCAGGACTTGCCGGTATTATCGCCTGGGAAAATTCGGCCGGTCTTCGTTGTAGTGTTCTGACAGGTAGTCAAGGATGAGAGTACGGTCGGGCTCGTCGATTTCGTTCATCCCCTGTTCCTCCACCATCCACTCCATCAGTTCGTCCCAATGCGCACGGGAAAGGCCCTGCTGCGCGACGATCCGCTCCGAATGGCAGGCCGTGCAGGTGTAGTAAGTCTCTTCCACCCCCTCGGCGACCTTCAGAACCCCGAACTCCGCGTCTTCGTCCGTGCCCGCGGCCTTGCCGGGAACCGCCTGCACCGCCAGAATCCCGGCGGAAACAATCAAACCCGCCCCAAAAACACCAAATCGCATTCATGTCTCCCGAAGAAAAAGCGCCCGGGCTGCTGGAGCAGTCCGGGCGGGTATCCTCAGCTGGCACGTACACCGACGCGGTGCATCGTGTTGTTGAGATAGCCCTTCGGGTTCCAGTTGATGGCGAACGGCTGCATTTCCTGCGCGCTGTCGGTCGCCCGCGCCCAGATCTCGTAGTAACCGTTCACCGGCAGGGCGACATTGGCACGCCAGTTCTGCCACGCGCCGGAATTGACCGGTGCGTCGAGCTCCGCCTGCACCCATGTGCTGCCGAAGTCCACGGAAATATCGACACGTTCGATCGTCCGGTCGCCGGACCAGGCGTGGCCGCGCACCTCCGTCGACATGCCGATCGCCGCGCCGTTCGCCGGGAAGGTCACCAGCGATTTCACCGGCATGCGCTCGATGATCTGGAAATCCTCCTTCGGTACGTCCTCGCCCGCAGCCACCGGATGGCCGGGCACGCGGTAGGCGGTACCGGTCATCTTCGGCCCGTCATGCACCTGATCCCTGAGCTCGATGCGCCGCAGCCATTTCTGCGAGCACGACCCCGGCCAGCCGGGAACCACCAGCCGCAAGGGCGCGCCGTTCATCGGATGCAGCGCCTCGCCGTTCATCTCGAAGGCGATCAGGATGTTGTCGGTCAGGGCCTTGGCGATGGGAAGGCCCCGGGAGATCGGCAATTTGTCGGCATCGCCCGACAGGTGCCCGTCGGCCCCGTAATGGGCGGTGTAGACGACGTTCGATTGCACACCCGCCTTCTCCAGAACGTCCTTCAGGCGGACGCCGGTCCATTCCGAACAAGCCACCGCGCCGTAGGTCCACTGGTTGCCACTGGCGGGCGGATCGAAGAAGGCACGTCCGTTGCCGCCGCACTCGATGGTCAAGGCCATGGTGACGACGTCGAACTGCGCGCGCAGGTCAGCGATCGTCAGTTCCATCGGATTGTCGACGAAGCCGTCGACCGTCAGCGTCCACGTCGCGGGATCCGCTTCTTCCGGCGGCAGCCCGTTGTTGCGGATGAAGTGCCGGCTGGTCGGCGTGATGGCGTCATCCAGCAGTTCCGGCGGCGTTTCCGCGTTCACGGGCCGGTCGTTCAGCAAGGTGAGCCCGTCCTTGCCGACCAGCACATCCTCCGAAGCAAAGGCCGCCGGCACCAGCCCGACCGGCATGTTGCGGTGGAAGGGAATGGCGGTGCCGACCATCGCGGCCATCGTCGCAAGTCCGGTGTTTCTTAAAAAACCACGCCGGTCGGAGTTGGCGATACGCCCGAAAAACTCGAAATCGGCCCTTTCCGGATCCTTCGCGAAAAACTCGCCGACATGCTCATTTTTATTGCCGTCCTGCGTCATGCTTTCCTCCCTCATTGGCGTGCGCAACCCGAAGTCACAATGGTTCCTTCGGCACACTAACGTTGGGGAAGATCGTTTTATTCCGACGGCGTCGAATAATTTCAGGGACTATAGCCAGGTTCCGGACAGAAACCGTACGCGCCGACCGTCACGTGCCGTTCACCACCAGCTGCATCCGGTCGGCGGCGACGCGGGCGCGGGTGATCTGGATGGGTCTGCCGTCCGGATCCAGATTGACGCTTTCCATCACCAGCACCGGCTGGCCCAGCGCGAGACCGAGCTGGCGGGCGTCTTCCGCCTCGACGAGTTCCGCGGTGATGCGGGTTTCCTTGCGGCGGTAATCCTCGATTCCGGCCTTTTTCAGGGCCGCCGTGATCGATCCGCTCTCGGCATAATCGGCGACGAAGTTCGGCACGCGCGCCTGCTCGAACCAACTGGTCGCGGCGATCATCGGAACGCCGTCGGCAACCCTCAAGGTTTTCACCCGGATCAGCAGGGTGCCGAGCGGCACCTCAAGCTGGCTTGCCAGCAGCGCATCGGCTTCCTCGGTGGCGGAACCGACGAGACGGCCGCTCGGCGCCCGGTCCTGACCCGAAACGATTTCCGAAAACCGCGTGCGCGGCCCGATCGGATAGGTCAGCGGCGCGGCCGCGACAAATGTGCCCCGGCCCTGATCCGCCCGCAGGATCCCCTCCGCAGTCAGCGCCGCGATCGCCCGGCGCACCGTGTGCCGGTTGACGCCGAAACGGGCGGCAAGCTCGGCTTCCGGCGGCAGGCGGCTGCCCTTCTCAAAAGCTCCGCTGACGATATCCGCCTTCAGCGTTTCCATGATCTGACGCCAGACGGCAATGCCCGCGCTGCGGTCGAGTGTGCTGATTTTCGTCATGCGACCGTCATCAAGTTTCGGTACCAAAGAGTCAAACGGATTATTTGTCTAGACAAATAGACAAATCAAGTTTAGATCAAAACCGGAATTCGCTTTTCCCTCCTGAAACCGCCCACATCCGAAGGTGCGCTTCATGACCGACCCCACCCCCGACCTGCCTGCTGAAGGTGATCTGGCTGCTACCCAGGCCACCCGGAAAGCCCTCATGGCCACACTGGCAGCCGCCACACCCGAGGCCGTCGCCGAAAAATTCGATGCCCTGACCCCACCCGCTTATGACCTTGTCCGCCAGCCCGAAACGGGCCTCGTCATGGTCCGCGGCCGCATGGGCGGCACCGGCAGCCCGTTCAACCTTGGCGAAGTCACCGTGACCCGCTGTGTCGTCCGCCTTGAAACCGGCGAAACCGGCAGCGCCTACAGCCTCGGCCGCAGCAAGAAGAAGGCGCTGCAATCGGCGGTGATCGACGCCCTCTGGCAGCGCGACGACATGCGGGAAAAGGTCGAGACGGACATCATTGCCCCGCTCAAGGCCACGCAGGAAAGCGCCCGGGACACGGTCAAACGGGAAACCGAAGCGACCAAGGTCAACTTCTTCACCATGGTGCGGGGAGACAACTGATGACCACCGCGACTGCAACCCCTTCGACCGGCGCAACGCCGCTCGCTGCCGGTTTTCGCGATCCAGTCCATGAGGCGCAGGGCGTTTTCCGGGCAGTCATGAACGCCATGGCCCGGCCGGGCACCCTTCAGGCACTTCAGACCGGCGGACTGACACCCCCGGCACCGCTGTCCCCGGCAACTGCCGCCATCGCGCTGACGCTCTTCGATTACGATACCCCGATCTGGCTGGACCGGCCGCTGATGACGTCGGAAGCGGTCAAATCGTTCCTGCGGTTCCACACCGGCTGCCCGATCACAGGCGAACCGGTGGAGGCGGCCTTCGCGCTGGTCTCCGACCCGCTGCACATGATCCCGCTCGCAAGCTTTAACCAGGGCTCGGCCGAATATCCGGACCGCTCCACGACCGTCATCCTGTCGGGCCAGGAGTTCGGCAGGAAACCCTCCGTCATGCTGGCAGGCCCCGGCATCAAGGAAACCGAAGGGTTCGCCACCGGTCCGGTGCCGCCCGTCTTCTGGGACCAGGTCGTCGCCAACAACCGGCAGTTCCCGCGCGGGGTCGATCTTGTCTTTGCCGGAGAGACGAAAATCGCCGCGCTGCCGCGTTCCACCCGCATTCAGACGACAGAGGTGTGACCCCATGTATGTAGCCGTCAAGGGTGGCGAAAAGGCCATCCGCAACGCCCACAAGCTCACCGCCAAGCGGCGCCGGGGCGATACCTCCGTTCCCGCGCTGACCCTCGACCAGATCGCCGTGCAGCTGTCCCATTCCGTTGCCCGGGTGATGGGGGAAGGTTCGCTCTATGACGAGAGCCTTGCCGCCCTTGCCATCAAGCAGGCGCGCGGCGATCTGATCGAAGCCGCCTTCCTGATGCGCGCCTACCGCACCACCCTGCCGCGCTTCGGTTACAGCCGGCCCGTCGACACCGGCGCCATGCTGGTCGAACGGCGGGTGTCCGCCACCTACAAGGACCTCCCCGGCGGCCAGGTGCTGGGCCCGACCTTCGACTACAGCCACCGGCTTCTGGATTTTGCACTGGCCGCGGAGGAGGACGGTAGTGAAGCGACCGTCGAAACGGAGCCCTTCGTGGACGAACGCATGCCGCGCGTCACGGATCTTCTCGGCGACGAGGGCTTGATGGAACCCGACCCGGTGACGGATGAGAACGCCCCCGTGGGCGACCTCACCCGCGAGCCGCTATCCTTCCCGGCCGACCGGGACCTGCGCCTTCAGAACCTTGCCCGCGGCGACGAGGGTTTCCTGCTTGCCCTCGCCTATTCCACCCAGCGCGGCTATGGCCGCACCCACCCGTTCGCGGGCGAAATCCGCTTTGGCGAAGTCGAGGTGGAGTTCTATGCCGAGGAACTCGGCTTTGCCGTCACCCTCGGCACCATCAAGGTGACCGAGTGCCAGATGGTCAACCAGTTCCAGGGCTCCGCCAAGGCGGCGCCAACCTTCACCCGCGGCTACGGCCTCGTCTTCGGCCAGGTGGAAAGGAAAGCCATGTCCATGGCCATGGTTGACCGCTCCCTGCGCTGGCAGGAGCTGGGCGAGGAACAAACCGCCCCCGCGCAGGACGTCGAATTCGTCCTGTCCCACTCCGACAACATCCAGGCAACCGGCTTCGTGGAACACCTGAAACTACCGCATTACGTCGACTTCCAGGCCGAACTCGACCTGGTGCGCCGCATGCGCGCCGAATGGTTCGAAAAACGCCGCCCGGAAGAGGGCGACACCGCCCGGGAGGCCGCAGAATGAACGATACGGCGAGTATTTATGAGCAGGGCGAATACAATTTCGCCTATCTGGATGAACAGACCAAACGCATGATCCGCCGGGCGATCCTGAAAGGCATCGCCATCCCGGGCTACCAGGTGCCTTTCGCCTCCCGCGAAATGCCGATGCCCTATGGCTGGGGCACCGGCGGCGTTCAGGTGACCGCCTCGATCCTGGGCAACGACGATTGCCTGAAGATGATCGACCAGGGGTCCGACGACACCACCAATGCGGTGTCCCTGCGCGGCTTTTTCGAAAAGACCGCAGGTGTGCGCACGACCTTTGAAACAGCGGAGGCGAGCGTCATCCAGACCCGCCACCGCATTCCGGAAAAACCCCTGCGCGAAGACCAGATCCTCGTCTTCCAGGTACCGATCCCCGAGCCGCTTCGCTTCCTGGAGCCGCGCGAGACCGAGACCCGCAAGATGCACGCGCTGGAGGATTACGGCCTCATGCATGTGAAGCTCTACGAGGATATCGCCAAGAACGGCCATATCGCCACGACCTACGCCTATCCGGTGAAGGTCAACGACCGCTACGTGATGGATCCCTCGCCGACGCCGAAATTCGACAATCCGAAGATCGACCGGATGGCCGCACTGCAACTCTATGGCGCCGGCCGGGAAAAACGCATCTATGCCATCCCGCCCTACACAAAGGTGAAAAGCCTCGACTTCGAGGACTACCCCTTCGAGGTGCAGAAGTTCGACAAGCCCTGCGGCCTCTGCGGCGCCGAGAACGTCTATCTCGACGAGGTCATCCTCGATGACCGGGGCGGGCGCATGTTCGTCTGTTCCGATAGCGATTATTGCGAGGAAAGACGGGCGGAGGGTCACCTGGGTCCCATGGCCGCGGACCCGGCTGCCGCCGAGATCGCCTGCAAGGCAGAGGAGACAGTCCGATGAGTTTGCTTGAGAGCCAGGAACCGCTTCTGCAGGTTCACAACGTCACCCGCTACTATGGCGACCGCATTGGCTGCCGGGAGGTCTCCTTCGACCTGTGGCCCGGCGAGGTTCTGGCGATCGTCGGCGAGAGCGGGTCAGGCAAGACCACGCTGCTCAACTGTCTTTCAACGCGCCTGGCGCCGACGGCGGGCGCCATCGAATACCGCATGCGAGACGGCACCATGCGCAACCTCTATCAGCTGAGCGAAGCCGAACGGCGCCTGCTGATGCGCACGGACTGGGGCTTCGTGCACCAGAACGCCGCAGACGGCCTGCGCATGAACGTCTCCGCCGGAGCCAACGTCGGCGAACGTCTGATGGCGGTTGGCGACCGGCACTATGGCAACATCCGCGCCACCGCCGACGACTGGCTCGGCCGGGTGGAAATCGAAAGCGACCGCATCGACGACGACCCGCGCTCCTTCTCCGGCGGCATGCGCCAGCGCCTGCAGATCGCCCGCAACCTGGTGACCGGGCCGCGGCTGGTCTTCATGGACGAGCCGACTGGAGGACTGGATGTCTCGGTGCAGGCGCGCCTCCTTGACCTCTTGCGCCGTCTGGTGGCGGACCTCGGCCTGTCCGTGGTGATCGTCACCCACGATCTTGCCGTCGCCCGGTTGCTGTCGCACCGGATCATGGTGATGCGCCAGGGCAATGTCATCGAAAGCGGGTTGACCGATCAGGTGCTCGACGATCCGCGCGAGCCCTATACCCAGTTGCTCGTCTCTTCCATTCTCCAGGTGTAAGGAAACCCGCTATGCCCGTACGCCTTTATCTCAACAATGTCGGCAAGGCCTTCACCATGCATCTGCAGGGCGGCGCCGTCATTCCCGTGGTCTCGAAGGTTGAATTTTCGGTCGATGCGGGGGAATGCGTTGTCCTCGGCGGACCGTCCGGGGCCGGCAAGAGCTCGATCCTCAAGATGATCTACGGCAACTACCGCTGCGACGAGGGCCAGATCCTGGTCACTGCCGGAGAGGAAATCATCAACGTGGCCGGGGCCGAACCGCGACAAGTCCTGCGCTTGCGCGAAAGCACCATCGGCTATGTCAGCCAATTCCTGCGCACCATCCCGCGTGTTTCGGCCGAGGATGTCGTCGCCGAGCCACTGATCGCGCAAGGGGCGAGCGAGGAGGAAGGCCGTGACAAGGCCCGGTCCCTGCTGGCCCGCCTCAATGTGCCCGAGCGGCTCTGGACCCTGCCGCCGGCAACCTTCTCCGGCGGCGAGCAGCAGCGGGTCAACATAGCCCGGGGTTTCATCGCCCATTACCCGATCCTGCTTCTGGACGAACCGACGGCCTCGCTCGACGCGGCCAACCGCGCCGTCGTCGTCCGGCTGGTGGAGGAAAAGAAGGCCGAAGGCGTCGCGATGGTCGGCATCCTGCATGACCAGGACGTGCGCGAGGAAATCGCCGACCGCATCATCGACGTCACCGGTTTTGCCGCCGATGCGGCGGCGTGAGGCAATTTGACGAGGAAACTCTTGCGGGTGGGTGAAAACTGTCACAGAACGGACATCACCCACCTTTAGGCCATCCTACCGGCCACCATCATTTACCAATTCGTGAATCCCGATCATGCGCTACGCCATATATTTTGCGGACCGTGCCGACGACCCTCTGATGAAGCTGGGCAACACCTGGCTCGGCCGAGATCCGTTTTCCGGCGGCAGCCTGCCGCAGCCAGCCGTGGAAGGGCTGACGGCCGCCCGCTTTCACGACCTGACAACAGACCCGCGCCGCTACGGTTTCCACGGCACGCTGAAGGCCCCGTTTCACCTGAAGCCCGGACAGGGCGAGGCAAACCTTCTGGAAACCTGTGAAGCCTTTGCCCGGGAAGTCGCGCCCTTTGAGCTTCGGGGCCTCGGCGTCAACCGGCTCGGAAAATTTCTGGCGCTGACCCCGGATGTGGAAGAGACGGACCTCCGTGCCTTCGCGGCCCTTTGCGTCCGCCGGTTCGAGCCCTTTCGCGCACCGCTGTCCGATGCCGATCTCGAGCGACGCCGCAGGAGCGGATTGAGCCGGAAGCTCGACACCTACATGACCGAATGGGGCTACCCCTACATCTTCGACGAATTCCGCTTCCACATGACGCTCTCCAACAAGCTGGAAGATGACGGTGAAGCCGGATTGATGTCGGCCGCGGCGAAGACCTTTTTCGCCGAGGTAACCGGTGTCCCCAGAACCTGCAGCCATTTCGCGCTCTACACCGAGGCGGAACGCGGCGCCCCCTTTCAGGTTCACACAACCTTCGAGCTGACCGGCAATAGCGCCCCTGCATTTGCCCTCGCCAAGGTCGAACGCCGCTCCAAAGAGGAAACCGCATGAGCACGCATCCGAAAGTCTTCAAGAACGCAACGCTCATCCTCGCGGACGAGGTGCTGGACGGATCGCTGACCGTCGACGAGACCGGCAGGATCTCCGGCATCGGTTCGCCGACGGAAACCGGCGGCCACGACTGCGAAGGCGATTTCCTGCTGCCGGGCCTCGTCGAACTGCACACCGATCACCTGGAAACCCACTACGCCCCGCGCCCGAAGGTGCGCTGGAACGCGGTCTCCGCCGTGCAGGCCCACGACGCCCAGATTGCCTGTGCCGGCATCACCACCGTCTTCGATGCGCTGCGTGTCGGCATGGACGAGGATGCGGATCTCAAATACCCGGACATGCGCATCCTGGCGGATGCCATCGAGACCGGACAGAAGGAAAAGCGCCTGCGCGCAGACCATTTCATCCACCTGCGCTGCGAGGTCTCCGCTCCGGATGTCCTGAACGCCTTCAAGGTGTTCGAAAACGATGACAGTATTCGCTTAATGTCGCTGATGGACCATACGCCCGGTCAGCGCCAGTTCGTCTCGATGGAGGCCTACAAGGTCTACTATCAGGGCAAGAAGGGCTTTTCCGACGCCGAAATGGACGATTTCATCCACCGCCGCCAGCAACGCGCCGGAAACATCGCCCCGGAAAACCGCAAACAGCTTTCCGCGATTGCCGCAGAGCGCGGCATTGCCATTGCCAGCCACGACGACGCCACCTGCGATCACGTTCAGGAAGCCGTTGCCCTCAACACCAGGATTGCCGAATTCCCGACCACGCTGGAAGCCGCCAAGGCCTCTCACGAGGCCGGAATGGCCGTCCTGATGGGTGCGCCAAACGTGGTGCGCGGCGGCTCCCACTCCGGCAACATCTCCGCGAAGGACCTGGCCGAAGCCGGTTACCTTGATGTGCTCTCCTCGGACTATGTGCCGGTTTCCCTTGTGCAGGCGGCTTTCCAGCTGGCCGGGGAGATCGAGGCGATTTCCCTGCCTCGGGCCGTCGCCATGGTCACCTCGACCCCCGCCCGGGCCATCGGTCTCGATGACCGGGGTGAACTGGCGCCGGGGCTGAGGGCCGATCTTATTCAGGTTCGGCTCGTCGGCAACATTCCGGTTGTCCGCGGCGTCTGGCGCGAGGGCCGGCGCGTTGCCTGATAACCGGAGCGGGAAACAGGCGGGCAAGATCGGCCCCGGGCGCATGGTGCTGGTGGTCGGCCCCAGCGGCGCGGGCAAGGACACGCTGATCCTGGCACTGCGTGAGCGGCTGAAGGATCGCCGCGACGTTCATTTCGCCCGGCGGGCGATCACCCGTGAAGCGGACCCGAATGCCGAAGACCACGACACGTTGAGCCGGGACGAGTTCGACCGGCTGACTGTCAGTGGTGAGGCTGCCCTTTCCTGGGAGGCCCATGGCCTCGGCTATGTCATCCCGAAATCCTGTGACGACATCATCCGTTCGGGCGGAACCGTCATCGCCAACGGCTCACGGAGCATTCTGGCGAGGGCTGCCGAAAAATACGAGAACGCCCTCGTTCTCCTGATCACGGCTCCGGTTGAGGTGCTCGCCGAACGTCTTGCCGCCCGTGGGCGCGAGAGCCGGGAAGAGATCCTGGAACGGCTGAACCGGGCGGACCTGGAGCCGGAAAATATTGGCAATCTTATCCGGATCGAGAACACGGGAACGATCGAGGCCGCCGTTGACGAGATGATGAAGGCATTGGGTCTTGATTTTTGACCCTTCACATCAGCAGAACAGGCCGAAAATTTGCGGCCAGCTCAAATTTTCGACCAGCCTCTCCATATGTGCCGCAAAGTTAGGCAGGTGAAAATGAACGCGCAAGAATTCTCTTGAAACCCTTTTCTTTGCGTTCGCAGTCGCTTAGTCTCATAACTCTTGATTGAAACCGGTCAGGAATCGGGTTTCACGAATATGACCAAAGCGCTCTTTGATAAATATGGCGGATTCAAATTCGTCAGCCGGATCGTTATGGCCTTTTATGAAAAGGTGCTCGATTCAGATCAGATCGGCGAATATTTCGACGATGTCGATATGCCGCGTCTTATCGACCACCAGACCAAGTTCATTTCCTCTCTTCTGGGTGGCCCCGCCTCCTATACGGACGAACGCCTTCGAAGAGCGCATGCATCCTTGAAGCTGACGCATGAGGATTTCGACGAGGTTGCCCGGCTCTTGAGCCAGACGCTTGAAGAACACAACTTTGAGCCCAGGGACATCGACACCGTCATGAGGGCGGTCGAATCCAAACGATCCTGCATCCTGTCGGCGGGCAAGTCATGAGCATCACCGCCATCAACCAGCAGCTTCTGCGTGCCATCGGCGTCGGCATCGCGATTGTCCGTGAGAAGAACCTCCGGTTCCTCTTTTGCAATGAAGCTTTCACGGACTGGTTCGGCACCCCTGAACGCGGAACAACCCTGCCGGATGTCCTGAATGACATCGACATGGACGCGGTCCACGCCGCCCTTGAACAAGACGGCCGCTACACGGGAGAACTCGCGGTCAAGATCAAGCGGCGGACGCTTGTCATCGCCCTGACAATTTCCCGCGCGGCGGCTGAGGCCCACGACTTCTACGTGGTCGAATGCCAAAACATCACCCGCATTCGCGAACTGGAATCGATGATCGACAGCTATTCGGCCATGGTCGAACGCAACACCCGTGAGCTGGAGCGCGAGAAGGAACGCGTCGAACGCCTGCTGCTCAACCTGATGCCGCGCTCTGTCTATGAGGAATTCAAGACCTTCGGCGTCGTCACGCCCCAGCTTTACGACAGTGTTTCGGTGGTGATGCTGGACTTTGTCGAATTCACGAGATTTGCCGCCGAGCACGACCCCACCGTGACGCTCGGCGAGTTGAACGACATCTTCACCGCCTTCGACCGGATCGCCGAGCAGTTCGGTTGCGAGCGCATCAAGACCATCGGCGACGCCTATCTCGCCGTGGCCGGCATGCCCGAGCCTTCTCCCGACCACATGCGCGCGGTCGCCAATTGCGCCGTACGCTTCATCCGCTACCTTGAGCGGCGCAACCAGAGCCACCAGTACAAATGGGAAGCGCGCATCGGGCTCGGCACGGGCTCCGCGGTCGGCTCGGTGGTCGGCATCCAGAAATACGTCTACGACGTCTTCGGCTCGGCCGTGAACCTGGCGGCCCGCCTGCAGGAATTCGCCAATCCGATGTGCGTCGTCGCCCCCGACAGCATGAAGGAATTTCTCGTCGAGGAATTCCAGCTCGCCGACCTCGGCAAGCAGGACATCCGCAGCTTCGGGGAAATGCGCCTGATGAAAGTCAGCCCCGGCATCGAACTGGCCCGCAAGGCCAGCCAGTTCTAGGGTCCATACACCCAGGGCGTTTTCCGATCAATTTGAACCGTTTGATCGCGGCGAAGGCGACCGTTCCTGCATGTTCGCACGTCTTTCAACGATGGCTTCCAGCAATTGAACCAACATTTAAGGAAATTGGGTTTCAACTTGGCCGTCGTTCGGCCGGGGAAGGAAACATTGGAAACGAAGGGCCGATCCTTCAAAAACGACATTTCAATCAAAGGCGAAGCCACCCGGTGAAAGCCGTCTCTCAAGACCGAAGACTGCCCGCAGATGAACCTGGAAGATTTCAAATCAGCCGTCATTGTCATGGCGCATCCCGACGACGAAGTCCTGTGGGCGAGCTCAATTCTTGCCACGGCCAGGAAGGTTATTCTTTGTTATGACGAGGCGCCACACGATGCGCAGACGACCGAAGGACGCCGGACTGTTTTTGACGACTTCCCGGTCAAAACCGCCGTCAGTCTGAAAATCACGGAATCTCATTGTTACGACACCATTCACTGGCGCCAGCCGGTCGAAACCATCTACGGCGTGCAATGCGGCCGCAACAAGGATGTGTACGAAAACAACTTCGAACCGCTGGTACAGGCGCTTGACCAGCACCTGAACGACGGTGACCTCGTCGTGACCCACAATCCCTGGGGAGAATACGGCCACGAGGAACATGTTCAGGTCTTCCGGGCAGTCGCCGCTCTTCGGCGGAAACGGAACCTCAGGATATTCGTCTCAAGTTATGTCAGCGACCGCGTGCTCTATTTCATGGAACGAAACACGCCGCGACTGGGAGACGCATCCGAGCTGCTGCCGACGGACAAGCAGCTAGGCCAGGTAATGATGCGGCACTACCAGGCCCATAATTGCTGGACCTGGGAAGACGGCTACCAGTGGCCGGACTACGAGTGCTTCTACGAAGTTATTGACCCGGACGCCCCCTTGCGGACGGACACCAGGACGATGTCGTCCATGCCTGTCAACGTGATCTGGCTGGACGCACACGCTCCGACGGCCTCAAACGTCAAACGGGTCATGAAGAAGCGGCTTGCCATAGCCATGCGCAACTTGCTCTGGCGTCACCGCTAGTTACCCTCTTTCTTCTTCTTTTTCCCGAAGACATTGCCCAGCAGGCCCGAGGGCAGGCCGAAGCCTTCTTCGACGGCCTTCAGCACTTCCTCGTCGTTGACGTCCCCTTCGATGACCTTCTGGACATCGATCTGGGTGCGTCCGCCGGTTGCCTGCTCGATGACCTTGTTGGCCTGGTCGACCAGTTCCTTGGAAGGTTCCTTCTTGCCCTTGAGGATCGAGATCAGCTCGCCTCCGGTCTGCTGAAGCTGCTTGTAGGCCGCTTCCGGGTTTTCCAGGATACCCTTGATGTCGGGGTAGATACGCGGATCGTTCCAGGAACCCTCGATCACGATCGGGACGCCGAGCCCGGCCAGCTTCTTGTCCTCGCCCTTGCGGCGCGGCTGCGGCGCCTGGCCTTCCAGGGAGGCGACGATCTTCGGCTCCACCCGCCAGGACAGGCTTTGCCGCGGCATATCCGTGGTTCCCTTGCCGCTCATGCGCACCAGCGGGCCGATGAGGGAAAGATCCTCGGTCCGGGCAATGCCGTTGCCGATCTGGAACGAGGCGGATAACTCGCTGAAATCCGTTTTCGCCGAGGGGTTTTCCTGCCACCCGAGCAGGGTTTCGACGGAGAGCCCCCGCACCATCTGCGGAATGTTGATGCCACGGATCGCACCGTCGGCAAATTCGAAAGCCGCTGTCCCGTTGAGACCCTGAACCAGAGCCTGTTCGCTATTGCCTGTTGACGTCACGTTGAAATCGATGGCCGCCTTGCCTTCGATCCAGCTGAAGTCCGCCGCATCCTGCAGGAGCGGGTAGGCATTCAGCCCGGCCAGCGAGAACTTTGCGTCCACTTGCGGTGTGGCTTTCGCGCCGTTCAGTGTCACCGAACCCGTTCCGGCCCCGCCGTAAAGCGCCAGCTTGTCCAGGGACGCAGTCAGGACACCGTTCTGGATGGTGGCCGACAGGGCACTCTCGTCGATCTTGATCTTGTCCCAGCGGATTTCGCGGGTGGTGACCTTGAAGTCGGCGTCCATGGCCTGAAGCCCGGAGAAGTCGATCGGAGCCGTGCTCCAGCCGGACGGCCCACCTCGTTTGGCACCGCCTGCGTCGGAGTTCTTTTGCGTTTTGCCGGAGGCACCACCGGCGCCGCCCCCACCGGACCCGGACGAACTGCCGAGATAAGGATCGAGCACAAGTTCGCGCAAGGAGAGCCGTGCCATGACCTTCGGTTTGCCGCCAAGCTGGATCCTGCCGTTGGCCTCGCCCGAGGTTTCATCCAGCGTGAATCTTGTTTCCTCGAAGGAAATCGCGTTTTCCTTCACGTCGAAAATGCCGGAGGCCTTGAAGGTCTTCAGGCCGTTACCCGCACCGATCGGTTGTCCGAGCCAGGCCATCAGTCCGCGCAGATCGCCGGTTTCGACACGCACGGCACCATCCACCGCGCCGCTGGAAGCTGCCCGGCCGTCGAAGCCCGCGCTCAGGCGCTTGCCCTTGACCGTGACGGATATGGGCGCGGCGTTGCCTGCCAGCAGCTTCGCCGTATCCGCTTCCCCCGTCACGCTGAAAGCCTCGCCACGCCAGGATAGGGCACCACCCATGGAGACGGGCTTCTGCAGCCCCTCAAGCTCCAGCTGAAGACTGAGGCCGGTCAACCGGTCAGCCTCGGGATCGCCGCCAACCGCCGAGGCAAGGCCGAGTCCGCCGATTTCGCCGTCCGAGATCCCGATGGTTCCCCTGATGTCGAGACCGGCGACAAGTTCCTGTCCGGTCAGACCGACGGTTTCAAATCCGATATCGGCCGTCAGCTTGCCGCTTGCGGGAAGGTCCTGCCCCGCCAGGCGCAGAAGATCGGCAATCGACCCCTCCTTCAGCACCATCTGCCCGGAAATCTCCGGGACGAGCCCGGCCAGATTGATATCCGCGGCGCCACCGAGGGAGAGTTCACCCAGGGTCAGATTGAGATCCGCCACGGAAACGGCCGCTTCGGTTCCTGTCAACTTGGCATCGAGCGCATAGGCGCCGGGATCTTCAGCAACCTCCTGTCCGGCCAGGGCAGCCAGCGCCTTCAGGGAGGCTCCTGAGCCGGAAACGGTCAGATCGGCCCGAACGGGTTTGAGACCAACACCTCCCGACGCCTTGATCGTATTGTCGCCGGAAGACACGGCCAGCGTTACCGTCGTTTGTTCCCCTCCCGCCAGTCCGAGCGGATCGGTCAGGGTTCCGGCTATGTTGAGGGGCGTCCCCTGCAGGATAAAACTGGAGGTCAGATCGACTTCACCGTGGAGATCCGGTGCCTGCAGCGACAGGTCCAGCTCGGAGATCCGGACCGGCTGCGCCGTTCCCGGATCCTTGTAGGTGACCGTCCCTCCGGAAATACGCAGGCTGTCGACGCCAATGCTTTTCAGGTAACCCTCGGAGGAAGAGGAGGGAACTGCTGCCTCGCCCGGGGCTTTGTCCTGGCCGGAAGCGTTCTGCGGCGTGGCGGTCTCCGTGGCAGGTCCTGGTTCTGCTTTCCCGGCGATATCCCGGCGCGGTTCCCAGCTCGTCATGCCGTCCGGGCCGACCTCCAGGTAGATATCGGGCTTGTCGAGAGAAATCCCGGCAACCTGGATATTGCCCGATATCAGACCGGCCCAGGCCAGGCCGAACTCGACCCGTTCCGCCTTTGCGAATTCGATGCCATCGGCGCCGGCTTCGCCGGAAATTCCGATGTTCTCCGCTACCAGCGAGAAGCCGGGGAAGAGGGACAGGCTCACCGGCCCGTCCAGACGGACACGCCAGCCGAGACGCTTGTCCACCTGTTCGACCACCTGGCGCTTGATTTCGTCCTTGGGCAGCAGCAGCGGCACAACCAGAACGATGGTTGCCAGCACGAGCAAAAGGCTGCCCAACCCGACCAAAAGCCGTCGCATTTTCAGCGTCTCCCTTTGCGAATCGGCACAAATGTAGACCAATCTCCTTGTAAACGTGCCTGCCGATTTTGACAAAAACAGGAAACGAGCCGGATACACGGCGATCAGGAGTGCTTTTTGCGGGATCAGCCGAAGGCAAACAAGTGGTTGTCCCAGGAAATACCGGGAGGACGGGCCAGGATTTCGGGCGGTGACGCCGGGTCGGTGATCAGCGACAATGCGCCGTTTCCGTCCGAAACAAGAAAACTGCCCTGGTCGATCGGCGCAATACCGCAGCCGTCCGGGATGATATCCGCACCGATAAACTCTCCCGTCGCCGCCTTCCAGAACAGGGTCTGCCCGCCGCGTGGCGCGGAGGTTGCGATCACGTCGCCTGACGCGTTGGCGGTGACGGAACCAATGTAGTTCTGCAGGCCGGCGGCCGTCTTGTCCGGAATGGCAGTGAGCTGCGGCGCGTCGTCTTTCGAAAAGATCCCGACCAGCGGCGGCAATTCGTTTTCCGGTCCCTGATACTGCCCGCCGACCCAGGCCCGGCCCTGCCCGTCCAGCGCCATGTGGCGCAGCGACAGCTGCTGCAGGGAGGCATCCAGCGCATGCTCCGCGACGATGTCACCGCTCTCGCGGTCGATGAAGACGACGGAGGACGCCATCGTGTCGAGATTGAGTTTCTCCCGGCCCTTGTCCGGATGGGTCCTGATACCGCCGTTGGCAACGATGAGTGTTTTGCCGTCCGGGCTCAGGAGAATGTCGTGCGGCCCGATGCCGCCTGTCTCGATCTCCCCGATACGGCGGATCTCCCGGCCGCTCGTGTCATAGACGCCAAGCAGGCCCCGGGCCGTGTCGAAATCATTCTCGACCGCATAGAGAAGACGGCCGTCAGCTGAAAAACAGCCGTGACCGTAAAAATGCCGCCCCGGTTCGGACGTGATCACTTGCGGACGGGTTTCCTCGAACGGATTGACGGCAACGGCGAAGGTACCCGGCCGCCGTGCAAAGGCAACAAAACGCGACCTGTCCGGAGAAACCGCGATCCCGTGCCCTCTCGCGGGCAGCGAAATTTCCGCGAGCATCTGGCCGAGGTCGTCAACGACCCCGACGCCATAGTCGCCATTGGCCTTCTGATAGGCACTTACAAAAAGCGGAGCGCCGTCCACCGCCTCCCGGCTCAGAAGGCTCCCGGCCAGCGTCGAACCGGCGAAGGCCGGCAAGGCCGCGAGGCTGCCCAGCGCGGCCAGAAAGCCTCTGCGGGACATTGCATGGGTGGGTCTTGAAATCGCGCTCATGTCAGTCGCCATCCAAGGCGTTGAAGCCCCCGGCCAGTTCGAGCGCGCCGGCGAGTTCTTCGGCCATCGTGTCCCGGATCGACTTCAGCGCAATGGCCAGCACCTTCACTTCCTCGTAGCTGCCGCCCTCGCGGAAGGTTTGCCGCAGCGGTGGCTGCAGCCTGGTCAAGAGGATTTGGGCGTTGCCGAACTCGAAGGTGAGCGTGTCGAATATCCATCGGAAATCGTCCGGCGTCAGCTCCTTCAGATCGAGACTGCCGAGTGCGTCCTGCACGCCCCGCAGTTCACCGGTGAGGTAAACAACCGCATTGCCCGAGCGGGAGAAGGGAAAACGACGCGGCTTTGCGTCTTCTCTGGAACTGCCCAGCGCGGGCAGGACGTCCTGGTCCCGAACAATAATGAGCCCGGTCACCAGGGCATTGAAGACCGCTTCGACGGCTTCCCTGGAGGAGTGGAAGCGCTCGTTCCCGGCATCTGCGGACAGCAGCACCGCGCTGTATCCGGCCGGATCCGCCCAATCAGCCACAAGGCTTTCGGCGGTCGTCGCCAGGTTCCGGGCAATCGCCTGCGCATAGGCGCAGGTGAAATCCTTCCGTTCACCCGGTTGCCCGAGAACAAGCGCGCTGTTCTTGTCGAAGGCGATCAGCTCCAGCGCGGTCAGCCCCTGAACTGCGACGCTCTTTCCCTTCAGACTTTCCGGAGCGCCGACGTCCGCGTCCTGCTTTGCATAGATCTTCCGGATCTGGCGTTGCGCTATTCCGCGCGGGTCGGGAAGGAACGCAAGACGGCTGAGACGGTCATCATCGAGCAGCGGACCGAATCTGAGGAACTGAATGCGGGCAAAGCTCTGCAGGGTTTGCGAGTAGGCGGCCTTGAAGGCATCTGCGGACTTTTCATCACCAGTCCGGCACACCGACGTCACCGCTTCAGGAAGCTTTTCGGTGGCTCCGGCGAAATCCGACATCGCTGGACGGATGTAATCAACGATCATGCTGTCCAGCGATGGCGTGAAGTCAGCGGCAGAAGCCGGGAGAACCGGACACAGCACGATCATCGCAAGGGCCAGAAGGCGCATCATAGGGACTCCAAAAACCGGACAAGCGACCTGCGGTCATCCGGGGACAGCGCAGCCACCCTGTCCCGGGCCGCACGCGCTTCGCCGCCATGCCACAAAACCGCTTCCAGAAGGTTCCGCGCACGTCCGTCATGCAGGAACCTAGTATGATTGTTGACTGTTTCCGTCAGACCAATACCCCACAGCGGCGGCGTGCGCCATTCCCGTCCGTTTGCCGAGCCCACAGGTCGGTGGTCGGCAAGGTCTTCGCCCATGTCGTGCAGCAGCAAATCCGAATAGGGCCAGATGAGTTGGTACCGGTGCGCCGGATTGGCAGCATTGCGGCTGGTCACGAATTTGGGTTGATGGCACGCAGGACAGCCGGCCTCGTAAAACACCTGCTTGCCTTCCAGAACCTCCGCATCGTCCGCATTCCGGCGCATCGGCACAGCCAGATTTTCGGAATAGAAGGTCACCAGGTCCATGACCGGATCCGGCGCTTCGGAAACACCGAGCCTGGCCTGTTCGCCGTGAGGCCGCCCGCGGCATTCCTGCTGCGCCTCGGTGCAGTCACCGGAATTGTCCGGTCGTTCAGGTGTGCTGATGCCGATGTCACCGGAAAAGGCTGCGGCTGTCTGGGCGCGAACGGTCGGCGTGGAAGCCTTCCAGCCGAAGCGGCCGATTGCCGACGTGCCGGTTGCCGGGTCCCGTACCTGGCTGATCTTGCCGGAAATGCCGTCGCCGTCCCGGTCTTCCGGGTCCGCCAGCATTTCGATGTCGCCCGGATGAATGGCCTGAAGCAGGCCGAGACCGATCATCGGCGGCGCGACGCGCGGCGAGATCATCGTGCCGGCAGCAAACGCGCCATAACCGAGGTCCCGGACATTGTAGACGGGCTTTTTCAGGACGACGGCAGCTTCGCCGTTCAGCGGAACTTCAATCTCCTCAAAACCAATGTCGAAACGACCTTCGGCGGCAAGTCCGGATACCGCAAAGGATTGAAGCTGCCCCCCGTATGTCGGCTCCGGCACGGCAAGCATGTCACCGGCCGCCAGCGCGCGGCGCTGCGCTTCCGTTTGCGGCGGAACGGACAGGCGCAGGAACAGCGAGACCGCCTCTTCGCCGGCAAGCGGCGGACGGCCGCGGCCATCCTTCGGATGGCAGCCCTGGCAGGAGCGGGCATTGAAGAGCGGTCCGAGCCCGTCCGAAGCCTGTGTGGAGGATGGCGAGGACGTCCAGAGTTTCTTGAAGAGGCCGTTGCCCAGCTTGAAGGTCTGCTCCTCTTCGAAGCCGATATTGCTATTGGACCGGGAGAAGGCATCCCTGTCCGGCCGTCTTTTTGATGTTCCGGCTCCGCCTTGCATGAACTCAAAGGCTTCGGCGCGTTCGAAGTCCGCCGGTTCCTGCAGCACCCTTGCCACCTTGGCGCGCTCGGCAGCAGACAGGTCCCCCCGGTGCGCAAGCGAATCCCCGGCAAGCACCGGCCCTGCGGACAGACAGGCCACCACAGCGCCCGCGGCTGCTTTTTTCGGGAAAAATCCCATTTCCATTCGCATCCTGACAGCCTTCCGCAACTCCTCGTCCCGCGGAAGGAAAAACGTCAGACGGCAAAGACCGCCTGACGGAAAGGTTTACTCGAAGACCGCGCCCGGGTTGTCCAGGCTGTCGGAACCTTCGAACGCGATGTCGTCAAGCTCAAGCGCCTTGACGACCCGTTCGATGGAGGTGGTCTGGTCCACCAGGGCATCGACGGCGGCCTGGATGACGGCATTGCCTTCCTCGTTGCCCTCACCGATCATCTGGTCGTAGGCTTCACCGCCTTCGGCACGGGCCTTCATGGCCTCGAAGGCGGCCAGCGTCGCGTCAAGCTTCGCCTTCATTTCCTCTGCCAGCGCCGGGTTCTTTTCCGCCACCAGCTCGGCGAGCGACGGACCGGAAACATTGTTGCCGAGCGGGCTCTTGTATTCACCGAAATAAACATTCCGGATGCCGACCACGTCGTTGTAATGCGACATGTGCGTGTTGTCGGAAAAGCAGTCATGCTCCTCTTCCGGATCGTGCAGCATCAGGCCGAGCTTGATGCGCTCGCCCGCGAGTTCGCCGTAGGAAAGCGAGCCCATGCCGGTCAGGATCGTTGCCAGACCGCCCGCGTCACCCTTTTCCGCGAGGGCCTTGCGGGCCGCTCCGCCGGGCGCCCAGGCGGCGGCCATTTCCTCAAGGTCTGAAATCAGCAGATCGGTAACCGCCTGCAGATACTGAACGCGGCGCTCGCAATTGCCGCCGGTGCAGTTCGCAGGGTCGAAATCGCTGGCCGGACGGTTGCCGGCACCGGCCCCCGTTCCGTTCAGGTCCTGTCCCCAGAGCAGAAACTCGATGGCGTGATAGCCGGTCGCCACGTTGGTCTCGACCTCACCGGCCTCCTGGAGGGAGTTCGCCAGCAGATCCGGCGTAATGACGGTCGCGTCAATGGTCTCGCCGCCAACCTTCAGAACCGGATTGGCAATGATGTTGGCAACATAGAAGCCGTTTTCCTCGGACTCTTCACCGTAGGACATATCGACATAATCGATCAGACCTTCGTCCAGCGGCCAGGCATTCACCTTGCCTTCCCAATCGTCGACGATGGCATTGCCGAACCGGAAGGCTTCGGTCTGCTGATACGGGTTACGTGCCTCTTTCCAGGCCGCGCGCGCGGCCTCCAGATTGGCGTCTGTCGGTTCCGCAACCAGCTTGTCGACCGCGCCCTTGAGGGTTTTTGCGGTGGCGAGCGCATCGGCATATTCCGCCTGCGCGATGTTGCCGTAATTTGTCAGCACGTCGGCGGGAGTGGCCGCAAGGACCGGCGTCGTGAGCAAGGCGGTGGCCGCCAGTAGTCCGATTTTTAAACAATTCATGGTCTCGCCCCGAAGTTGATGTAGCCTGCATCGGGCGTTTCCCGTACAGGCGAAAACGGATGAACATGCGGCCTGCAATGCCGCGCCGGCAACGGAGAAACCATTTCCTGAGGGTAAAAGTCAAGTTATAAAATGAGAAAAATCAATAGTTTAGAAACATTCCAAAAAGTTGACTTAGAAATGCCGGATTTAATAACCATCTCAGGTTTCTAAAGCCGTCATCAACCCTTTGATGGTAAAGGTGGAATGAGGTAGCAATAGAGACCGGCCGGATCGTCCGCCGGGCAAAGGGACTGACAAACATGCTCAACGCGCTGAAAAGCTTTGTTCGCGAACTCACCTTTGGTGACAGCGGAGAAAAGACCTTCGCCGAGGACGACAAGCGTCTGGCGGCAGCGGCCCTGTTGTTTCACCTGATCGACATCGATGGCGTCATCGAGGACAGCGAAAGCGAAAAACTGCGCCAGATCCTCCAGAAGCACTACGAACTGAGCGAGAAGGAAACCACCGAACTCATCGCGGCGGCGAAGCAGCGTGACGAGGAGGCAGTAGACCTCTACGGCTTCACCTCCGTGCTCAAGCGTACCACGGACGAGGCCGAGCGCCTTGCCATCGTCGAGATGATGTGGGAGATCGTCTATGCAGACGGCCATGTCCACGAATTCGAGGACAACACAATCTGGCGGGTGGCCGAACTTCTGGGCGTATCGACCCGGGACCGGATGTCGCTGCGGCACAAGGTTGCCCAGACCGCGCCGGAAGAGGGCGACGTAAACTGACGGATCGGCCCGCGCCTTCTCAAGGATCCCGCGCAAACCAGAGTGCCGGCTGGCAAACCTCCCCCCCCTTCTTTGCGCACCGGAACTTTCCGCCGTGTACTGCCATCCGATTGTTCGAAAGTAGGTTGCGACTTCGCGACGAATCCTTTGCACCCGGAGTCGATCCGGTGTTAGTTTCAATCTATTCCCGTGCAATCGTCACACCATCAAATTCTTGACATATCTCGCTTTTAGGGAGGGAGTTGACCAGCGTGCGTCATTCCTCTTCGGCTACCGATTTGTGATGCACTGGCAGATATTTTCTGCACTTATCATCAAACGGTCATGAATTTGAAACCACTGATGTCAAGGGCTCGGGACGGGACGTTCTGATGCGGGACATACAGCGATAACTGCATTTGCGGCAACAAGGAGAAAAGCGGTGAAACGATACGGCAAATGTGCGGCTGGCATTTCACTCATGGCTTCTATCAGCCTTGGCGGCTTCGCCTGGGCGGATGACGCTCAGGATTTTTCATCCATGCAGATGCAGGGTGTCGAGCAGATAGAGATTAGTGTCGATCTCGACGGGGCTGTGGAGCGGCTGTCCCGGGCAGTTCAGTTTCCCACGATCTCAAATCAGGACAGAGACGACTTCAATACCAAGGCGTTTGATGATTATCACCGGTTCCTGGTAGAATCTTACCCGAATGTGCACAAGACCCTGAAAAGGGAAATCCTCGGCGATCCGCGGCCCTACAGTCTGCTGTACACCTGGGAGGGCAAGAACCCGGACCTGCCGCCCGCGCTTTTCTATGCCCATCAGGATGTTGTTCCGGTGCCGGAGGATTCCCGGGATCAATGGGACCAGGAACCGTTTTCAGGGATTGTGGCAGACGGTTACATCTGGGGCCGGGGCGTATTGGACGACAAGAACCAGATCCACGGTATCCTGGAAGCCGCGGAAATGAAGATCAGGGAAGGCTGGCAGCCGGAGCGGACACTCTATTTCGTCTTTGGCCAGGATGAAGAAGTGGGCGGACCGGAAGGCGCCCGATACATTGCCGATGTTCTGGAACAACGCGGTATTAAGCGATTTGCCTTTGTGCTTGACGAGTCCGCGCCGCTGATACCCGGCGCATTTCCGGGCATCCCGGACAATACGGCGCTGATCGGCATTGCGCAAAAAGGCTACATTAGCCTCGAACTTGCCATGAACGGTGTCGGCGGGCATTCCTCGCAGCCTCCAGAGGAATCGAACATCGGCATTCTTGCAAAGGCCATCACCAAGCTCGAAGACGCGCAGTTCCCCTATCGTATCCACGAGGCTGTTCGCCATCAGTACCGCTACATGGGCCCTGAGCTGGATGAAGCCAAACAGCCGATGTATGCCGCGGTTGCCTTCGGCAAAGATGGCGAAATGACAGACCTGGAAAAGAAATTCATCGAGGAAATGGCTTCCAACCAGGTCACCAGGGCAATGCTGCGCACCACGATTGCGGTGACCATGTTCAATGCCGGCATCAAGGATAACGTCCTGCCTCCGGCGGCGACCGCGGTGGTGAATTTCCGTCCGATGCCCGGTGATACGCCGGAAGTGATTATCGAGCATGTCAAAGAGGCGATTGATGACGATCGCATCACGATTACGGACATCTCCGCCTCCACGCCTGCAACCAACGTGGCCAATCCGGACAGTGAGGGCTACAAGGCACTCGAAAAGACCATCCGCCAGATCTGGGGCAACGAGTTGATCGTCGCGCCCTTCTTCGTGATCGGCGGCTCGGATTCCAAACATTTCCAGGCACGAGACTTTGCGCCCGATGTCTACACCATTACCGGCATTCAGCTTGAATCAATGAAGGAATTTGAAGGCTTTCACGGCGTCAACGAGCGGATCAGGGTGGACGAGTATGGCAAGACCATCGGCTTCTTCTATCAGTTGATGGATAATCTCGATCAACTGTAGAAAATCGATGAGGATCTGTTCGGCTTTGCCGTGTGGACGAAATGAATTCGGATGACTGCTTGAGATGAAACTTTCCAGCCTGAGATCATCGATCTCAGGCTGGAATTGCGCCCGGCATCAAGCCATCCGAGGCGGCAGATTGAAGCCAAACCGCAGGATTAAACCTGCAAAGGAAAAAGAGGCAACTGCGTGTCTCGCTCTCTGAGGCCGCAGTGCGATTGCCCCACCGTTCTGCCGAGCAAACCTGGGAGGCCGTCCCTATGTCTAGGATCGGCACAAAGGTTCTGGGCGGCAAAGGGCGAGCATACGCACAGAATGCGATGGCAACAGGACTCGATTTTTGAGGCAGGCTCCCTCATATTAACCTCATGCTTTTTCAAACCGATCCCGCGAAGAACCACCCCAAAATCCTGGTTGTTCTACATCAGGAGCACTCTTCCCCGGGCCGTGTCGGCCAGGAGCTGATCAAGCGCGGTTTCGCCCTCGACATCCGCAAACCCCGCTTTGGCGACAGCCTGCCGGAAACCATGTGCGGCCACGCTGGCGCAGTCATTTTCGGCGGGCCGATGAGCGCCAACGATGCGGACGGTTTCGTGCACAAGGAAATCGACTGGATCCGGGTTCCGCTTCGGGAAGAAAAGCCGTTTCTCGGCATCTGCCTCGGCGCACAGATGATGGTCAAGCAGCTCGGCGGAACCGTCCGCGGCCACCACGACGAGCTGGTCGAGATCGGGTACTACCCCCTGCAGCCGACTCCGGCGGGCAAGGCGCTGATGGACTGGCCGAACAAGGTTTATCAGTGGCACCGGGAAGGCTTCGACCTGCCCAAGGGCGCGGAACTTCTCGCCGGCGGCCCGACCTATCCGAACCAGGCCATCCGCTATGGGTCGTCCGCCTACGGCATCCAGTTTCATCCGGAACTGACCCATCAGATGATGGTGCGCTGGACCACCAAGGGCGCGCCCCGCATGGCACTTCCCGGCGCCCAACAGCGCCGCGACCATTTCGCCGGCCGCTTCGTCTACGACCCGTCTGTCAAAAAGTGGCTCGACCGGTTTCTGGATCTATGGATCGGAACGGCGGCGTCCCCGGTTCGGCATGGAATTCTGAAAGCGGCGGAATAATTCACCTCATGTCTTTGTCCGGCACGGTTCTCGATCCGACCTTTGCATCAAGAGATTTCAGATGACCGTTTTTGTCGCCCTTTTGCGCGCCGTCAATGTCGGCGGCACCGGGAAGCTCCCCATGGCCGACCTGAGGGCAATGGCCGAAAAACTCTGCTTTGAGAACATCGCCACCTATATCCAGAGCGGCAATCTTGTCTTTTCGACCGATTTGGGAGCCTCCGCTGCCCGTGCCCGGCTCGATGAGGCTTTGACCGGCCACTTCGGCAAATCGCCCGGCGTCATCCTGCGGTCCTTGTCCGAGCTGGAAGCGCTTTGTGGCCGGATGCCTTTTCAGGACGCCTCTCCCAGCCAGGTGCTGGTGACGTTTCTTCCCGAAGAAGCCCCAAGCAACGCCCTTGAAGACATGGTGGCGCCGGACGGCGAGGAAGCCGTGGTTCTCGGAACCGAGATCGTCGTCCATTATCCGAAAGGCATGGGCCGCTCGAAGCTGAAGTTCCCGTCCCTGAAGCCCGGCACAGCACGGAACGTGAACACGGTCCGCAAGCTTCTGGACATGGCCAAGGGTATTGCTCCGGAAGCGTGACGGCAATCAGTCGTCACTCGTCCGCTGGCCGCTACCGGACGCGGGCATCCTCCACCGGATAGCCGAGCCCGCCCTGCTCGCCGTAATTGCCCTGGTGGCATTCGCTGCAGGCCGCGATGACGTCGACCGCCTGCGGAACGCCGTTCGGGGCGACCATCATGTAGTACCAGTCATCGGTTTTCGGTGACTTTCCGGTGGCCACCTTCTCCATCAGGAACAGCGGACCCTTGTTGACCTTGCCGTCGTCGTCAACCGCAAAGGTTTCCTTCGCGATCAGGGTTCCGGCGGGTATCTGGACGTTTTCCGTCTTGTATTTCATGTATTCGCCGGCGCCGGTCGCATTTACATAGGTCACGAGAAAGCGGCCACCATGAAAGCCGGGTGCAGCCGGAAAGGCGCTGACCCTCGTCCACCCCGGATAGTCCAGGACGTAGGCTTCGGGTACCCAGCGTTTCGGCCCTTGCCGATACCCGGCCTGCAGGTCTTCCTTCAGGCAATCGTAGACGGCTTGTGCCTCATCTCCGGTCAGATCCGAACCCGGCTTCTGGACATCACAGGCAGCATGCGCCGACACGGCAAACAGGAAAGGCGCGAATGATCCATACGTGAGAAATGCAGCGATCTTCCTCATTTTTTGGTCTCCCCTTGCAAAGCCCCCGTTGAAAGCCTTGGGATATCCAGCATCTGAAGGAGGAGCGCTCGTGCTCAATGCACAATCGCGGCACCTTGTCGTGAGAACGCGCGAGGTCGGAAAATTATCGCCCGATTGTCAGGAGCTTAATGAGCGGATCGCGTAAATGTGCAATCCGCTCACCTTTGCTGGATCAGCTTTCGAAGACGACCAGCAGGTCCTTGGCGTCGATCTGCGATCCCGGCGAGACCAGCACTTCCTTGACCTTGCCGTCGCGCTCCGCGTGGAGCGCGGTTTCCATCTTCATCGCCTCGATGGAAACAAGCACATCGCCCGCAGTGACCTCCTGACCGGCCGTGACCGCCACCGTGGAGATGACCCCCGGCATCGGCGCGCCGACATGGGCGGCATTGCCGTCTTCCGCCTTGCGCATCGTGGCCGCACCGGTGGCGCCATGGGCCCGGTCCGGAACCTTGACATTGCGCGGCTGGCCGTTGAGTTCGAAGAAGACCTTCTTTTCACCCTTCTCGTCCGTCTCGCCGATCGCCTGGCAGCGAAGCACCAGGGTCTTGCCCGGTTCCAGATCGACGAAGATCTCGTCGCCCGGCTCCAGACCGTAGAAATAGACCGGCGTCGGCAGCACGGACGTCGGGCCGTACTGCTGCTGCGCCTTGTCGAAGTCGACAAAGACCTTCGGATACATCAGGTAAGCGGCAAGATCCGCATCATTGATATCACGCCCGGTTTTCTGCGCGGCTTCCTTGCGTTCAGCGTCGAGGTCGGCCTCGTCCAGCAGGGAGCCAGGCCGGACCGTGATCGGCGTCTCACCCTTCAGCACCTTCTTCTGCAGGGCCTCGGGCCAGCCACCCGGGGACTGGCCGAGATCACCGTGCAGCATCTTCACGACGCTGTCCGGGAAGGCGACGTCCTTGGCCGGATCCTCGACGTCGGCGACGGTGAGGCCCTGACTCACCATCATCAGCGCCATGTCGCCGACCACCTTGGAAGACGGCGTCACCTTGACGATGTCGCCGAACATCCGGTTGGCGTCCGCATAGGCCTGGGCAACCTCGTGCCAGCGGGTTTCGAGTCCAAGCGAGCGGGCCTGTTCCTTCAGGTTGGTGAACTGGCCGCCCGGCATTTCGTGCAGGTAAACTTCCGAAGCCCCGAAGCGCAGGTCGCTTTCGAACGCACGGTACTGGGTGCGCACGGCTTCCCAGTAGAAGGAGATCTGGCGGATGGTCTTTGCGTCCAGCCCGGTATCCCGCTCGCTGCCGCGCAGGGCTTCAACGATCGAACCCAGGCAGGGCTGCGAAGTGAGTCCGGAAAGTGCGTCCATCGCCGCGTCAACCGCATCCGCCCCCGCCTCGACCGCCGCCAGGACGGTGGCCGCCGCGATGCCGGAGGTGTCGTGCGTGTGGAAGTGGATTGGCAGGCCGACTTCTTCCTTCAGGGTCTTGATCAGGATCCTGGCCGCTTCCGGCTTGCACAGCCCGGCCATGTCCTTGACACCGAGAATATGCGCGCCGGCCGCTTCCAGTTCCCGGGCAAGGCCGACATAGTATTTCAGATCGTATTTCGGACGGGCGCTGTCCAGCATGTCGCCGGTGTAGCAGAGCACGCCTTCGCAGAGCTTGCCCGCTTCCTGGACCGCATCCATGGACACCCGCATGTTCTCCACCCAGTTCAGGCAGTCGAAGACGCGGAAGAGGTCGATGCCGTTCTCGGCCGCCTGGGCGACAAAGAACTTGACCACATTGTCCGGATAGTTGGTGTAGCCGACCCCGTTGGAGCCGCGCAGCAGCATCTGCAGCAGGATGTTCGGCGCCTTTTCGCGGATCTTGTGCAGACGCTCCCAGGGGCATTCGGTGAGGAAGCGCATGGCAACGTCGAAGGTCGCCCCGCCCCAGCATTCCAGCGAGAACAGCGACGGCAGGCCGGCGGCATAGGCGTCCGCGATGCTGACGATGTCATGGCTGCGCATGCGCGTTGCCAGCAGCGACTGATGCGCGTCGCGCATGGTGGTGTCGGTGATGAGCGCGCGCTTTTCCGCCTTCATCCAGTGGGCGAAGCCCTTCGGCCCGAGCTGGTCTAGCAGCTGGCGGGTACCGGACGGCTTGTCGTCGCCGAAATCCGGGATGACCGGCGCCGCCACATCCCGGGGAGGCCGCGCGCGCGACTTGGTTTCCGGATGCCCGTTCACCGACACGTCGGCGATATAGGTCAGGAGCTTGGTCGCCCGGTCCTGACGGCGGGTCTGCTCGAACAGCTCCGGCGTCTCGTCGATGAAGCGCGTGGTATAGTCGTTTGCCCTGAAAGCCTTGTGGCCGATGATGTTTTCCAGGAACACCAGGTTGGTGGCAACGCCGCGGATGCGGAACTCGCGCAGCGCGCGGTCCATGCGCTTGCGGGCATCCTCAGCCGTTGGCGCCCAGGCGGTCACCTTTTCCAGCAGCGGATCGTAGAAGCGGGTGATCACCGCACCGGAATAGGCCGTGCCGCCGTCAAGACGGATGCCGAAACCGGTTGCCCCGCGATAGGCGGTGATGCGGCCATAGTCCGGAATGAAGTTCTGTTCCGGGTCTTCCGTCGTGATCCGGCACTGCAGCGCGTGACCGTTGAGACGGATATTTTCCTGCGCCGGAACGCCACTTTCAGGCGTGCCGATCTTCTCGCCTTCGCAGATGCGGATCTGTGCCTGGACGATGTCGATGCCGGTGACTTCTTCCGTCACCGTGTGCTCCACCTGGACACGCGGATTCACCTCGATGAAATAGACTGCGCCGGTGTCCGCATCCATCAGAAATTCAACCGTGCCCGCACCGCGGTAGTTCACGGCCCGGCCGATCTTCAGCCCGTATTCGCACAGCTCGTCCCGCTTCGCCGGATCGAGATAAGGTGCCGGTGCGCGCTCGACCACCTTCTGGTGGCGGCGCTGGATCGAACAGTCGCGCTCGAACAGATGGACGACGTTCTCGCCGTCCCCGAGGATCTGCACCTCGACGTGACGGGCACGCTGGACAAGTTTTTCCAGGTAGATCTCGTCCTTGCCGAAAGCCGCCATGGCCTCGCGCTTGGCGGCCAGCACTTCCTTGGCCAGCGTCGCTTCGTCCGGAATGACGCGCATGCCGCGCCCGCCGCCGCCCCAGGAGGCCTTCAGCATCACCGGGTAGCCGATCGCAAGCGCCTGCTTCTTGATCTCGTCCAGGTCGTCGGGCAGCGGATCTGTCGCCGGCATGACCGGAACACCCGCTTCGATCGCCAGGTTGCGCGCGGCCACCTTGTTGCCGAGACGGCGCATGGTTTCCGATTTCGGCCCGATGAAGGTGATACCCGCCTGTTCGCAGGCATCGACGAATTCCGGGCTTTCCGACAGAAGCCCGTAGCCGGGATGAATGGCGTCGGCTCCGGCGTGTTTGGCGACCCGGATAATCTCGTCGATGGAAAGGTAGGCTTCGATGGGGCCGAGCCCCTTGCCGACCTGGTAAGCCTCGTCCGCCTTGAAGCGGTGCAGGGCCAACTTGTCCTGTTCCGCATAGATCGCAACGGTCTTCATGCCGAGCTCATTGGCTGCCCGGAAGACCCGGATTGCGATTTCGGACCGGTTTGCAACGAGAATTTTTGTTATCGCCAAACGCCCACTCCCCCTAATATTGCACAAGCATCACTGCCGATTTCGGCAAGATTTCTACTTTGGTCGGAGGCGCTTGAAAAGGGGCAGAAGCTATGTCCTTTTTTTAACCTGGAAAATATTTTTGCGCCCGCGCCGGTAACCTTTAGAAAAAGCTCGCTAATTCGATTTAAGCCGCACGAACACCCGCTTTCAAAAATTTTTTGCAGCGCAGCAAATTTCCCCGAACGCCTTCTGACGACCATTCCGGCCGGTCAGACGGACTGAACCGATCTGGCACAGAAGTCTGTCGGCCTGCCCGGAACCGAATTTGCACCGAACCGCAGACGCGGATCCGGACAGGCGCCGTCACCGGACAACCTACTACATCTTGTAAGAACAAACCAGAAACCGGCTTGAATCAGCGATTCGTCCGGGTTTCGTTCTCCCTGTGTCCAAAGATAAACAGCAGCACCCGCCCCGCCCGGCAGGCAATTATTTTTAAATTAACCATTGACAGGATTTCACCACGAAGCGGCAACGAAACCCAGATGCGACTCAAGTTATTGGCCAGATTCAGGATTTCGTGGCCCACTCCGCTGCGGAAACCACATGTCGTAGGGAACAAATCCTGAATCCGCACGAGTCAGCGATTCGGTTCCGGTTTGTTCCGGAGTCGTTCTCCACAGATAATTTTCAGCGCAAATTTCCTGACCTCTTGGCCAAAAGAAGCAGGACACATCCGTCCTGCCTGTGCTAGACACGCGGCACCATATTTTGGGGTCCAGCCCCAAGGCCGCACGCCGAAAGAAACCGATCACAGCCAGTCACATGCCCCGTCTCCAGAACCTGCCGCTGCCGCCATCCACGCGGTCCCGTACCGTGACGGCCGTCCTCGGACCGACCAACACCGGCAAGACCCATCTTGCCATCGAGCGCATGCTGGCCCAGTCCTCCGGCCTGATCGGCCTGCCCCTGCGCCTGCTCGCCCGCGAGGTCTACGGCCGGGTTGCCGATCGTGCAGGCGAGGATGCTGTCGCGCTGATCACCGGCGAAGAGAAGATCATTCCGAAGAAGCCGCGCTTCTGGGTCTCGACGGTCGAGGCCATGCCGCTCGACCTCGATACGGAATTCGTTGCCATCGACGAAGTGCAGCTGGCCGGCGACCTGGACCGGGGACATGTTTTCACCGACCGTATCCTGAACCTGCGCGGCCGCTCCGAAACGCTGCTGCTGGGCGCCGCGACGATCCGCCCGCTGCTGGAAAAGCTGCTGCCGGGCCTGAACGTCGTGACCCGCCCGCGCATGTCGATCCTGGAATATGCCGGTTCGAAAAAGGTCTCCCGCCTGCCGGCCCGCTCCGCCGTGGTCGCCTTCTCCTCCGACGAGGTCTATTCCATCGCCGAACTGCTTCGCCGCCAGCGCGGTGGCGCCGCCGTTGTTCTGGGATCCTTGAGCCCGCGCACCCGCAACGCCCAGGTGGAACTGTTCCAGAACGGTGATGTCGATCATCTGGTGGCAACCGATGCCATCGGCATGGGATTGAACCTTGATGTCCATCACATCGCCTTTGCCGGCACCCGCAAATACGACGGTTACCAGTACCGGCAGCTGACGCCGTCGGAGATGGGACAGATCGCGGGCCGCGCCGGCCGCCATACCAAGGACGGCACTTTCGGTGTGACCGGACGGGTCGATCCGCTGGACGACGATCTGGTCGAACAGATCGAAAGTCACCACTTCGACAGCCTGAAAGTGCTGCAATGGCGCAACAGTTCACTGGATTTTTCATCCTCCGCCGCACTGCGCCGCAGCCTGGATATGGTCCCCAAGGAACAGGGTCTCGCTAGGGCACCCATCGGAGACGATATCACCGCTCTTGAACATTTGTTGCGCGACGGCGCAATATCTGACATGGCAAAGGGCGCAAAAGCGGTCGAATTGCTATGGGACGTGTGCCAGGTCCCCGACTATCGTAAGATCGCGCCGGCAAACCATGCGGAACTGCTGAACACGATCTACACCCATCTGATGCAGGACAACGCCATTGCCGACGACTGGTTCACGCGTCAATTGGCCTTCGCAGACCGCACAGATGGTGATATCGACACACTCGCGAACCGGATTGCACATATCCGGACGTGGACATATGTCGCCAATCGCCCCGACTGGCTGGCCGACCCGGCCCACTGGCAGGGGGAGACGCGCGACATTGAAGACAGATTATCGGACGCCCTGCATGAACGGCTGACACAGCGGTTCGTGGACCGGCGGACAAGTGTATTGATGCGACGTTTGAGAGAGAACGCAATGCTGGAAGCGGAAATTACATCGAGCGGTGATGTGCTCGTGGAAGGTCAGCACATCGGGAATCTGCTTGGCTTCCGGTTTGCCCCCGACGCGGCAGCCGAGGGGCCGGACGGCAAGACCGTGCGCGCCGCCGCGCAGAAAGCCCTGACGACCGAAATCGAAGCGCGGGCCGAAAAGCTCGGCAAGTCGGAAAACAGCGACTTCGTGCTGACGTCAGAGGGCGTCATCCGCTGGCGCGGCGAGCCGGTTGCCAAACTGGCCGCCGGCGAGGACGTTCTGACACCGACCGTCCTGCTGCTTGCGGACGAGCACCTGACCGGTCCGGCCCGCGATGCTGTTCAGGCCCGCCTCGATCTGTGGATCAGAGCCCAGATCGAAACGCTTCTGAAACCGCTCACCGACCTGAAGAGCGGCGAGGAGCTGGAAGGCCTGGCGCGCGGTATCGCCTTCCGCATCGTCGAAGGCCTTGGCATTCTCGAGCGTCAGGAGGCGTCCGACGAAATCCGTCAGCTGGACCAGGACATGCGCGCCTCGCTGCGCAAGCACGGCGTGCGCTTCGGCGCCTATACGATCTTCGTACCCGCCCTCCTGAAACCGGCACCCAGCCAGTTGCTTGCCCAGCTCTGGGCCTTGAAGCACGGTTCGCTCGACATGAACGGCATGACGGAGCTGCCGCAGCTATCCGCCTCGGGCCGCACCTCCATTCCGGTCGATGAAAGCATCGACAAGGCGCTTTACAAGGTTGTCGGGTTCCGCGTCTGCGGTCCGCGCGCCGTGCGCGTCGACATTCTGGAGCGCCTCGCCGATCTGATCCGGCCGCTGATTGCCTGGAAGCCGCTCGACAAGGAAGTGAGCCCTCCGGAAGGCGCCATCGAAACAGGTGGCGGCTTTACAGTGACGGTTGCCATGACGTCCCTGCTCGGCTGTGCCGGCGAGGATTTTTCCGCCGTCCTGAAATCGCTCGGGTACCGGGTGGAAACGAAGGAAGTCCAGCGCCCGGCAGCACCCAAAACCACTCAGGAGCAGCCGGCGGAAGCCTCAGAGGCTGCAGCAGCGCAGGGTGACGAAGCCGCCGAGGCGGCCACTGAAGTGGCCGTGGCGGAAGCCGATGTGTCAGTTGAATCCGAAACGGCGGCGCCGGAAGCCGCACCGCAGGAACCCGCCGAAACCGTGACCGAGACCGTTGCCGACGCCGCGCCGGAGGCTTCGGCCGAGGCTCCCGTTGAAGCCGCCGCCACGGAAACTGCTCCGGAAGCGGCAGCTGCACCGGCTGCGGAAGCCGCAGCCGAAGGCGAAGCGGCAGAGGCCCCCGCCGGGGAGACGGAAACGGTCACCATCGAAATCTGGCGGCCGGGCCGTCACGACCGCCGTCCGCGCGGCCGTCATGACCAGCGCCGCGGCGATAACCGCCGGGGCCAGGGCCCCAAGGGTGGCCAGGGCGAAAAGCGCTTCGGCAAGGGTGGCCGGGGTGGCCCGAAGGGACAGCGTGGCAGCCAGCAGGACGGCCAGCGGAACTTTGACGGCAACCGCCGCGACCGGGCACCGAAGGACAAGCCGATCGACCCGAATTCGCCCTTTGCGGCCCTCATGGCGCTGAAGGCGGATATGGACAACAAGGACAAGAAGTAATTCCGACGCCGGAAGACCTTACTGCGGGCGGCAGCCTGCGCATCGACAAGTGGCTCTGGTACGCCAGGGTCACGAAATCCCGGTCTCTTGCCCAGAAACTGGCCACTTCAGGCCACGTCAGGGTAAACAAGGACAAGATTTCCTCCGCCAGCAAGACGGTCAAGGCGGGTGATGTCCTGACGATTGCGCTCGAACGCCGGATCCTGGTTCTGAAGGTGATCGCGCTCGGCAGCCGCCGCGGTCCCTACGAGGAAGCGCGCAAGCTCTACGAAGACTTGTCGCCCCCTGCGCCGAAGAAAACCGCGCCGCCGCCGGCTCCGGCCCAAAGGGACGCGGGCAGCGGCCGCCCGACCAAGCGGGACCGGCGCAAGATCGACGAATTTCGCGGCGACAGCTGAAGCAAAATCCCGCTTTGCCACTGAAAACAGAATAACTTTCTCTGATCGCCCCGGATTGCGTCATCCTGAGCGCTTGCGCGGGCGAAACAAAAACGATACCCAAAGCGGCGATAGACATTCACTGAAACTCCCTTCGGGAGCGAACACGCAAAGGACCGCCGGCAAGGCATTGGCAACGCGCCACTGGCCATGTGAACGGCGCCGAGTGAGGATACCGATGACCTACGTCGTCACAGACAATTGCATCAAGTGCAAATATACCGACTGTGTTGAAGTCTGCCCGGTGGATTGCTTCTATGAAGGCGAGAACATGCTCGTCATCAATCCTGACGAATGCATCGACTGCGGTGTCTGTGAGCCGGAATGTCCGGCAGAAGCCATTCTTCCCGATACGGAGCCCGGCCTTGAAAAGTGGATCGAGCTGAACGCCGAATACTCCGAGAAGTGGCCGAACATCACCGAAAAGAAAGATCCCCTGCCCGAAGCGGAAGAGTTCGACGGCAAGGAAAACAAGCTGGACCAGTATTTCTCGGCGAACCCTCCGGCGTGATTCGTACGGACCGCCTGCGGCAGACTGACGCACGCTGACGGAAAACGGGCTATTTATCAGAAACTTGCAAGCACCTGCGTGACAATATCCTGCAGGTGCGTTGTGGCGTTTTCGCATCGCAATAGCGCGAGACTTTAATTTTCCACAAAACTGTGTTATCTATGGGGGCTAGTCGCCAACCACGAGAACAACCCCCAAATCGGAGTCTGAAAACGTATCCCGGATCTATTCGGTACCGGGTAACGTGAGGTCCCGGCAGCTCATTGGACTGAACAAGGTTCTAAAGTGGGAAGCAACGACTGACCAGCCCTGACGCGCCGCTTATCAACAGGCGTTCCAATTCGGATCGCTCGTCGGGTTGCGTGTCGCAAAAAACAGGGGACCGCACAGCGGTCCATCCCCGGTCCGGCAAGGACCGACAACTGCGCAGGAGAGAATACGAGTATGGCAACGAACACCAAAAAGACCGCGCAGCGTCAAGGTTTCAAGACTGGCGAATACATCGTCTATCCGGCACACGGTGTCGGCCAGATTACCGCCATTGAAGAACAGAACGTTGCAGGTCACTCTTTGGAGTTGCTCGTTATCGTTTTTGAACAGGACAAGATGACCCTTCGTGTCCCGGTCGCGAAAATCGCTTCCGTCGGCATGCGCAAGCTCGGCGATCCGGCTGCAGTGAAGAAGGCTTTGGAAACCGTCCGCGGCCGCCCGCGCGTCAAGCGCACCATGTGGAGCCGCCGGGCACAGGAATATGAAGCAAAGATCAATTCCGGCGATCTGATCGCGATCTCCGAGGTCGTCCGCGATCTCTACCGGTCCGAAAACCAGCCGGAGCAGTCCTACTCCGAGCGCCAGCTTTACGAAGCAGCCCTCGACCGTATGGCCCGCGAAATCGCCGCGGTGAACAAGTGCTCCGAAACGGAAGCTGTCAAACAGATCGAACAGAACCTGGCCAAGTCCCCGAGCCGCGCCAAGGCAGCCGCTGCCGCCGAAGGCGAAACGGACGACGAGGACGGCAAGGAAGAAGCCGCCTGAGCATTGCGGCTTGTTCCACGGACAAATTTGACAGGGCCCGGTTCGCCGGGCCCTTTTTTATGAGCGCAAGCGGAAAACACGGCTGCTCGCGCCTTGCTCACGCAGAAGTGTGCAGAAACTATCCCTACGGCAACCCCGAGTGATCTAATCTAGATGCTGATACGTAATACCCCGATAAACGCATCGGAGTGTAGATCATGTCCCTTAGCGAAAAACGGCAACTTGTCCGGACCGCGATGAACGCCCCCTACCTCACCCGTGAGGAGGAACGGGAGCTTGCGGTGCGATGGCGCCGGGACAGGGACGAGAAAGCGCTGGAGAAACTTTCCTTATCGCACATGAGACTGGTGATTGCGGTCGCCTCGCGATTCCGGAATTTCGGCCTGTCGCTCGGTGACCTTATCCAGGAAGGCCATGTCGGTCTTCTGGAGGCCGCCGCCCGCTTCGAACCGGAGCGGGAAGTCCGCTTTTCGACATATGCCACCTGGTGGATCCGCGCTTCCATTCAGGACTACATCCTGCGCAACTGGTCGATCGTGCGGGGCGGAACGTCCTCCTCCCAGAAGGCACTCTTCTTCAACCTGCGCCGGTTGCGGGCCAAGCTGTCGGGCAACCAGACACCGTTGACCGACAGCGAACTGCATCAGAAAATCGCGGACGCCATCGGCGTCAAGATCGCCGATGTGGCGCTGATGAACGCCCGTCTGTCCGGTCCTGACACCTCCTTGAACGCGCCGGTGACCGACAGCGAAGGATCCAGCGCCGACCGGCAGGATTTCCTGGTATCCGACGCCCCCCTGCCGGACGAGATCGTCACCGGAAACATCGATTCCGAACGCCGGCACAAATGGCTGTCTTCCGCGCTGAAGGTCCTGAGCGAACGCGAACTGAGAATTGTAAAGGAACGCCGGCTCACCGAAGAAGGGGCCACGCTTGAATCCCTTGGCGTCAAGCTCGGTATTTCCAAGGAACGCGTGCGGCAGATCGAAAGCCGGGCGATGGAAAAGCTGAAGTCGGCGCTGCTTGCCAAACAGCCGGACAAGGCGGTCTTCAGGACCTGAGCCGCCGGCACTTTTCAACGCGGCCGGAACCGAGGCGGCGCTTCCCGCATTCCGGGGGAGCGCCGCCCTTTCTTTGTACGGTCAGTCCACCACCAGCTTGACGGCGGTATCGTTCGGTATCGGCGCGCCGGGCTTCAGGTCGTTCAGAATGGAGAAGAATTCCAGTCGCCGCGACGGTTCGACCCCGCTCATGCCGATGGCAAGCTTGCGCGGCGTATCGCCCGGCTTGGTCTTGACCACCTTGATCCGCAGCGAGCGCAACCGGGCCCGCTCGGTCGGCGTGAGCTGGCTGAAGCTCTCGATCGTCCGCTGGAAATCGGCATCGAAGACATCGTTCGGGGAGCGGCTGGCGAAGATGAACCGGTAGCCGGTACGCCCGATCCTCAGCACCGCGATCCGGAACGACCAGCCTTGCGTAATGGCGGCGCCCGTGACGCCCGGCAAACCGTTGATGGTTGTCTGGCGGACGCTTTCCGGCAGCAATCCGTTGATCCAGCCCGAGTTCATGTAGTCGACCAGGCTGGAATAGCTGCTGACGTCCGCACCGTCGAAGCGGATGGCCGTGCCTGCACCGTTGCTGGCCAGCACCGCCTCCGGCGAGTTCTCCAGGATGTAACCCGAGGGCACGGTGAAGCTGATGCCGAGCGCCTTGTGCAGGAACGAACGGCCGCGCACGAAGCCCTCCAGGGGATCGTCCCCGAACAACATGCCGTCGATCCTGCCCAAGTAGGCATCGCGGTCCCGCTCGCCGATGCCGGGCGCGCCGATCTGGCGGGCCGAGCGCACCGCGATCTGCAGGCGTTCCGGCGTGGACGGGTGCGAGGACAGGAAGTCGGGTGCGGAACTGTTCGACTTGTCCGCGGACTGGTAACGCGCGAAAGCCGCCATGGATTGAAGGAACCGGGCGGCGGCGTAGGGATCGAACCCCGCCTTTGCCAGCGTCTTGACACCGATGGCGTCGGCCTCCAGCTCCTGCACCTGGCTGAACCGTGCAAAGGAGAGCTGGGAGGATATGATCGCCTTGCGTGCTTCTTCGGAGTCCTGCACGACATCGGTCAGGATCTTGTTGGCAAGCTGCTTGGCTTCCGCCCGCTGCTGCCGCTTGATCGCATGACTGGCGGTGACATGGGCCATTTCATGGGACAGCACCGCGGCCACTTCCGACGTGTCGTTGGCCAGCGCCAGCAGGCCACGCGTCACATAGAGATAACCGCCCGGCAGGGCGAAGGCGTTGATCGCCGGGCTGTTCAGGATGGTGATCTTGTAGCTTTGCGAAGGATCATCGGACGCGGCCACCAGACGTCCGACCACACTGGCAACGGCACGCTCGGCGCCCGGGTCCTTGTAAACCCCGCCGTAGGTCGCCACGACCCGCGGATGTTCCCGCTCGCCGATGTCCTGGGCAAGATTCGGCCTGAGCGTGCCGGGCGCGACCGTTCCGATTGTCGGCCCGTCGCCGAGAAGCTGGCAGGACGCGGTCAGGAAAGCCAGGCCGCCGCAGGCAGCCATGCGCAGCCAGCGGCGCAATGGGCGGCCGTTCCGGTGTTGAAGCGTTCCGAGATCAGTCACTGTCTTGGCCGGCACGTCCTGCCCTTTTGTGTTCTGTTACTACCAGTTGCTCCGGATGCCGGAGGGTGATGAGCGGGCCATCTCGCTCCTGAACCACGCCGCGCAATTCGACGGTCACGCCGGTCAACGCATCCAGCTCCCAGCCCGCACGGCCGAGGGCCGCATTGAATACTTCCTCGTCCTGGATCTTCAGCGATCCCGTGAAATCCGTTTTCCAGTATCTACCGAAATTCAGATAGCGGGTGTGTTCGGTTTTTCCAAGGGAAACAATGCGTCCCTCGATAATCGAATACCGACCTGCTTGCGCGGAAAGCCGTTCCGGTGCCGCCGCCGAATAGACGGGCCAAGCCTTCCTGTCCCGCCACAGGCCGCTCCGGTCATGACGCGCCTGCCGCTCCGCCTGTCTCAGGCTGTCGGCACAGGCCCCGGCCGCGTGGACCGGCGCAAACAGGGCCTTGCCCTGGCGAAGCTGCTCAACCTGATAAAGGCGTCTGCCCGTCGTGCCGTCGATGATCATGATCCACGCCGGGATCAGGCCCCAGCGGTTTTCGGACCCTTGCGCAACCGCTTCCCATTGCCCGGTGGAAACGGAAAGGTCATCTTCGGACGGCCCGCGATCAGGAGCCGCAGCTTCCGGCACATGCAGGTCGCTGGCAAAGAACCGTTCACCGGAAGCGGCAACAAACAGGCCTTCGGAAGTCGGCCCGCTGACCGGAACCTCTCTGGCCTCTTCCGGGACGCAGGCCTCAAAAGCCGGAGGTCCCGCACGCTCCTGCGCCATTGTCGCACAGGCCGGACCGAATAAAAGAAAAATGCTGCAGAAAAACACCGCCGGAGACCCCATCTCCCGCCGGTCATCGCACTTGTTCCGTCCGTCTGTTCCACCGTGCCTCAAGCGCTCCAGGAACTCCCGCTGCAGTCATACGACCCGGCTCACCGTCATCTTTCTCTCAATCACGCACAGCCGACACCTGACAGCGTCTCAAATTATTGCCGTGGAGCGATTGCACGATGAATCGGGCGGATCGCCCCCTGTGCTAAGCAGCGAATAAGGCAAGTCCAAGACAGCGCGCCAAAAACCCGCCGCCCTGCCGACACAGGTCCCCTGCGAACCCGCGTCGCTCCACAAAAGCCCATCTGTCAACAAGCCTGTTCGAGGGCTCGCATTGTCGTTCAAATCATGCTAATCGACCGGGAACGGCCCCGTAGCTCAGCAGGATAGAGCATCAGATTCCTAATCTGAGGGTCACAGGTTCGAATCCTGTCGGGGTCACCAGTCTTTTCAAGCGCTTGAAACTCTTTCTCTTTGGCCATGCTCAAACGGGCCATCGCATGGCAAACACCGTGACCGTTGCGGAGCATGCCGTGGGTACGGGAGTCGTGGGCTTGAGGGTTCGCGCGTCCGTCGGCGACCGCATGTTCGCGTCGGCCGCGACCAGCGGGTGGGCAAACACTTGCGGGTCTCCCCCTATTACGACATTGCGCGGTTGCGGGCTGAGGATAATGTGAAGGTGACCAAACCTTTCGGACCCTTGCACATGACCGACAAAGCCCCTCCGACAACGCAGCTCTTTGCTCCCGTCGCGATCCGTGCCTTGCTGAATGAAGTGCTCGCACGGCACATGGAGTCTCGGGCGTGTACCGTTGAAGTCACATTTGACCTGAATCCCAACATTCCTCAACGGATCCTTGCCGGGAAAGCTTTCGACGTTGGCATTACCAATCCCTGGTATGTTCAGAACCTCATCGACGCCGGACAGGTCGACGCTGCAAGCCACACCCCCTTGGGGCGGGTGCCATTGGCTGTCGCCGGACAAGACACACAAGTCCAATCCGTCCTCACCTCTCCAGACGGCATTTGCAAACTTCTGCAGTCGGCGCATTCCATAGCCTTCACTGCCGATGGCACCAGCGGCAAGACCTTCCTCGGTGTGATGCAACGGCTTGGCCTGTCAGAACAGGTATCCGGAAAACTGGTGCCCATGGGACCCGGCCACCCGGAGATCTCGCCCGTTGGCTCGCTTGCCAAGGGTGACGTTGATGTTGCAATTGCTCCTCTCACGACGATCATGGCAGCGCCGGGCGTCTACCCGCTTGCGAAATTTCCAGAAGAGCTGAATACCGATATCAGAATGTCCATGTTTCTGAGTTCGGCCTCGGCGAAAAAACAGCACGCGATTGACCTGATGCGCTTTTTGTCGGATCCGGCGCGGGATTCCGATTTCGCAGCCCGAGGAATGGAACGATTTGCCTTTGACTAGAGGGCAGTCGAAATCGACTTAACTGCCTTGGGAGTGCTTTCTGACTTGCGCTCAACCGGTCCAGCCGGCCTTTAGTTCGGGCGGCTTTTATCGTCCTGCGCGTGAACTGGACGGCTTCGTCCAGATTGCTCACGGGGCCTGGTACATCATCTGGTCGCAATAGAGCGCGCCTCGTTGGCAGTAGCGGGTTGAACTGCAGAACCGCCGCGTAGTGATCATAGGCCTTGCCGGGTTCGCCACAATAGACCAGCGGACAGCCCGTCATGTAGTCGCCCATGAAGTCGGAAAGACGCTACCTGACGGGTTCGCTGGCAGGCTCGTAGCTGCTTTCGGAACCGCAGCAGCTGCGTCGAAGCGGGAAATCCACGCCGTTGACAGCGTATGGATCATCGGGGGGGTCTTGAAGCAGGCCGCGCAAACACCTGAACAATCGCGCTTGCACGAGAGATGTCCCGCAGGGACTGAAATCAGTTTGTTGAAAACGATCCGGTCGGAATAGTGGATCGGCGTCGGTCCAGGGAGGAAAGTCCAACGCCGATCCAGGCCGGTCTCAGGGCGTTGCCGGGGTGTGCAACGTCGTGACCGGAACACCGG
>NZ_JBNKYW010000220.1:0-21363 GCF_050301095.1 Roseibium sp.
GAAGCGGTCCGCACCGTCGTCGATACGGATGAAGCTTCGCAGACCCTGGACGCGGAAGCGGATGCCGACGAGGCCATGGCCGAAGCCGATGCTGCCTCGGACGCCGGTGAAGACGCTGACGGGGAAGCCGAAGCGGAAACGGCCGAAATCACGGTGCTGAACGCCGGGTAGAAAGAGCCCTTCCGCAATCCCTTTGACCTTTGCCTCAAAACAATGGTAGCCGTGCCGCCTGACTGCGCCACGGCTTTCCGGTATTCTTGACCGTCATCTTGGCCGGGAACCTTCCCGAAGCCGCGGCATGACCTGGAGACAAGCGTCATGGCTTCCCCTGCTCCGACCTCTGACACATCCAAGCGCAAGGGTCCGAAACCGCCCATCCCCCTGTCGGTGCTGACCGGCTTTCTGGGCTCGGGCAAAACGACACTGCTCAACCGGATCCTGCAGGACCCGGCCATGGCGGACACGGCGGTCATCATCAACGAATTCGGCGAGATCGGCCTCGATCACCTGTTTGTGGATCAGGCGGGCGACGGCATCGTGGAGCTTTCCTCCGGCTGCCTGTGCTGTACCATCCGGGGCGATCTGGTGACCACGCTGGAGAACCTTTTGCGGCGGCTGGACAACGGCCGGATGGAGCGGCTGAACCGGGTCGTGATCGAAACCACCGGCCTGGCGGACCCGGCGCCGATCCTGCACACGGTCATGCTGCACCCCTATCTGGTGATGCGCTACCGGCTGGACAGCGTCGTGACCCTTGTCGATGCGGTCAATGGCCTGTCGACCCTGGACGAACACGAGGAGGCCCGCAAGCAGGCCGCCGTGGCCGACCGTCTGGTGCTCACCAAGACCGACCTTCTGGAAACGCAGGAGCACACGGCCGCATTCGCGGATCTCAAAGACCGGCTGCAGGCCCTCAATCCGGGGGCAAGACGGCTTGATGTTCAGGCGGGCGACGCGGGTCCCGCCGAGCTTTTCAATGCCGGGCTCTATGATCCGGACAGCAAGATCCCGGATGTGGCGGCCTGGTTGAACACGGAAGCCTTCGAGGCGGCCAAGGACCACGATCACGGTCATTCTCACGACCATCATCACGGGCACCATCATCATGGTCACGACCATGCGCACGACGTGAACAGGCATTCCGACTCGATCCGGGCCTTCACCCTGTCGACGGACCGGCCGGTTCCCGCTTCCGCCCTGGAAATGTTCCTCGACCTGCTGCGTTCCGCCCACGGCCCGAAACTCCTGAGGGTCAAGGGCATCGTGCAGCTGGTGGAAGATCCGGACCGTCCCGTCGTCATTCACGGTGTCCAGCACGTGTTCCACCCGCCGGCGACGCTGGAAGGCTGGCCGGACGGCGACCGGCGCACGCGCATGGTGTTCATCACCAAGGACCTGCCGGAAGGCTTCGTGCGCAAGATGTTCGAGGCCTTTTCCGGCGCCCTCTTGCCGGACACGCCCGATCACCAGGCGCAGATGGAAAACCCGCTGGCGGTCTCGGGGTTCACCAGTCCGGTGAGGTGAGTGAACAGTGCCGCAAATTGATGCGGCTCCGTTGATTGAGACAGGCAGTTTCCAAGGAAAAATCCTCATCCTGAGGAGGACCTTCAGGTCCGTCTCGAAGGATGGGCAGCTTGCACTGAGCTTGCCGCCCATCCTTCGAGACAGCGCTACCGCGCTTCCTCAGGATGAGGTGGTTTGGTCAATTTTCGAACTGTAAATGGATCTCGTAATCCCTAGCAATCGATGACCTAATCCCGGCTGCGCAACCGGATCAGGCCTTCCTGGGCGGTGGAGGCGATCAGGAGGCCGTCTTTTGTGAAAAGCGAGCCCCGGTTCATGCCGCGCGATCCGGAGGTGGAGGTGCTGTCGGTCGCGTAGAGCAGCCAGTCGTCGGCGCGGAACGGGCGGTGGAACCACATGGCGTGGTCGAGGCTGGCCGCCTGGATCTTCGGGTTGAAGACCGAGGTGCCATGGGGGAACAGCGAGGTGTCGAGCAGCGTCATGTCGGAGGCATAGGCCAGCACGCACTGGTGAATGCACTCGTCGTCGGGCAGCGCGTCCGTCGCCCGCACCCAGACATATTGCTGCGGCGGCAGGGGTTTTCCGCTGAAATAATGCGTCATGTCCACGGGGCGCAATTCGATCGGCCGCTCCCGTTCCCAGTAGCGACGGATGTTGTCAGGGGCCTTGGACAGGAACTTTTCCTTCAGCTCCTGTTGGTTCGGCAGTTCGTCGGGCCTGGGGACATCCGGCATCGCGATCTGGTGCTCAAGCCCCTCCTCGAACACCTGAAAGGACGCGGCCATGGAGAAGATTGCCTCGCCGTGCTGGATCGCGACCACACGCCGTGTGGTGAAGCTGCCGCCGTCCCGGATACGGTCGACCTCGTAGATGATCGGCACAGAAGGATCGCCGGGCCGCAGAAAATAGCCATGGAGCGAATGCACGTGCCGGTCCTCGACCACTGTTCTGGAGGCGGCCACCAGCGCCTGGCCGATCACCTGGCCGCCGAACACGCGTTGCCAGCCGACCTGCGGGCTGCGACCACGGAACAGGTTGCGCTCGAGCGGTTCCAGGTCGAGAATTTCAAGAAGACCATCAACGGCCGTGTTCATTGGTGCAATCCCTGTTAGATAGACGAACGGGTGATTTGTGTGTCCATGACCGACGTGCACTCTTGGACGGCTGTTGACGTTAAAGTCAAGATGTCCTTGGGGAAGCCGGGTACCGGACCTTGGAGAAGAAGACAATGGCGAAAAAGAAGAACGCCACCGACATGTTTGATGTTGTGATTGCCGGTGGCGGCTATGTGGGGCTGTCGCTCGCCGTCGCCCTGAAGCAGGGGGATGCCGGGCTCCGTTGCGCCGTTGTCGACCCGAAGCCGATGGACCAGCTCCACAAGGATCCGCGAGCTTCCGCGATTGCCGCTGCCGCCTCCCGCATGCTCACCCAGCTCGGTGTCTGGAAACAGATCGAGGGCGAGGCCCAGCCGATCAACGAAATGATTGTGACCGACAGCAAGCTGCGGGACGCGGTCCGGCCGGTTTTCCTGACCTTTGACGGCCAGGCGACGGCCGGTGAACCCTTCGCGCACATGATGCCCAACGGCGTCATGATGCCCGCGCTCTACAAGGCCGCCAAGAAACTGGGCGTTTCCTTCTTTGCGCCCGGCACCGCCGAAACCTTCCGGACCCTGTCCGATCATACCGAACTGGTACTGGATGACGGCACCGTCTTGAAGAGCCGCCTTCTGGTGGCGGCCGACGGGGTGCGTTCCAAACTTCGGGACCTTGCCGGCATTCGCACGGTCAACTGGGACTACGGCCAGTCAGGCATCGTGACGACCGTCGGACACGAGCGCCCGCACAACGGCCGGGCGGAGGAGCATTTCCTGCCGGCCGGTCCCTTTGCAATCCTGCCGCTTCCCGGCAACAGGTCCTCGCTGGTGTGGACGGAAAAGACCTCGGACGCGGAGCGCCTGGTGCGTTCTGACGATTTCACTTTCGAGCTGGAGCTGGAACGGCGCTTCGGCCATCATCTGGGAGCGCTGACCCTGGAGGGGCCGCGCCGGGCCTATCCGCTGGGCCTGAAGCTGGCGCGCGATTTCGTCAAGCCGCGCTTCGCCCTGATCGGCGATGCCGCCCATGGCATTCACCCGATTGCCGGGCAAGGGCTCAATCTCGGCTTCAAGGATGTCGCGGCGCTCGCCGAAGTGCTGATCGATGCGCGGCGTCTCGGCCAGGATGTCGGCGGCTTCGACGTGCTCGAGCGTTATCAGCGCTGGCGGCGGTTCGACACCTTCCAGATGGGCGTCGTGACGGATGTGCTCAACCGCCTGTTTTCCAACGACAACGATCTCCTGCGCGCCGCGCGCGATTTCGGCCTGGGGCTTGTCGACCGCATGCCGGGTCTGAAGACGCACTTCATCAAGGAAGCGGCCGGCTTTGCCGGACCCGTGCCGAAATTGCTTTCCGGTGATCCGATCTGATAGGAATTTGCCTGTTATTTTTTACAATCGGATTCCGGCCGCATGAGTGATTACCCCGAGAGCTTTCCTGCGCATCGCTCGATCCTGATTACCGGATGCTCGTCGGGGATCGGGCTCGCGGCGGCCCATCTTCTGCGCGGACGGGACTGGCGGGTGTTCGCGGCGGCCCGGAAACAGGACGATGTGGACCGCCTCGCGGCATTGGGGTTCGAGGCAAGCCGGCTCGACTACGAAGATCCGGACAGCATTGCCGCCACCGCCGAGAAAGTGCTTCGCCTGACCGAGGGCAGGCTGGATGCGGTATTCAACAACGGCGCCTATGCGATCCCGGGCGCCTTGGAGGACATTCCGGTGCAGGCTCTTCGTGCACAGTTCGAGGCGAATTTCTTCGGCTGGCACGATCTGACCCGGCGGTTGATCCCGGCCATGCGGGCCAATGGTTCCGGGCGGATCGTCCAGTGCTCGTCCGTGCTCGGGCTGGTCGCGATGAAATACCGGGGGGCTTATACCGCCAGCAAATTCGCTCTGGAGGCCTATTCGGACACGCTTCGGCACGAACTGGATGGAACGGGCATTCATGTCTGCCTGATCGAACCCGGTCCGATCGCCACGAAATTCACCGAAAACGCGCTTGCGAATTTCGACCGTTGGATTGGCGACAAGGGTCTGCATTCCTCCGTGCACAGGCAAGCCTACCTGAATCGCCGCCGCCGTATGGAGATGGGCGAACCAGGCCCCTTCAAACTGCCGCCCGAGGCCGTTGTGAAGAAACTCATTCACGCCGTGGAGGCCAAGCGGCCCAAAGCGCGGTATCATGTCACTGTTCCGACGAGCGTCATGGCTGTGGCAAAACGGATCTTGCCGACTTTCCTCCTGGACCGGATCTGCATACGCGCAGCCGGCAACGAGGAATAGACGGTCTTCGGACAGGACTGCCAGGCTGGCCTCGGACCGGCCGAACTAGGACAATACAAATGGCTGAAATTATCAATTTTCTCATTCCGGCCGGCATGGCCGCGGTGGCTCTGGTACTGCTGCTCGGCATCTGGAACATGTTCCGGAACGGGCCGTCCAACCGTTCGCAGATGCTGATGCGCTGGCGGGTGGGCTTGCAGTTTCTGGTCATTGTGCTTGTGATGGGCGGCCTGTACTTCTTTGGAACGGGTCACTGACAAACCGAAAGCAGCAGGAAGACGGGGCGGGGCTGAATGGTCGTACTGAACAAGATCTACACGAAGACCGGCGATGACGGCACGACCGCGCTCGGTTCAGGCGAACGCCGCCCGAAAAGCGATTTGAGGATTGAAGCCTACGGGACCGTCGACGAGACCAATGCCGTTGTCGGCCTCATCCGGCTGCAGACGGCAACCGCCGCGCCGGACGTGGATCAGATGCTCTCACGCATCCAGAACGACCTGTTCGATCTCGGTGCGGACCTTGCGACGCCGGATACGGGAGAAGACCTCGGCTACGAGCCTCTGCGCATCACCGACGCCCAGGTGAAAGCCATCGAAAACGCCATCGACGCCCTCAACAGGGACCTGTCGCCGCTGCGCTCCTTTGTCCTGCCCGGGGGCAGTCCGGCGGCAGCGCATCTTCATCTGGCGCGCACCGTTTCGCGACGGGCCGAACGGCTGATGGTCGACCTGGCCACCAGAGAGGCGGTCAATCCGGCGGCGCTGCGCTACATGAACCGGCTTTCGGACTATTTCTTTGTTGCCTCCCGTTACCTGAACGGCAAGGGAGACCAGGACGTTTTGTGGGTGCCGGGCCAGAACCGGTAGTTGTCAAACCGGTTGCCGGAGGGTTGCCACCCAGATGTTCATTCCCCTCTACGATCACAACGAGCGCGTTCACATCCCCTTTCCCATTGTGAACCTGTCAATCATCACTGCGAATCTGGCGATTTTCTTTTTCTACCAGGGGATGGGAGAAAGTCGGGCTGTAGGTGCCTCTTCCTACTCGTTCGGCCTCATTCCCGCCGTGTTTTTCGATCTTCGGGACCTGGCGCCGCAATTGCAGATGCTGCCGGAGTGGGCCTCCCTCCTCACCTATGCGTTCTTCCATGGCAGTCTCATGCATCTGGCCGGAAACATGCTGTTTCTGTGGGTGTTCGGCGACAATGTCGAAGATGCCCTGGGCCACGTCAGATATCTGCTGTTCTACGCGATTTGCGCGGCCGCCGGCGGCCTGGCCTATGCATTGGTGGATGTCAGTTCGGACGTGCCGCTGATCGGCGCATCGGGGGCTGTTTCCGGCGTGGTCGCCGCCTATCTGATGCTGCATCCAAGGGTCAAGGTCTGGGTGCTGGTGCTCGGCCGGATACCCTTGAGGCTTCGGGCGATCTGGCTTCTGGGCGCCTGGGTTGTCTATCAGGTGGTCAACATGATTTTGTCCGCGGACAGCCAGGTGGCCTTTGTCGCCCATGTCGGCGGGCTGGCCGCCGGGGCCTTGCTCGTGGTCTTCATGCGCCGCAAGGGTGTGGTGCTGTTCGACCGGGATGCTGTCTGAAACGCCCTCAGGGCCGGACAGGTTCCCGCCCTGGATCAGGCGGACTTCCAGATGGCTTCGGAGGAGCGGCAGGCGACGCCGCGCCGGTCGAGCAATTCGCCGGACGCCAGTTTGATCTTTTCGTTGTAGGAGCGGCAGTATGTGCCCTGGACTGTCTTCCAGGTTTTCAACGGGGTTACCATGCCGCTGACACCGCTTGCCGGGTTCTTCCAGCGTAGCGATCGGCCTGACAACGACTTCTCAAGCGCCGCTTGCAGATTGCTGCTTGCCAGGGACTTGTCGGAATAATTCAGTTGGGCTGTGCTTGGGACGGATGCCGTCGCGGTTGCCTCCCTTGGGGTGACCCCTGTGCAACCGGAAACAGCAATAACACTGAAAATCAATAAAGTAGTGCGCCCTAGGGCTCGAAAATTCAAAAGCTTCAATGCCGGTTCCGCCTTCCGGATCTATTGCCACCCGTTCTGAATAGCCTCCCGTTCTTCCCGCTCGGACAATGTTCCGCCGGACGGTTCGCTGTCAACATTGAAACCGGGCTGACCGAAGAGACGATTCAAAATACCACCTGCGGTAGGTGTTTGTGAAGTGTCTCCACCGGAATTTGTGGATGCGTTCGAAGCAGCGGAACCCGGACCGCGCCCGTTGCCTGACCCGTTGGAATTGCCGTTCCCGTTGTTGCCGCCGCCGTTGTTGCCGCTGTTACCGCCACCATTGTTGCCGCGGTCGCCGCCGTTTCCGTGATTGCCGCTGTTCCCTTTGCCGCCACCGTTGCCGTTGTTGCCGGAGGACTGCGCGGCCGCGGCAATGGAATCCTTCATGTCGACCAAGGGAGTGAAAAAGACAAGCGAGAACGCCATCGCGGCAGCCGCCGCAGTCGGCAGAACGCGTTTCATCCCAAAGAGGCAATCCTGCAATGGTGACTGGCGGGTGTTTTTCATCGGCGGGTCGTCTTCAACGTGGCGTGGTAGGGCGATGTGGCGGAATTTCGGTACTTTGGTCTCGACGACACAACACTTGGGCATTCTCTCTTCTTCCCAAACATAGTATAAAAAAAGTCGGGATCAAAAGGTCTCATTACGTGTTGTCCATCGTGAGAGCTGTATTGCGGAGAACTTCTTGCCCGACGAAGACCTGAAAGCGGACATGATCCGTTTGCTCCCGAAGCTAAGAAGTTTCGCTTTGCGGTTGTGCAGAAACCCGGATCAGGCCGACGATCTGGTGCAGACGGCATGCGAGCGTGCAATCCGATCTCTCGATCAGTTTGACCCGGCAACGCGCCTGGACAGCTGGATGTTCCGGATCGTGCAGAACCTGTTTCTGAACTCCCAACGGGACACCGCGAACCGCGCGAGGCTGTTCGATCTGGCAATGCTGGATTTCGAAGAAAGCTATGACGGCGACAAGGCAGCGGCCAGCAGTCTTGATTTGCAGAAGGTGCAGGCTTTTATCGGTCAACTGGATGCGGACAACCGCGACGTGCTTTTGAAGATTGCTGTGGAAGGTCGCAGCTACAAGGACGTCGCAGATGAGTTGGGCGTGCCGATCGGAACCGTTACGAGCCGGCTCGCCCGTGCCAGGCTGCGGTTGCGGGAATGGCTGGAGTCGAACGATGCGGCACCGGAAGCCAATCTGCGCAGGCTGCCAGGAGGAATGCGATGACTTTTGATGAAAGACGCGATCAGATCCTGCTGGCGGAAAGCATCGGCAGGCTCCTGGATGACGAAGTTTCCGCCGAAGAACGACCCGAACTGCTGGCCAAAATCCAGCAGACCGATGGCGGCGACGACCTTCTGCGGCAGATGGCGCATGACGACATGCTGCTGAAGAAAGCGGTTGCCGAGACCGTCCCCCAGGCCAGCCTGGACATGTTTCAGGCGATGATCGACCGCGAGTTCGAAAAACGGCAGATCCCCGAGATGCCGGTTCATCACGTGTCCTGGAAAAATACCCTGGTCCAGATGGCGGCGGCGCTGGTTCTGATCGGTGGAACCTTCATGTTCACCTCTTTCTGGATGCAATCGCGTCTTGACGATACGGTCTCTTCCCTGGCGGCCCATATGGAGACCGAACGCACGCTTCTTGCCCAGACGGTGCAGGAGGCGCTGGAAACAAAGGTCAGCGGCGAAACCGTTCAGATCGGCCAGGGCGCGAGCTGGTCCGAGGTGCTGACGCCGATCAAGACCTACAAGAGCAGGAGCGGTCACTGGTGCCGGGAGTATCTGCGGCAATCCAGCTTCGGCAAACTGGACCTGTCCATCCGCGGCACAGCCTGCAGGGACGGCAACGGGGTCTGGACGACCGTTCTTGCCGAACCGGTCTCCGATCCGCTCGGCCAGCAGACGTCCGGAATCTGATCTCCCGGCAACTGTTTGCCAACCGGCATTTTCTGAAATCCGACGCCGTTTCCGGCGGATTGCTGCGGTGCCGAACTGTCATCATTGCGACGCGCGGTTTTCCAAGCCCGGCAAATTGGCGGGTTTGACCGTTTAGCGCAATTGACAGCCGCTTTGCAGGTCAGTACCGTCCCCCGCCATGCGCCACGATTGGCTCATTTCCGCCGTTTGTTCCGTTGCGTCATTCCGGCGGCGAGCCTTGAGAAATGCGGTGCGGTGTATGCCGGCCCAGCAAGAGGTTGAGACCAAATGAAAATCCTCGTACCCGTCAAACGGGTCATCGACTACAACGTGAAGGTCCGCGTAAAGGCGGATGGTTCAGGCGTCGATCTTGCCAACGTCAAGATGTCCATGAACCCCTTTGACGAAATCTCCGTCGAAGAAGCCCTGCGGCTGAAGGAAGCAGGCAAGGCGACCGAGGTCGTTGTTGTTTCCGTTGGTCCGCAACAGGCGACCGAAACCCTCCGGACAGGCCTTGCCATGGGGGCAGACCGTGGCATCCTGGTCAAGACGGACGAGACGACAGAACCTCTGGCCGTTGCCAAGATCCTGAAGGCCATCGTCGATGCTGAAGAGCCAGGCCTCGTGATCCTCGGCAAGCAGGCCATCGACGACGACTGCAACCAGACCGGCCAGATGCTGGCAGCCCTCCTCGGCTGGAGCCAGGGAACCTTCGCTTCCAAGGTCGATCTTGGCGAGGGCACCGTCGACGTGACCCGCGAAGTCGACGGCGGCCTCCAGACCGTGAAGCTGAAGCTTCCGGCCATCGTCACCACGGATCTGCGGCTCAACGAGCCGCGTTATGCATCCCTGCCGAACATCATGAAGGCCAAGAAGAAGCCGATCGACGAAAAGACCCCCGAGGATTTCGGCGTCGACATCACGCCGCGCCTGACGGTGGTCACCACCACCGAACCGTCGGCCCGCAAGGCCGGCATCAAGGTCGAGTCCGTCGCCGAGCTGGTCGATAAACTCAAGAATGAGGCCGGGGTCCTTTAAGGACCGTCGCAGGAGGAAAACAGATGACTACACTTCTTGTGGCTGAATACGCCGGCGGCGCCTTGAGCGATGCGACCGCCAAAGCCCTGACCGCTGCCGTGGCACTGGGCGCCGATGTCCACGTGCTGGTTGCCGGCAAGGGCGTCCAGGGCGTGGCCGAGCAGGCTGCCAAACTCTCCGGCGTTGCCAAGGTTCTGGTTGCCGAAAGCGATGCGCTGGAACACCAGCTGGCCGAACCGACGGCAGACCTGATCGTCGGCCTTGCCGGCGGCTACGACGCCATCGTCGCCCCGTCGACCGCCAACGGCAAGAACACGCTGCCGCGTGTTGCCGCCCTGCTCGACGTGATGCAGATTTCCGACATCACGTCTGTTGTCGATGCGGACACTTTCGAGCGTCCGATCTACGCGGGCAATGCCATCCAGACCGTCAAATCCGGTGATCCGAAGAAGGTCATCACGGTACGGACCTCCACTTTCGCCGCTGCGGAAGAAGGCGGTTCGGCTGCGATCGAGACCGTAGCCGGGACCGACGGAACCGGGCTTTCGGAGTTTGTCGGCGAGGAACTGTCCAAGTCCGACCGTCCGGAACTGACGTCTGCCAAGATCATCATCTCTGGCGGCCGCGCGCTCGGGTCTGAGGAAAAATTCAAGGAAGTCATCATGCCGGTGGCCGATGCTCTCGGTGCAGCCGTCGGTGCTTCCCGTGCCGCCGTCGATGCCGGTTACGCGCCGAACGACTGGCAGGTCGGCCAGACCGGCAAGGTGGTTGCCCCGGATCTCTATATTGCCTGCGGCATTTCCGGTGCCATCCAGCACCTGGCCGGCATGAAGGACTCCAAGGTGATCGTCGCAATCAACAAGGACGAGGAAGCCCCGATTTTCCAGGTGGCGGACTACGGACTTGTCGCGGATCTCTTCGAAGTTCTGCCGGAATTGAAGGCTGCCGTCGAGTAAGACCTGCGGTAAATTGACCACGGGCCCCGGAGTGAACAACAGTTTTCGCTCCGGGGTCCTTGCTGTTCGGCGAAAGACTTGCCAAAAATAGCCGCAACCGGGTCAGTCGGGTCACAGAGTAAAGATCGGAAATTTCAGGATGGCTGTCGAAATCAAGAAAGTCGGCGTAATTGGCGCAGGTCAGATGGGCAGCGGCATAGCGCATGTGTGTGCGGTGGCCGGATTTGATGTGGCCTTGAGCGATATTTCCAGGGAGCGGATCGAATCGGGTCTTGCCTCCATCAACGGGAACCTGGCGCGCCAGGTCTCCAAGTCCCTGATCTCGGAAGAAGTCAGGACAACGGCACTGGACCGGATCAAGCCGGCGGAGGATCTCGATCTTCTGGCCGATGCCGATCTGGTGATCGAATCCGCGGTCGAGAACGAGCAGGTCAAACGCAAGATCTTTTCGCAGCTCTGCCCGATCCTGAAACCGGAAGCCATCCTGGCGACCAACACCTCCTCGATCTCCATTACGCGTCTGGCCGCGTCGACCGACCGTCCGGAACGCTTTATCGGCATTCACTTCATGAACCCGGTGCCGGTGATGGAACTCGTCGAGCTGGTGCGCGGCATTGCCACAGAGGACGAAACCTTCGAGGCCTCCAAGGTTTTCTGCGACCGGCTGGGCAAGCAGATCGCCGTCGCGGAAGATTTCCCGGCCTTCATGGTCAACCGCATCCTGCTGCCGATGATCAACGAGGCGATCTACACGCTTTATGAAGGCGTCGGCTCGGTGGAATCCATCGACAAGGCCATGCGGCTTGGCGCCAACCATCCGATGGGGCCGCTGCAACTTGCCGATTTCATCGGTCTCGACACCTGCCTGTCGATCATGCAGGTGCTCTATGAAGGCCTTGCCGACACCAAGTACCGGCCTTGCCCGCTGCTGGTGAAATATGTCGAGGCCGGCTGGCTCGGCCGCAAGACGCAGCGCGGCTTCTACGACTATCGCGGCGAACATCCGGTTCCCACCCGCTAAGACCGCGCATGAACCTGGCCCGCTATTGCCTGACCAGCGCCGCAGCCGACATGGCCAAGACGGCGCTGGAAGTGGTCGGGCCGGATGGTTCGGCCCTGGAAACCTGGAGCTACGGCAAGCTGACCGCGACGGTTTTGTCCGTTGCAGCCGGGTTGCAGGACCGGGGACTGAGGACCGGCGACCGGATCCTTCTCAGGATCGGGCATTCCAGCGATTTTCCCCTGCTGTTCTTCGGAGCGATTGCGGGCGGCTTTGTTCCGGTTCCAACCTCCGCGCAACTGACGCCTCCCGAGGCATCCGCCATCCTTGCAGACAGCGGCGCGGCGCTTGTTGTTCACGACGGCAAGACCGCCCTGCCGGAAGTTGGCGCCGTTCAACTGCTTGGGCCGGACGATATCGAAGCGCTGAAACGCACGGCGCCCGGCTCCTTTGCCGAAACGCAGCGGGACGATCCCGCTTTCCTGATCTATACCTCCGGTACCAGCGGCACTCCCAAGGGCGTTCTCCATGCGCAGCGGGCGGCCGCGGCGCGGGCGCCGATGTACCGGGGCTGGTACGGCATCACGGCCTCGGACAGGCTCCTTCACGCGGGCGCGTTCAACTGGACCTACACACTCGGTGCCGGGTTGATGGATCCCTGGGCGAACGGGGCCACCAGCATCGTCTATGACGGGCCGCGCGAACCGGACCTGTGGCCAAATATCATCGAGGCGAGCCGGGCGAGCCTGTTTGCGGCCGTGCCGAGCCTTTACCGCCGGATCCTGAAATACGGTGAAGTAACCCCGGCGTCGTTTCCGGCGCTGCGTCACGGGCTGACGGCAGGCGAAGGCTTGCCCGCCACGCTGTATCATGAATGGAGGGAGCGGACCGGGCGCGAGCTTTATGAAGCGCTCGGCATGAGCGAAATCTCGACCTACCTCTCCAGCGCACCCGAGGTTCCGGTCAAACCCGGATCTCCGGGCAAGCCGCAGGCCGGGCGCAGGGTCGCGATCCTTCGGGAGGGCGGCGATAGCGAGGAGCCCGCGAGTGCCGGCGAGGCAGGTCTGCTGGCCATTCACCGTGACGAACCGGGCCTGATGCTCGGTTATTGGGGACGGCGCGAGGAGACCGAGGCCGCGTTCCGGGGCGACTGGTTCCTGACCGGAGACCGGGCCCGGTGCGACGAAGACGGCTATTACTGGTACGAGGGCCGCGCGGACGATCTCATGAACGCCTTCGGCTACCGGGTGGCGCCGGAGGAGGTGGAACGGGCCCTGGCAGCCGATCCGCAAGTCCAGGAAGTCGCCGTGACGGCCCTGCCCGCGCGGTCCGGCGTCAGTCTGATCACCGCCTTTGTCGTGCCGCGCGATCCGGAAACCTTCGACCTCGACCGGCTCGCGTCCCACGCAGCCGGACAACTGGCCGAATACAAGCGCCCCAAGGACTACCGGGTCGTCGACCAACTTCCGCGCACACCTTCCGGCAAGGTGCGCCGGAAGGCGCTCGGCGAATTCCGAAAATTCGATCAGTCGGAGTAAGCCTTTGTTAACCCTAGCTTAAGGGCAGGGGAGTAGTCTGCACCCACACTCGGGAGCATCAGATGGACAGCGTTGGAATTGCGAACAGCTATGTGGCAATGACCCAGGCCCAGACGGGTCAGGCGCTGCAGTCCGAGATGATGAAGATGGCAGCCCAGCAGGATGCCAATCTGGTCGCGCTGTTGCAACAGGGGGCTGAAAACCTCCAGTCCATGCAGTCGGCTCCGCCTCCGGGCATGGGTGCCCGGGTTGATGTGACCGCCTGAGACGCTCAATTTCCCCCGCGAAATTCTTAATACCCGTCGGAATCCCGTTCCGTAATGGGCCTGACGGCCTGTGGCCTCCGCCGAAGTCTCCGGCTTCGTGCGCCTGAAGATTTTCTTGACGCAGAGGAAATGGTGAGCAGTTTCAATGTACTTTGCCAAAATGATTAAGATTTAAGTTAATTCCCCTGCTTTCCGGAAGTAATCAAAAAAGCAAAAAACCGAAATCCGCTTCAAATTTACCTTTGGATTCAGTCCTTTGGGGCAGAATGATCGAACAATGGTAGCCACGGATTGGACGTACCATGCCCGAAGCAATCGGAAACGTAAAATCACCGGCCTTTCAGCCGTCACTCAAGTCTCCGCGGACCGAAAAGGTTGCGGAACAGGCGGAGGCGGTCAAGGCACGGCGGTCTGCAGCGGCTGCCGAAACGGTTCGGCGTCAGGCGGACTTCAGTTCGAACCGGACGGAATTCCTGAGCCGGCAGGCTGAACAGCTGCAGGACCGGGCGCAGAACCGCAATGCGGAAAGCGGTCTGGGTAGCCGGGTCGATATCAGGGTCTGAAGGCCCGTACCACAGGAGTACAGTCATGGCAGGTGTATCGGACAGCTCGTCGTCTTCGGCAGCCTACAGTGCGGCCGACGTACGCACGCAGCTCGCAGCCAATGCGATCCGTGACCAGAACGAACAGGAGCGCGGTGTCGCCGCACGCCTGGACGAAGCGAAGGAAACGGAGGAAGTACGCCGCGAAGCCCGGAAGATTCCGGGTCTTGGTCAGGCCGTCGACATTTCCGTTTAGAATTCCGTCAATCGAGGCTGGTATCAGCTTTCAGGCTGTGCCAGCGCATTTTTGATCAGGGCTTTCGCGTCGCCGGAGGCCCATTCGGCCGGGCCATACATGGTTCCGATCTCGCAGCCATCCGGATCGACCAGGATCGTGGTCGGCAGCCCGGTTGCCCGTGCGACCTTCCTGAGGTCCTTCAGGATACCGTTCGAGCTGTCGTGATAGTATGCAAGATCGCTGACGCCGATTTCCTCCAGGAAGGCTTTCGGCTTTTCCGGCCCGCCCCGGTCAAGGTTGACCGTAACCACCTGAAAATCCTCATTTCCCATGTCCGCCTGAAGCGCGTCGAGCGCCGGCATTTCCAGGCGGCAGGGAGCGCACCATGTGGCCCAGAGATTGAGCAGGATGGTTCTGTCCTTGAAGTCGGTCATGGTCACCGGTTGATCGTCCGGTCCCCTGAACGTCAGGTTCGTCAGGTCCAGCGGCGCGCTTGCCGGCAGGAACGCAGCCACGTCGCCGGTCGCGAAAGGCGTGATTTTGGCCGCGGTTTCAAGCGCTGCCGTACAGCTTTGGCCGCCAGTGATGTTGCCATTCGGTCCGGCGATCACGTATAGAGCCGCTACAGCAGCAACAGCACCCGCGAGCCCGGCGGCAAAAAGACCGCGCTTGGAGGATTTCACGGGTTCGGTTGGCTTCGTCATCGGTTCACACCTCGCAAGAGGCGCCTCTTAAGGGACAGGACATGAGCAATCGCATGTGGGGAGGCCGGTTCGCAGAAGGACCGGACGCCATCATGGAGGAGATCAACGCCTCCATCGACTACGACCGGAAGCTATATAAGCAAGACATCGACGGCTCGAAAGCCCATGTGCGCATGCTCGCCGAAAAGGACATTGTGACGCAGGACGATGCCGACAAGATCGTTCAAGGTCTAGACACAATCCTGTCAGAGATCGAAAGCGGCACGTTCAGGTTTTCCCGCGCGCTGGAAGACATTCACATGAACATCGAGGCGCGTCTGGCCGAGTTGATCGGTCCGGCCGCCGGACGTCTGCATACGGCCCGTTCCCGGAACGACCAGGTGGCGACGGACTTCCGACTGTGGGTGCGCGACACGCTCGACACGCTGGATGAACAGCTGAGTGAGCTGATGCAGGCGCTGGCGGAAAAGGCCGAGACCCATGCCGGCGACGTCATGCCCGGCTTTACCCATCTCCAGTCCGCCCAGCCGGTGACCTTCGGGCATCACATGCTGGCATATGTCGAAATGTTTTCCCGCGACCGGGGCCGGGTGCGTGACGCGCGCAAGCGCATGAACGAATGCCCGCTCGGTGCCGCCGCCCTTGCCGGCACCTCCTTCCCGATCGACCGGAAGATGACTGCCGAAGCGCTTGGTTTCGACCGGCCGACCGCAAACTCCCTCGATGCGGTCTCCGACCGTGACTTCGTCATCGAGGCGCTGGCGGCGGCTTCGCTGACGGCCATGCACCTGTCGCGTCTGGCCGAGGAAATCGTCATCTGGTGTTCGGCGCAATTCGGCTTCGTCAAGCTGTCGGACAAGTTCTCGACCGGCTCCTCCATCATGCCGCAGAAGAAAAACCCGGACGCGGCCGAGCTGGTTCGCGCCAAGACCGGCCGCATCTACGGCTCGCTCCAGGCGCTGCTGGTGATGATGAAGGGGCTGCCGCTCGCCTATTCCAAGGACATGCAGGAAGACAAGGAACAGGCCTTCGACGGCCTTGCCAGCGTCTCCCTGGCGCTTGCCGCCATGACCGGCATGGTCAAGGATCTTGAGCCGGTGACCAAGACGATGAAGAAGGCCGCCGGCTCCGGCTATTCCACCGCAACCGATCTTGCCGACTGGCTCGTGCGCGTGCTTGGCCTGCCGTTCCGCGACGCGCACCACGTCACCGGCCGGATTGTTGCCCTTGCGGTTGAGCAGAATGTCGAGCTGCACAAGGTGTCCCTGGAGGACATGCAGGCAGTCGAACCGAAGATTTCGGATGAGATTTTCTCCGTCCTGTCCGTCGACAAGTCCGTGCGCAGCCGCACCAGCTATGGCGGTACCTCGCCGGTCAACGTGCGCAAGCAGGCGCGCCGCTGGCTGAAGGACCTTTCAAAGGGCTGACCGTAGGCACCGATCTTCGCATGGCAGGCTCAAGCGGTCTTGCCGAAACCGGCCCGTCATGCGAGGAGAAGGACCGTGAAGGATTTCCGAAGGGCATTTATCGTCATGACAACCCGGTTCAAACTTCTGGCGCTGCTCGGCCTCTGCCTGAGCCTGACACTGGCCGGGTGCGGCCGGAAGGGCGGGCTCGACGATCCGGGCGCGGTTCAGGCAGAGCCGGATGCCGTGGCAGCCGATCCGGCCGTGGCAGTTGAACCGGTCCAGGCGGAAGCGCCTGAAAACGACAAGCCGTTCGTACTGGACTTCCTGATAAACTAAAGTTCCCGGGCGCCGCCGCAGGCCGCCGGTGTCAGCCGATGAGGGCTTCCCTTGCATCATTTCGACTATAAAAACGGGGTGCTTCATGCCGAAGACGTGGCGATTGAAGAAATCGCGCGCGAAGTCGGCACGCCGTTCTACGTTTATTCGACAGCGACGCTGACGCGGCACTACGAGGTCTTTTCCTCCGCCTTCGGCGATATACCCTCGCTCGTCTGCTATGCGATGAAGGCCAATTCCAACCAGGCGGTGCTCAAGACCCTGGCCCAGCTCGGGGCCGGCATGGACGTCGTCTCGGAAGGCGAATTGCGCCGCGCCCGTGCTGCCGGCGTGCCGGCCGACAAGATCGTCTTTTCGGGGGTCGGCAAGACGGAAGCCGAACAGGCCTACGCATTGCAGGAAGACATTCTGTGCTTCAACGTGGAATCCGAACCGGAACTGCTGCAGCTTTCACGCGTCGCCAGCCAGATGGGCAGGACCGCGCGGGTTTCCATGCGCATCAATCCGGATGTCGATGCCAAGACCCACGCCAAGATCGCGACCGGCAAGGCGGAAAACAAGTTCGGCATTCCCTGGCAACGCGCCCGCGAAGTCTATGCGGAGGCGGCAAGCCTCCCCGGCATCAAGGTGACCGGCATCGACATGCACATCGGCTCGCAGATCACCGAGCTGGAACCGTTCGACAATGCCTTTTCGCGTCTTGGCGACCTGATCACGGATTTGCGCGGCCAGGGCCATGGCATCGACCACGTGGATCTGGGGGGCGGGCTCGGCATTCCCTATGTCACGGACAACAATCCGCCGCCCCATCCGGATGCCTATGCCGAGGTCGTCAAGAAACACGTGCGCGAACTCGGCTGCAAGGTGATGTTCGAACCCGGCCGGATGATTGCCGGCAATGCCGGCATCCTCGTCACCCGCGTGATCTACGTGAAGGAAGGCGCCGACAAGACCTTCGTCATCGTCGATGCGGCCATGAACGACCTGATCCGGCCGACGCTTTACGAGGCCTATCACGAAGTCCGTCCGGTCGCGGAAAACGCCGGTGGAGCCGAGCGAATCAAGGCCGATATCGTCGGTCCCGTGTGCGAAACCGGCGATTTCCTGGCCCAGAACAGGGACATGGCCCGCGTGAATGCTGGGGATATGTTGGCCGTCTATTCTGCGGGGGCCTACGGGGCGGTGCAATCGAGTACCTATAATTCGCGCCTGCTGATCCCGGAAGTCCTCGTCAATTCTGACCAGTTTGCAGTTATCCGGCCCAGAACCAGTTACGAGGAGTTGCTCGGTCTCGACCGGATTCCGGACTGGCTCGAGGGTTCGTGACCGGAGCGGCCGGGTTTTAATTGGCCCGACAGGTTGCCGGAAGGCCTCCTATGCCTCACCTTATTGTAGGGTAGGCAGATCCGGCTGCCGGCACTTGTGAAGGTGGGTGCCGTGGCCGGTGACGAACCGGAGGTGCCCTTGAGCCCGAATGACAACACCCAGGATCCCGAACCACCGGTCCCGTTCGGCAGGTTGGACCGTCGGGGGTTCATCCGCTCGCGACTGGACGGGCTGGTCCGGCACAGCCGCGTTGCCCTGTTTCTGGAACGTCTGTGGCGCGCGCTCCTGCCGGTCCTCGTGGTTGCCGGAATGTTTGTCGGTGTTTCCTGGCTGGGGCTGTGGCTGGTGCTGCCTGCCTGGGCCGGACCAGTGGGCATCGCCGGCTTTGCGGCCGCCGCCTTGTGGAGCGCACGGGACCTCTTCCGCCTTTCCTGGCCGTCCCGGCCCGAGGCGCTGGACCGCGTTGAAAAGGCTTCCGGCTATACCCACCGCCCGCTGACGACCCTTGAAGACGATCTGACCGTCGGCGCGGACAATCCGGAGAGCCGGGCTATCTGGGCGCTGCACCAGCGGCGCACTGCCGAGGCCCTTGCCGCAATCCGTTCAAAAGCACCCGATCCGCAGGCTTTCCGCCGCGACCCCTGGGCGCTGCGTGTCGTGGCAGCCTGCGTGCTGGTGGTCGGTTTTTCGACAGCCGCCGGTGATTATGGCGGCCGGCTTGTCTCGGCCTTCCAGAACCCGTTCAAAACCGTTGAACCGCCCAGCCGTCTGGATGCCTGGGTGACACCGCCGCTTTATACCAGCGAGCCGCCGATCTACCTGACCGGCGAAAGCGCGCAGCTCCGGGAGCCGGGTGCTCCTGTGTCCGTGCCCGAAGGGTCCATTCTCGTGGTCCGGACCCAGGGTGCACGCAATCTCGGCATGACCTTCACCGCTGCAGGCAGCAAGGAAGCGGAAGCCATCGAACCGGAAGCGTCCGCAGACGCGTCCGATCCGGACCGGCAACACCTGCTGCCGGTCGAACGCCGGCTCAACTTGCAAACGACCGGCGTGGTCGATCTCACCAATGGCGAGGAGCCGCTGATGCGGTTCGTGTTCGCCGTGCGCGCCGACGATGAGCCGGAGATCCGTCTTGTCGACGATCCGGAGGAACAGCTCAGCGGTGCGCTGAAGTTCTCCTACCTCGTGAATGACGACTACGGTGTTGTCTCTGCCGAGGCGCGGATCTCGCCGCTGCCCGATCCCGACCGCCAGGGCCGCGTTCCCCGGCCGCTGGTCGACGCACCTCAATTCCCCCTGTCCCTGCCGCCCCGGTCCGGAACGGCGAAGACGGGAGAAACCATCCGGGACCTGACCTCTCATCCCTGGGCCGGATCGGAGGTCAATCTCGCTTTGCTGGCGCGGGATCAGGCCGGTCAGGAAGGGCGGTCGCCCGACTATCAGATCACCCTGCCGCAACGCCGTTTCGGCAAGCCGCTGGCCCGTGCCGTGGTTGAACAGCGCCGGACACTTGCACTCGACGCGCAGAGCCACCCGGAGGTGATCATGGCCTTCGACGCCCTGCTGCTTGCACCGGACCTGTTCGACTACAAACCGCGCAATTACCTCGGCATGCGGTTCGCCTACGGCGAACTGGTCAATGCCCGTTCGGATGAGGACCTGAAAGCGCTTCTGCCGCTGCTGTGGGACCTTGCGCTTTCCATTGAGGATGGCGACCTGTCCGCCGCCGAACGCAAGCTGCGCGACGCGCAGGAGGCCTTGCGCAAGGCCCTGGAGGAAGGGGCGAGCGACGAGGAGATCGCCAAACTCACCCAGCAGCTTCGCGAAGCGCTCAATGAATACATGCAGGCCCTTGCCGAGCAGATGCGCCAGAACCCGCAGGCCATGCAGCCCTTCGACAGCAATCAGCAGACGCTCAACCAGCAGGATCTCACCGAAATGCTGAACCGCATCGAGGAACTGGCGCGCACCGGGTCCCGCGACGCTGCCCGGGAACTGCTGGCCCAGATGCAGCGGATGCTGGAAAACCTTCAGGCGGGCCGGCCGCAGATGTCGCCAAACGGCATGTCCAGCGAGATGATGGAGATGCTCAACAAACTGGGCGAAATGATCCAGCGCCAGCAACAGTTGATGGACGAGACCCACAAGTTCAACCAGGACCAGCAAAACCGGCGCGGCCAGCAGCAGCAACAAGGCCAGCAGGGCCAGCAAGGTCAGCAGGGACAACAGGGCGAAGGCCAGCAGCTGACCCTGGAGCAGCTGGAAAAGATGCTGAAGCAGTTGCAGCAGGGCCAGGGCGACCTTGCACAGCAGCTGGAACAGCTGATGGAGCAGCTCGACCAGAACGGCATGGGCCAGAACGAGGCACTCGGGGAAGCCGGCGAATCCATGGGCAACGCCCAGCAGTCCCTGGGGCAGGGCCAGGGAGAGAAGGCGCTCGGCCAGCAGGGCAACGCGCTCGATGCGCTGCGGCGCGGCGCACAGGGGCTGACGGAACAGATGATGGGCCAGGGCGAAGGCGCCGGCTCACCCAACGCCAATTCTCCTCTCGATGAGGATCCCCTGGGCCGTCCGCGCCGTACTGAAGGACCCGATTTCAACAACCGGGTGCAGATTCCCGACGAAATCGATGTGCAGAGAGCCCGGCGCATTCTGGAAGAACTCCGCCGGCGGTTCTCCGATCCTTCCCGGCCGAAACTGGAGCTCGATTATCTGGAAAGGCTTTTGAAGCGGTATTGATCCGCACGGGAAAAGAACAAGCGACCCATCCTTCGAGACGCGAGCCAAGCTCGCTCCTCAGGATGAGGGCGTTCGAGTTGATAATCCACAATGTAAACCACCCCGGCCCCTCCTCCTGAGGAAGCGCTGAGCGCTGTCTCGAAGGATGGCCTGGAAACCGGAATGCCGGACTGTGCACCCGGCAAACAAAACCCCGCTTGAAGCGGGGTCTTTCATCTCGGTGCGTCCGGTCTGGACTTACGCGTATCGGCGCGTTTCCCGGGGCAGTTCGCCGGCGATGGCGCCGCGGACCGCCTTGCGGATATCGGCGAGGGAGAACGGCTTCGTGACCACGTCATGGACCAGGGACTCAAGGCCGTTCGCCCGCTCGCGCTGGTCCGCGAAGCCGGTCATCAGCAGGATCGGCATGTCCGGATAG
>NZ_JBNKYW010000221.1:0-3669 GCF_050301095.1 Roseibium sp.
AAATGCACTTCGAATTGTACGCTTGCAATTCAACCGTCATCAACTGTGGGTCCTTAGAAATGCCCGTGACATAACGTTTTTTGGTCCCCTGCTTATACCGAGTTCCTTGTTTGTCTGGGTTTTGTGGCCGATAGTTCCAATGTTGATTTTTATCGGGTCTGGCCCAATAATACTTCCACCAATTATTAATTGGCTTGGAATTTCTTGGTTTGTGCTGGTCGGTGTATTTATGTTTTGGTATTTTCATTGGTTTATTATTTCAATAACGCTACTTTTTGGCGATGTGGAATTTGCCAACAGAAAAGAGGCTAGGCTACTTCAGCGCATTACGGACCTTGATCGCTGAAATGAGTATTGGCCGACAATCTGCCATGACGGGAAGTTCGGGCCGGCGGTTCGAAAGCCGATGCCCCTTCGCCAACAGATTCAAAAACCGGCACTTTTCCGCCCTGTGACCCGGATTTCCGTTTGACATCGTGAGCGCGCCGACTATATTGCGCGGGCTCGAAAAGGTTCGCTTTTTCGGGTTTTGTTTGTCGTTCAAGGCCTGCCGGGCTTTTCTAAGCTTCACGCGCAACCCGACACAAAGACTTGTCTGACCGGATCATTCCGGAGGGACGGGCGCCTCGGTTCGACCTGAAAGCAGCCAGCTCCGATTTCGGCAGCTGGCGTGTCAAAAACGAAAAGAAGGACGTGCGAGACATGTTCGCAGTGATCAAGACCGGTGGCAAGCAGTACACTGTTGCCGCTGACGACCTCCTCCGGGTCGAAAAACTGGACGCCGAAGCCGGCAGCACCGTCACCTTCGACGAAGTGCTCATGGTTGGCAACGGCACCGACACCACTGTTGGCGCTCCGCTTGTGGAAGGTGCCAGCGTTGTTGCGGAAGTGGTCGATCAGGGCCGTAACCGCAAGGTCATCATTTTCAAGAAGCGCCGGCGTCAGAATTCTCGCCGCCGCAACGGCCATCGTCAGGCTTTCACCCTCGTCAAGGTGACCGACATCCTGACCGGTGGTGCAAAAGCAGCCAAGAAGGCAGCGCCGAAGAAGGCCGCGCCGAAGGCTGAGGAAGCAAAGGACGAAGCTCCGGCCGCAGCTGCTGCTGCAGAAGGCGGAGACGACCTGAAGAAACTGGACGGCGCCGGTCCGGCAGCTGTGAAAAAACTGAACGAGGCAGGCATCACGACCTTCGCTCAGATCGCAGCCATGACCGCTGACGACATCGCACGCGTTGAAGAAGAAACCGGCCTGAAGGGCAAGTTCGAGCGCGGAAATTGGGTTGAGCAGGCCAAGGAACTGGCCGGCAATTAAGCCGCCGGTTCTTACACCTGACACGAAGAATTCGAAGAACGAGGAGTTCTAACGATGGCACATAAAAAGGCAGGCGGTTCGTCCCGCAACGGTCGCGACTCAGCTGGCCGCCGTCTCGGCATCAAGAAATACGGCGGGGAATCCGTGATTCCCGGCAACATCATCGCACGTCAGCGCGGCACCACCTGGCACCCGGGCACCGGCGTTGGTATGGGCAAGGACCATACCATCTTCGCAACCGTGGAAGGCAAGGTAGTGTTCCAGGCGAAAGCCAACAAGCGAACCTACATTAACGTGCTCCCGGTAGCGGAAGCAGCGGAGTAAAGCCGACGTGAAGTTTCGAAACGCCGGCGTCCCGTAAGACCCCGGCACTTCGAGACAGGTCAACAACCGGCCAGTCAAAGATGAAGAGGGGGAGATGGGGCGCCATCTCCCCCTTGATTTGTTTTTGCTGGAGGAAAAGATGGTTGTTGAAAGTGACGGTTTACTGGACGAGAGCAGTCTGGCAGCGGCCCCGTTGCCGCAGGAAGCGGTTCGTGTGCGGCTCGACGTGCCGCGTGCGGACGATCTGGCCGACCTTGTGTTTCTGGCCAACAACAAGGCCGTGGCGGCTAACCTTGCCACAATGCCCTATCCGTTTTCGCTGCAGGACGGCCGGGCGTTGATCGCCAAGGCCGGACTTCACCACCTGAACAGCGCCATTTTCGCCATCCGCCTGAAAAGCACCGGGCGGCTGATCGGGATCGCGCGTTATGCGAAAATGGAAGCGGGCGGTCCCGTCCATGTCGGCTACTGGCTGGGTGAGCCCTTCTGGGGGCAGGGGTTGGCGACCGAGGCGGTGCATTCGCTGGTGGACCATGCCTTTACCTATCACGACATCGACGAGCTGCAGGGCTCCTGCCGGGTGACCAATCCGGCCTCGCGCCGGGTTCTTGTCAAGTCCGGGTTCCAGTACCGGGACCAGGCCATGATCCGCTCCGTCGGCGCCGGCGGTTCGGTTCCGATCGAGCGCTACACGCTGGAGCGGGCAATCTGGAAGTCGCTGAAAGGATGGGGGCAGGGCCGATGAACACGCTACCGGAGCTGAGAACGAGGCGGCTGGTTCTGCGGCCGGTCTCGATGAGCGACGCGGAAGCTGTCAGGGAACTGGCAGGCAAGGACTTCGAAGTCGCCCGCTGGATGACATCTTTCACATGGCCGTATGAGGACGGCACCGCCGAAGCCTTTCTGAAGTCGGTGATCGGGCAGGATCCGCTTGAAACGGAAGCGGTTTTTGCCATCACGCTCGGCGGTGTCTTTATCGGCGTCGTGGCAATCGAGGCACCGGGCGACCTCAGCGACCTCTCCGAGCTGCCGACCCTTGGTTACTGGATCGGCCGGCCCTTCCAGGGGCACGGCTACGCCAGTGAGGCGGTGGAAGCCGCGCTGGACTGGGGCTTTGAGGTTTTCGGGACGAATGCGATTGCGGCCCGCGCTTATGAGGACAACTTCCGGTCGCGGGGTCTCCTGCGCAAGATGGGCTTCAAGCCCTACAGCATGACGGAACGGTTCTCAAAGGCCCTCGACCGGCGCGTTTCCAACGTGGTCGTCCGGCTGGAACGGTCGGACTTCGAAGCGCGGAACGAAGCGGCATGAGTGCACCTGTCATCGAAACGCAGCGGCTTGTCCTGCGGGCTCCGCGCCTGGAGGATCTGGGCCGCTGCGCCGAACTTCTGGGCGACTATGAAGTCGCCAAGATGCTGTCGCGGGTGACCTATCCTTACGACCTCGACGAGGGCCGCAAATATCTCGCCCGCGCCGGTGAGAGCTGGCAGGACCAGGCAAATGCCGAGGAACTCAGCTTTCAGGTCGATCTGAACGGCGAGATGATCGGCGGGATCAGCTTCAAAAAGTTGCAGGAGACCCCGGAGATCGGCTATTGGCTGGGGCGGCCCTATTGGGGCAAAGGCTATATGTGCGAGGCGGCAAGGGCAGCGGTGACCTGGCTGTTTCACAACACGGATCACGAGCAACTTGCCTGCGAGGCCATGACGGAAAACGCAGCGTCCCTCAGGGTGGCGGAAAAGCTGGGCTTCCGGATTGTCGCCGAGGTGGGCTGCAACAGCCTGTCGCGGGGCGCTACCATGCCTGCGATCCGGGCGGAACTGACACGAACAGAGTTTCTGAACGGCCATTGATCAAGGGATCCGGCCTGACACAGGACGAAAGAGAAGAAAAATGAAATTCCTCGATCAGGCCAAGATCTATGTGCGCTCCGGTAACGGCGGGGCGGGTTGCGTGTCGTTCCGGCGCGAGAAATACATCGAATACGGTGGTCCCGACGGCGGGGACGGCGGCAAGGGCGGCGATGTCATCGTG
>NZ_JBNKYW010000222.1:0-34649 GCF_050301095.1 Roseibium sp.
GCGGCCGCTCACTTGGCCGGTTTACTGGCTACGGTTCCGATTACAACGCAACAACCGGATTTTTCCGGACTGATGCCCTTCGTGAAATACGTAGGCCGGGAACGAAAAACTCGGGAAGTCCACAGCGCCTGACTTGCGATCTTCCCTATGGTAAACATTGAACATGTGCGCACGTCTTTTCACCATCCTTTTGGGGTGGCTTGCGACCGTAGGGCCGGTTGTGGGCGGCGAAGTGCTGGTCAACCAGACCTTCCAGAGTGCTGCCCTGGGCACGGAAATGCGTTACAGCATCTATCTTCCTACAAACAGACCCGACGGCGAACGGTATCCGACGGTATATCTTCTGCATGGGTTCGGCGCCGGGCAGGAAGAATGGTTGCATGGGGGGCGACTTGAAGAAACGCTCGACCGTTTGATTGACAGCAACACAATTCCACCGGTCATTGCGGTCATGCCTGACGCAGGCAAGAGCTGGTATGTCGACAGTGCCCGCTATGGCGGGCCGGGCGACTATGAGACTGCCATAACGCGAGATCTGGTCGCGGAAATAGACGCTCGCTATCCGACCCTTTCCGAGGTGCGGCATAGGGGGATTGCCGGAATTTCCATGGGAGGTCATGGCGCACTTCGGCTTGCCTTTGCGCATTCGGATCTATTCTCATCCGTCGCTGCCCTGAGCCCCGGGATCTGGATGCCGGGCGGACTGTCGGAAACCTCGGGCCCGGCCAATGATCCGCCAGAAGAACTTGAAAAGTGGTTTCCCAGAACCACAGGCAAGACCTTCGATCTGAAGACATTCAACAGACAGTCACCGTTCGCATATCTCGACGAACTGGCATCCATGAAGGAGCCGCCATCGATCTTCCTTGCGGTGGGGGATGACGACTACTGGAAGCTGCACGACGGAACGGTCGACATGTACGTTGAGCTGCGCCGTGCCGGCTTTCGTCCGGAATTGCGGGTCGGCAATGGGGGGCATGACTGGAAATACTGGCGCAGCGTTACCGAAGAAGCCTTGAAATTTCTGGCGCAACGCCTCTCGAAGAGCTGACCGTCAAGCCAGTGGGTCTCGACCTGTGCAGAGGCTTGTTCCCGGGGCAAGAAGTAGCATCCGTGGAATGCACCAGCGTGTTGACGAACCATGACTTGGCATTTCCGGACGTAACGGAGCGAAGATCCGGGATCTTTGGCCCAAAAGCAGAAACTTTCGCAAAACGAAACAGGGTTCTGCGGCCCTCAGGTCCCGGCTCGCGCTTCGCCTGGCCGGGACGGCGCCAGGGAGAAAGCCTTTGTCAACGGTCTGAAGCATTCGGGGAACGCCCCCGTGCCTTGGAGCGAAATAGAAATGTGAAGGCGAAGACCTGCTTGTCAACGTTGTCGACACCTCGCTCGGCTTCGTGCGCCCCAAGACTTGAAAGTTTGCGTTGGATGCGTGACGAGGGCCCCGTTTGATGATGGTGTCATCTCGCATCCGCATGGCCATCCTGCTAATGGTCAGGAGATGAACAGGACAGCCGGTCTCCAGAAGTGGCATTACATGGTCGAGACGCCCGAGCGCGCTCCGGTTTTTCCGGACGGCTGCCGGGATGTGCTGATCATTCAGGAGACGGGCAAAAGGGCGAAGGTGGTACTGACGGACTTCGACCTTCGGCCCCGGACCGCGGAACTTTCCCCGGGGACCGAAATCACCGGATACCGGCTGCGCCCGGGTTCCCAAGTAGATCCCCGGGTTCTGAATGCCATCGAAAGCCGGACAGAGAGTGCCGAGGAAATCCTCGGTAACGAACTGGCAATGGCGAACGGATTGGAAGCGGCAATTGTTGCCTTGACGTTGCCCGGCGCCACCGTGCAGTCCGTTTCAACCGACTTGGGCGTGGCCGTTCGCACATTGCAACGGCGGTTTCGTGATCAAGGTTTGCCGCCACCCGAATACTGGCGCCTGTTGAGCCGGGCCCGGCAGGCGGCAGGCCTACTTGCCGGGCGTCTGTCCCTGGCTGAAATCGCCTTCCTCGCCGGTTTCAGCGATCAGGCTCACATGACACGGGAATTCTTGCGCTGGTTCGGTGGATCACCGGCGCAATTGCGCCGGTCCCCCGCGGTTCTCGATCTTTTGGCTCAGCCGGCACTCGGCAACTGGACCGGTGAACAGATCTCGACAAGATAACCGTTCGGATCGCTTACATAGGATGTGATCTGCCCCCAGGGCTCCTTGCGCGCCTCTTGCACGAGCTTTGCTCCGGCCTTGACCGCCCTTTCGAGGGCGCCACCGACATCGTTGGTTTCGAAGGCCAGCTCGAAGACGGGCGCTTTCGGATCGGCATTCCCCGGCGTCTTCCCAAGCTGCTTCATCAGTTCTCTGGAAGAAAAAGCAAGCTTGGTTTCGCCGGTCTTCAGCTCACCGTAATCGCCGGAGTCATGCAGAAAGAGGGTCTTCAATGCGAAGGCACGTTCGTAGAAGTCGAGCGTGCCTGCAACGTCTTCCACGTACAGAATTGTGTATCTGAAAATCACTTTGACCTCTCGTCGGGTTTTTGTTTATGCGTGCGCAGCCTATGGAGAGGAGGGGAGAGCTGTCTTGAAGGATCGCGACATGGATGCACTGTGCTTGGAAAATTTGCCCTTGCTTGCGGGATCGTCTTAGGCCGTCAGAATTCCGGCCAGGAGCGTCCGGGTCGCTGTTTCGTAGGCATCGCGGTCACCGCCGTTCGCAATCGCCAGGGCGGCCCTGTCGAAGGCAGAGGACAGAAGATCGGCAAGCGGCTCCAAAGGAACATCCGCCAAGGCTCCGTGACTGGCCGCGTGCCGCAAACCCTCCAGGAGCGTGGCTCCGCCCGTTTCCCGATCAATCTCCGTCATCTCCGCAGGGCCGAGAACCGTCGGGCCTTCCAGCAGCATGATCTTCGCCCGCCCGGCGACGGACATGGCCGAAAAATAGGCCTTTGCGCCAGACATAAAGGCGTCCAGAGGCGTCTGGCCGGTGTCCGTCCGGGCGTCGATCTCCTCCGCGATGGCCTCCGCTTCCTGCTGGACAAGTGCGCGCATCAGGTCCGCCTTGTCCGCAAAGTGGTGGTAGAGCGCACCGCGCGTTACCTCCGCCGCCTTGACGATCTCGGGCGTGCCGGTCTCTGCGTAACCTTTTTCTACGATAAGCGCGCGGGCGGCGTTCAGAAGCGCCTTGCGCGTTTCCGCCCGCCGTTCGGCCTGCGTCCTGCGCGCGCTTCGGGGCGATGATTTTCCATCTTGCATACATGCAGCCTGTATGTTAATTGAAATTTACATACATACTGTATGTGTTTTTGTCGAGTGGGAAAAGCCTGTTTGAGGCACATCGGGAGAAGTCTGATGAAATGCACGCAATATTATCCGGTTCTCATGACGTCCAAGGTCGAGGAGACGGTTCGCTTCTATCGCGAAAATTTCAGGTTCAAGACCATGTTCGAAGCCGACTGGTATGTGCATCTCCAGTCCGAGGACGACGACAAGATCAACCTCGCCGTTCTGGACCAGAATCACGAGACGATTCCGGAAGAGGGCCGTGGGGCAGGAGCCGGAGGACTGCTGCTCAACTTCGAGGTTGAGGATGTCGACAGTGTCTACGAAGCCGCCCGGCGGAATGGTTTGCCGGTCCTTCTGGCCTTGAGAGACGAACCCTTCGGGCAGCGTCATTTCATCACCAAGGATCCGAACGGCGTTCTGATCGACGTCATCAAACCCATTCCGCCGAGCCCGGAATTCCTGAAGCAATATGCTCCCGGGGCGGTGCCGGCCTGAACCTGAAAACGAAAGGTGCCATCCGCGGACAGGAAAATGGCGTGAGCGGTTCTTCGCTCACGCCATATGCATTCGCACTGGTGCGGCTCGGATCAGGAAGAAAGCGGCGGACAGGAGCTTCCCTGTTCGGCACGCGACTTCAGGCCCTGAAGGCTCAGCATGGTATTGGGGTTGCCCGGCAGGACAAAGCTTTGCTCCAGTGCCGTGCGCACGTTGTTGATGACCGCTAGGTCCTGAACCGCCAGGGTCTGGCACGGCGTGCCGGTGAAGCGGACCCGAATACGGATGACGCGCTGGCCATTGTCGGACGGGCCGAATTCGGAATCGAGTGCGGGATTTGCGCCGTCCATCGGCCGCTCCAGAACGACCATGTAGGGCTGGTCCTGCAGAACGACCGTGCCCCGTTGCTGGGCACTGGTGACCAGGGCGGACCGGACGGCTTCCGGCGAGGCGGCAATGTTGACGCTCTGCGCGCCCGCAGGCACCTCAAGGCGCGGCTGGTCGGGCGCGGACGATCTGTTGGAGGAACCGGACTGACACGCGGCAAGGGCAAGGGTGCAAAGGCTGATCAGAAAGATATGTCGCATCGGCAGTCTCAAGGTTTAGCGGTTCATTCGTGGCGCCGGTCTAAAGTAGCTATCGGTCCGGCACAAGGAAACTGCATGTGTGCACCGGCCATTCCGGCAAATAATATTTCACAACTCTCCTAACGAAGCCTTTTGGCCAGCGAAAGGCAAGTGCCTTCATCGGCGGGTGGTGTTTCCGCGCCATTAAGTGCTCAGAACCGGTCGCCGGTTTTGAAGCCGCCTCCGCCGAAACTGCCGCCTCTGCTGAAGCCGCCGCCACCGAAACTGTCATTGCCTCCGGGTCGGCCATTTCCCCCTGCAAAGCCGCCGGAGGAACCGCCGTAGCCGCCGAAACCGCCCATGGACTTCGGCAGACCCGATCCGTTCGGGAAAGCGACCTTCCGACCGCGCGGCTTACGCCGCTTGTGAGCACGTTCCGCGCGGGACCAGTATTCAGCGCCGGTGATCGCGCCCTTGACCAGTTCTCCCAGGAGAACCGTCGTCAGCCTGTCGTCGGAGAAGGTCGACTCCCAGCTGCCGTAGCCCTTGGAGCGAAACCGTTTGATCACATCGGAAAGCTCTGCTCTCCTCCGGCCGAAATCACGCTGCAGTTCCCTGTCCTGCCGGCTTTCCCGCGCGACCTGCTCGATGCGTTCCTTCAGGTCCTCGATGCGCTGCACGATCTTTTCGTCTTCCGGCGAGGGGGTGTCCATCGCCGCCCGCCAGAGCTCGTTCAGGTCGTCGGACTGCAGGGAGACGGAAAGGTGGTCCTCCGCTTTCTTGAAGTCGCTGTCCTCGCCGCTGGAAAAATCTGCCAGCGCGGATGACAGGGTTTCGATCTGCCGGTCCAGCTCGTCGAGCCTGGTGTCGATGCCGTCGATTTCCTCGCTCATGGCCTCGATCGAACCGACAAGGTCGGTACCGGCGGCATCCGTCATGGCGTTGCGGCTGAATTCGGCGAGTTTTTCCTGCTCCTGCCTCGCGGTTTCCGCGCAGCGCTCCGCATGTTTGGTCATGCGCTCGGGAATGCCCGTCAACATGGCGTAATTCGCCCGGGCGTCGTGGTAACGGATCAGGCCGGCTACCCAGGCGTCGAGCGAACGTACCAGGCCGCGATGATGATAGTCCGGTGTGCCGAAGCCGCGCTGCCAGAGATAGACGAACAGCGGATCGTCGTCATAGGCCTTGCCCTTTTCATCGCGGTCCCGCCGGGACGTCTCGGCCTTGACGCTGGCGGCTTCCGCCGTTGCCTGAGCCGCTTCCGCCGCCTTGAGCTGGTCCTGGTAGGCGCTGTCTTTTTCGAGCCGGCTGTCAACCGCCTCCATCAGCTCGTCCATCTGGTTTTCAGCCGCGTCGCGGGCACTGTCCAGTTCGGCGCGTTTCTTTTGCAGCTGGCCGCGTTCAGCTTCGCATTGACGGAGCTGCTCGGTCAGGACCTTGTAGTCAGACGTGCGCTTGTCCAGAAGTCGGCGCGCCTCGCGGGCGGCACTGTCGAGGCGGGTGTTGAGCGCTCCGGCGGCATCGGTGTCGAGGCGAAAACGGGCGAGATCGCGGTAGGCTTCGCTCTGCCTTTCCTGAAGATCGGCGAGCGCGCGCGTCGAGCGTTCGATCCGCTTTGTCAGTTCGGCTTCCTCGCGCCGCAGATCAGAGAGCGACTGCTCGATCGATCCGAGGGTCTCGCGTCCGGTCAGCATGTGTATTCCTCCGGGGCGAGCGGTGTTGCCCTCTCAATTACCATCTCGTGATCGCTCCGTCCTGAACGCCGCTGCGCCATTTGATGTTCAGTTCGCCGCGCCGTTTTTCGCCAAGCGTGCCCTTTTGAACTATGCCATCCTCCATCTTGTCCCGCCGGACGGCGTTGTAGATGTTTTCCGACACGCGCTGCCCCCATTTGTCGACCGTTGTGGTCTTGCTGTCCTCCTCGGACAGGATCTCCCGTTTCAGAATATTTCCGTCGGGATCCACAGCCTCCACGACAATGTAGTAGTTTTCCGTGTCCGGGTTGGCGTCGGGAATGCGGCTGATGCCGGTGGGTACGCCTTCGCGTGCCACGATGCGGACTTCGAAGACTTCCTGCAATCTCCCAGCCAGTTGGCGAAGCTCCGCTTCCGCCTTGAACGCGGCTTCGTTCTTGCCGTCGGAGAGCGCCAGGCGGCCGTCAGCGGCGATCGTGCCGGCCTGAGCTTCAACATCGGCGTTGTCGGTCAGACTGTCGATGCGCTCCACCAGTTCAGTGTAAGTGGCGGGCAAGGCGTTCAGGCGCGCCAGAAGGTCGGCCTCGGCCTGCTGCGCCGGCAGTTTCACGAGGAAGTACCAGGCAGCAACGGCAATCAGAAGCACGGCGATTGCTGCGGCCAGCCATTTCGACCAGGTGTCGCGGGAAATATAGACCACCGCCAGCGTGCGCTGAAAGCCGGCGGCAGGGGGCGTATAGACGAAGCGGTCGCGCTTCAGGTCCTCGACGCCTGCCGTCAGGATCTCCTCGGAAACCTCGATCCCCTGGGCGGCATAGACCTGCCGGAGCCGCTCGACCATGGCGGCATCCCGTTCATCGGTCTTCAGTTCTTTCGCGATCTGACCTTCTTCATGGCGGAGCGTATCCACCACGTCCATCGCCATCATCAGATCGTCGAGGGGAGCGTCGGATGTCTTGCCAGCCATGAATACCTGTCTTCTCAAACCGGGCGGGCCGGAGGTTCCCCGACCCGTTTATTTCAGGAGAATTAGAGCGCGTTGCCTTGCGCGGTCAATTTGGCAAGCCGCCGTTTGCCGTCCTCCACCGCATTGCGGATCTCCTCGGAGTTTTTCGTCGACATTTCACGCATTTCGTCAATGATTTCACGGGACTGCATCTGGAAATTGACGACGGAGTCAACCAGCTTCTTGACCGATGCGGCGGCGACCGTCGGGCCGTAGCCCGCCTTCAGCGCTTCCTTCTGGACCGCGTCGCCGATCTCCGCCAGGGTTTCGAGGCTCTTGTTGATGCCTTCCTTCATGGCGTTCAGCGTCTCGGTCGATTCATGCAGGCCCTGCAGGCCGGTGAAGGACGCGTTGAGAGCGGTCAGAACGGATTCGTTGGTGGAAAAGAAGCTGACCGACTGGGCGTAGACCCGCTCCTTGGCATTCGTTGTCTGCACCAGCCGGGCCATGATCACTTCCGACGTGTTGTAGCCGACGGTCAGGTTGTCGGAGAGGTCCTTGGCGATCTGGTAGCGCTTTTCCTCGTCCTGCATCTCGCGCAGGCGTTCGTCCCGGGCCAGTTCCAGACGGGCCTTCTGGGCCGGATCGTCACCGGCATAGGCTTCCACTTCAGCGGAGGCGCCTTCAAGCGCGGCCTTCGAAGCACTCAGCTTTTCGGTCGCCACGTTGAGCAGTTCCAAAGCGGTGACTTCGGCCTGCTTCAGCGCGCCGCGGAAATCGCGATAGGCTTCCAGGATGGTCTGTTCACGCTCGATCTGATCCTTGGTGGCACGGGCGACGTCCTTGTAGGTGTCACGAATGTTGGTGAACCGGTCTGAAATGGTCCCGCGGCGCATGTCGCGCCACTTGTTGGAAAGGTTCTCTGTGAAGGAGATCTTGCCGTCGGCCAGTTGGTCGACAAGTGTCTTGGCATCGTCGCGGATGGAATTGAAGGCGTTGGTAATTTCCTCGTAGCGTTCACCGATGTCCATCTGCTGCACCTGGGAACGGACCACTTCGTTGAAGTTGGAGGCCTGGGCGAGGGTGCGCGTGATGACCAGCACCTTGTCCGGGGACAGGTCGGAAATCTGTTCGAGCAGCGCGTTGATCGGCGCATCCGTCTCCGACTCGGGCGTAATGCCGATATCACGGAGCGTGGAAAGGGCCCGGTCGAGATACTGAAGCGGGGAAAAACCGCCCGCGGGCGCCGTTGCGTTTTCCGGTGTTTCTGGTGCTGCCGCGTCTGTCATAGCCGACCTCCTGGTATTGTATCGGGCGGGATCCGTCGGGCGATCCTCTGCCATATTGCCAATGCAAAATTTCTTTAGCGCTCAGTAAGGGCTTGGTAACCCCGAGTTGTCAACGGCTTAGCCGTTTCCTCACTGTGAAGAACACAAGCGCCGCCATTGCTTCCTTCCCATCTCATTATGCTGATTTTGCGACAGTGTCATATCGAAAGGAAGATCGCCGTCGGCCATCGGGAACCATTTCACGGCTCGTTGGCGGGAGGCCTGAACGCAGCCGGGCTGCAAACCTGAGGAACTTGCCGTAAGGTGATGTGTGCGAAGGAAAGGTTGCCTTTTGGCTTCATGCCTTTCTGCGAGCGATTTCAATAGCCTTTTCAATGGAAAGACCAATGACCGCCTCCAATCGATTTCCCGGGCAGCAGTCCGGCTTGCTTTACCTCAGCGAAGGCGGCACGGAGACCGAAATTCTCTACAGGCACGGCCATGATTTGCGGGAGTTCGCGATGTTCGAACTGCTCGACAGGCCGGCAGCCGTCAGCGACCTGCGCGACATGTACCGGCGCTATCTGGATACCGCGGCCGAGTTCGGCTTCGGAGCCCTGATGGCCGGCCTCGATTACAGGGCCAGTCCGGACTGGGGTACCAAGCTCGGTTATTCGCTGGCTGCGCTTGCCGAGTTCCAGCATCGCTGCATCGGCTTTCTTCGCGATGTTGCAAAACCCTACGAAGGCCAACTGCCCGCGATCAGGATCTGCGGGTGCAGCGGACCGCGGGGCGATGCCTATGCGCTCAATCGGGAAATCACCGCAGAGGCTGCCGAAGAATACCATTCCGTCCAGCTTCAGACCCTGAAGGACTGCGGCGTCGATCTGGTGTGGGCGGCCACATTCAACAATGTGCCGGAGGCCGTCGGCATCAGCCGCGCGGCTCACCGGATCGGACTGCCGGTAACGGTCTCCTTCACGCTCGACAGTTCCAGCCGGTTGAAATCCGGCCCCAGCCTCAAACAGGCCATCGAGGCAACGGATGCGGAGGCCGGAGAGGCAAAACCGGACTTTTATGGCATCAATTGCTCTCACCCGGTTGAATTCGAACCGGCGCTGGAACCAGGCAACTGGATCAGCAGGGTACGGTCCCTGCGCCCCAACGCGGCCAAGATGGAGAAGGTCGCCCTGTGCAAGCTGGGCCATATCGAGGAAGGCGATCCGGTCGAACTGGGGCAATTGATGGGAGATCTTGCGCGCCGCTATCCGCACATCGACATGTGGGGAGGTTGCTGCGGCTCGTGGGACCGGCATCTCAGGGAAATTGCACGGTTTGTCAAAGCTCAGAAGACGGGTGATCCGGAGACTGCCGAATAAATCCGGCGGCCGGCAAAGGGCAGCTCCATTTGACGGTGGCCATTTCTTCGTATCGCTTGCCGAAGTGCCTTCGCCGGACCTGGAAACGCACGGGTGATCTTCCACGCCCAGTGCGCAATCAGATCGGAAACCTGCCGGTGCCGCCTCTTGCCCGGTGTATTGGCTTTCGATACCGGTGAAATACCGGCGCAATGAGGTGTGCCCGGGACGCGGTCAAGCTGCAGCGGCAGGTTTGGGCCTTCCGCTGAAACCACGCAACCTCCGTTTTGGTACTGCAACAAGAATGTTCCAGCGGGAAAGGTTCAATTCAGGAATGGGGCTTTTGGGCCGATCGTAATATGTGCTGCGAGCGTGACATTCGTCGGTCGGATTGACTGGCGGAAAAAGACGGTCAGTCTTGGTCAGAACACACTCTTTTTCGTAAGGCGGGTTTCATGAAGCCATTCAAGTCCATTGTCTTGTTGTTTCTACTGGTTTCGTTCGTATCATTCCATCTGCCCGTGGAAAGCGGATTTGCCCAAGAAACAGATTTGAATCCGGTTTCCTCGCAACCAACCGTACTGGACCTGTTCAAGCGTGCATCGAATGCCCTGGAACAGGGAATGGTCTCGACCAGAACCCTTGATCTGCTCCGGAAACAGCTTGTTGAAGTGCGCGAAAGTAACGCGCTCCTCATTGAGGACGGGAGCATTGACGCGCAAACACTGGCTGCACAACTCAGAGCCCTCGGCCCGCCACCATCGGACGGACAGGAGGAGCCTGCCGAAGTTGCCGAACGGCGCAAGGAACTGACCAACGCGCTCGCCGAGGCCAACGCCCCGATCAGGGAAGCCCGGGAAATCGTAAACCTGGCCAATGTGCTCATCCGCGAAATCGACCGGCAGATCCGGGCGAAAAAACTCGACAGCCTGCTGTCCCGGAACCCGTCACCACTGTTTCCTTCTACCTGGAGCCAGGGAGGGGAAGAGATCGAACAATTTTGGCAGCGGCTCAACCGGGACCTGCAAGGTGAACTGGCGCGGCCAAGCGTCTCAAAGGAATTGGACAAAACCGTTCCCCTTTCGCTTGGACTGATTTTTTTCGGGATACTTTTTCTGCTCTTTTTGCGTCATCCCATTCACAGGATTCTGCTCAATCGCAGCTTGAAGCAGGAACCGGGTGTGCGGGCAGTGGTTCTGGCCGTGGTCTACAATCTCAGTTTTCTGGTCCTGCCAACAATCGGTGCCATCGCGTTGCTGCTTGTGATCCCCCTATTGGATATTTATCCGAACGCTATCCGGATTGCTCTCACAGCCGCTCCGGTCGTTGCATTTGTCATGGTGGTTGCCAATTGGCTCGGGCACACGTTGTTTGCACCGGAACAGACAAGATGGCGGCTGCTGGACCTGGAAGAGAGGGAGGCCAAACTAGGCCTGCGCCTTTGCCAGGGGCTTGGCGTCTTCATGATGCTTGAAATCATTCTGGAAACGCTGCGGCTGGACAATGCTTTCGGCGAAGCCGCGGTTTCCGTCATGTCTGTGCCGCTGATCGCCATGGCAGCTGTCATGCAATGGGCTCTGGCAGGGATCCTGCGGAACAAGGGCGTTGGAGCAACACCCACTCCCGGCGATCGCGTCGAGGTGGAAGAGGATGGCGAAACGGAGGAAGCATCAGTCAAACCACAGGACTCCGGGTTCCTGTTTTTTCTCTCGCTGCTGATGAAAGCCTCAGCCGTTTTGGCGTTGACCGTGACGCTGGCCGGCTATGTCGCACTGGCACGTGCCGCGACAATCCCGATGATCATGACGGTGGCGCAACTCGGCCTCGGTTTCATGCTCTATCATCTGGTGCAGACACTTGTGAAAGCAGCAACGAACCGGGACGATGCCGCCCCTGCGCCAATCCTTGTGACCATCGCACTGGTTCTCGCACTTGCCGCCATCTTTGCGCCGCTCATCGCCCTGACCTGGGGGGCCAGGGCGACGGATATCGTGGATGCCTGGGGTCTGCTGATCAACGGTGTGCAGTTCGGCGACATCCGTCTTTCTCTCGATTCCCTGATTGTTCTGGTCGTTGTCTTTTCACTTGGCGTTTTCATCACCAGGTGGCTCAAAAACGTGCTTCGGCGTTCCGTTCTGCCTCAAACGCGCATGGATGTCGGTGCGCAGACTGCCGTTGTCACCGGAACCGGTTATGTCGGCCTGACCCTGGCTGCGCTGATCGCGGTGTCGACAGCCGGGCTCAACCTTTCCAGCCTTGCGGTCGTGGCGGGCGCACTGTCAGTCGGCATCGGTTTCGGATTGCAGACCATCGTTTCGAATTTCGTCTCCGGGATCATTCTTCTGATAGAGCGGCCGATCAAGGAAGGCGACTGGATCGAAGTCTCGGGCCAGTCAGGTTACGTACGCAAGATCTCCGTCCGATCCACCCGTATCGAAACCTTCGACCGGCATGATGTCATCATACCGAACTCGGATCTGATCTCGGGGACTGTCAAGAACATGACGCTTTCCAGCAGGTCGGGCCGCCTGATCCTGCCGGTCGGTGTGGCTTACGGAAGCGATCTGGAGAAAGTCAGGACAATCCTGGTGGATGCCGCCCGTGCGCATAGCGGAGTTACCCGTTATCCCGTGCCGGTCGTCCTGTTCATGGGGCTGGGTGACAGTTCACTCAATTTCGAACTCAGATGCTTTCTGAAGAATGTCGAGAACGTCCTCTCCATCAAATCCGATCTCTACCTGACCGTTTACAACGAGTTGGGCAAGGCGGGCATCGAGATACCGTTTCCCCAGCGCGATGTTCATTTCAAGGACATCGACAGGCTTGTGGCCGCACTGGAGAAAAGGTCATAGGCAGCCGGTGCGGCGACAAAGGAGCAAAAGCTGTCTGGCGCCCGAGGCCCGATCTTGCGTACCCTAGACCAGCGTCGCCGCAATCCTTGCCGCCAGCCGCGCGTTGTTGCGCACGAGCGCGATGTTCGTTTCGAGGCTGCGGCCGTTCGTCAGGTCGAGAATTGCGCCGAGCACGAAGGGGGTGACTTCCTTGCCCTTGATGTTCTGCGCTTCGGCCATCCGGATCGCTTCGTCGATGTAACCGGTCATTTCAGCGCGCGGGATTTCATCGGCTTCCGGAACGGGATTGGCAACCAGCAAGCCGCCGTGATCGGTAAAGCGCTCGCGCATTTTCAGAAGCGCCCCGATTTCTTCCGCGGAGTTCAGGGAGTAGGGAGCCTCCAAACCGCTGGAACGGGACCAGAAGGCCGGCAGTTCCTTCGTGCCATAGGCAATGACGGGCACGCCCCGGGTTTCCAGGACTTCCAGCGTTTTCGGGATGTCCAGAAGAGCCTTGGCACCGGCGGAAACGACACAGACCGGCGTGCGGCCGAGCTCGTCGAGGTCGGCGGAAATGTCGAAGCTCAGCTCGGCGCCCTTGTGTACGCCACCGATGCCGCCGGTGGCGAAGACCTTGAGGCCCGCCGCATGGGCCGCCATCATGGTTGCGGCCACGGTGGTCGCGCCATAGCGGCCGGTCGCCAGTGCGAAGGTCAGGTCGGCGCGCGAGCACTTCATGACGTCTTCTGCCTGTGCCAGCCGGTCGAGATCGGCATCCGACAGGCCGACCATGATCTTGCCGTCCATCAGGGCGATGGTCGCCGGAACGGCGCCTTCGGCACGAATGTCCGCTTCCACCTGACGCGCAGTTTCGACGTTGCGCGGAAACGGCATGCCGTGAGTGATGATGGTCGATTCCAGCGCCACGACAGGCTTGCCGGCGTCAAGGGCGTCCCGGACTTCGTCATTGTAGACGATCAGGTCCTGAAGAGAGGCGGTGGAGGCAGGTTTGGTCATGGAGAGGGCCTTTCTGGTGAGGCTGGCATGATATCGCGGTCTTATAGGAGCAGGAAGCAGCCCCGCCAAGCTTGAATTTTGTCCGAATGGTCAAGAACCTTCGAGAGTAGCCCACGAAAGGGTTTCGGCGAGAGCGCCGGTGGCCCGCAAGGTCAGTGCCGCCGCCGACAGGCCGATAGGCACTGCCTGCGGCAGGCTGTATCCCCTGGCAATTGCCGCCAGGGTTCCGGCGGTCAGCGCATCACCTGCACCGGTCACATCGATGATCTCGGTTGTGGGGGTCGGGAAGGCGGAAAGGGTGCTGTCATGCCAGACCAGGACATCCTCCGCGCCGCCGGTCAGGACAAATCCGGCAAGGCCGGCCGATGCCAGGGCCTGCGCAAGATCCTGCATGGCCGATTGTTGCGGCAGTCCGGCGATTGCGGCGGCTTCTCCCCGGTTCAGGAACAGGCAATCGAGCAGGCCGAGCAATGGCCTCAGGCGCGGAGCCTTGGCATCCGAAACCGCATTGGCCACAAGGAGGCCAGGGCCCTTCCGGCCGGCAATTCGGGTCAGCAGGGGCTCTGGCAGGTTGGCGTCCAGAAACCAGATGGTGTCTGCGGTGGCGTGCATAGCAAGCTCGGACAGAAGATCGTCAAGGATTTCCGAAGGTGCCTCGGAGAGGATGCGGTCGTCGACACAGGCGGCGGCAAGCGTTCCGTCCGGGTCGTGCAGGGCGAGATACTGGCCGGTGGCAAAGCCCTGGCGGCGGATGAGGGAGAGCCGGACCCCTTCCGGTTCAAGCTGCCGGAGAAGCTGTTCCGCCGCGCCGTCGTCGCCCAGCAGGCCCGTCAACCGGGTGTCGACGCCGAGCCGCACGAGCGCGCGGGCAATATTGGTGGCGACACCGCCGGGCTTTGACGTGAAGCGCGCAGGGGTCGAGGTCTCCGGACGGATGGTTTCCGTCGCATGGGCAAGCGTATCGAGATGGATCGCACCGATCGCGATCACCGGATTTGGCGAAGAAGGTAACACAGCAGCACGCGTTCTGATGAGGGCCGGCCATGGACCGGCGCAAAGGCGATGAAAGGAGCGGGCTACCAGATCGGACAGGGCCCGGCAACTCCTTCCCGCGACCGGTCCTGATTCTGTCCGATTGGCGCCATTCGCATTTCCCGAGCCCAAACTGACGTAGCGTCATTTTAGCGTTTTTCAATGAGAACATACTGGAAACAAATAATGATTTCCTATTTAATACCAATCGGTTTTACTGACTTGTCAGGTGAGAACAAAAAGTGTACAAAGGCTCTCATTGAAACGGCGCGTCCATCATGGAATAAGGAGCGTGAGCATGTCGCAAAGTACACTTCGTCTCGTAGAAAGCAGCCAGATGGATAAGACAAAAGCGCTTGATGCAGCGCTTAGCCAGATTGAACGGGCCTTCGGCAAGGGCTCCATCATGAAGATGGGCCAGGGGCAGGCCGTTGAGGTTCAGACGGTCTCGACCGGATCGCTGGGGCTGGACATAGCGCTCGGTATCGGCGGACTGCCGCGCGGCCGCATCGTGGAGATCTACGGACCGGAGTCATCGGGCAAGACCACGCTCGCGCTTCACACGGTTGCAGAAGCCCAGAAGAACAGCGGCATCTGTGCCTTTATCGATGCGGAACACGCGCTTGACCCCATTTACGCCCGCAAGCTGGGCGTCGATATCGACAACCTGCTGATTTCCCAGCCGGACGCAGGCGAGCAGGCACTGGAAATTGCCGATACGCTTGTCCGCTCCGGCGCGATCGATGTTCTGGTCATTGATTCCGTTGCCGCCCTGACGCCGAAGGCGGAACTGGAAGGCGAGATGGGCGACAGCCTTCCGGGCATGCAGGCTCGCCTGATGAGCCAGGCACTGCGCAAACTGACGGCCTCGATTTCCAAGTCGAAGTGCATGGTGATCTTCATCAACCAGATCCGCATGAAGATCGGCGTGATGTTCGGGTCTCCGGAAACCACGACTGGCGGCAACGCATTGAAATTCTATGCCTCCGTCCGCCTCGACATCCGTCGCATCGGTTCGATCAAGGACAAGGACGAGGTGGTCGGCAACCAGACTCGCGTGAAAGTGGTCAAGAACAAGCTTGCGCCGCCTTTCCGCCAGGTCGAGTTTGACATTGTTTACGGCGAAGGCGTTTCCAAGACGGGCGAGCTGATCGACCTCGGCGTGAAAGGCGATATCGTCGAGAAATCCGGTGCCTGGTTTTCCTACAACAGCCAGCGGCTCGGCCAGGGCCGCGAGAACGCAAAGCAGTTCCTGAAGGAGAACCCGGAAATCGCCGAGGAGATCGAACTCGCCATCCGGCAGAATGCCGGTCTGATCGCCGAAGCGATTATCGATCCGGCCGGAGGTTCCGAGGAGGACGGCGAGTAAGCGCTTCCCGGCTCATAGCCTGACTTTCCGGACACGCAACACGCAGGGTCCGGCCTTCCAGGGGCCTTCTTCCGATCATCCGGAAGAAGGCCTTCTTCGTTTCGGACCCCCGCCTGCATGCGCTGACTTGAGGTTTCCTGAAGGTTTCCGTTGGGGCGGGTGCGTGCAACCGCTGGACAGGGTTGGAGGTCAAAGTTAAAAGGCTGTTCCGGCGTGGCGCCAGATTGGCAAGGACACGTCCGACAAGTTTCAACAGGTCCGGTTGTCCGGACCCTGATCGATGCGAGATCTGAATGACCGGCGTAAATGAAATCCGCTCCGCCTTTCTGGACTACTTCAAGAAAAACGATCACGCGGTGGTCGAGTCCGGACCGCTGGTACCGCGCAACGATCCGACGCTGATGTTCGCCAATGCGGGCATGAACCAGTTCAAGAACGTCTTCACGGGCCTGGAGAAACGTGATTATTCGCGCGCCGCCACGTCGCAGAAATGCGTGCGCGCCGGCGGCAAGCACAACGACCTCGACAATGTCGGCTACACCGCCCGCCATCACACCTTCTTTGAAATGCTCGGCAACTTCTCCTTTGGCGACTATTTCAAGGACCGGGCGATCGAGCTTGCCTGGAACCTGGTGACGAAGGAATTCGGCCTGCCGAAGGACAAGCTCCTGGTGACGGTGTTCTCCGAAGATGATCAGGCCTTCGACCTCTGGAAGAAGATTGCCGGTCTCAGCGAAGACAGGATCATCCGTATTCCGACCTCGGACAACTTCTGGTCCATGGGTGACACCGGTCCGTGCGGTCCCTGTTCGGAGATCTTCTACGATCACGGCGACCACATCTGGGGCGGCCCTCCGGGAACGGCCGAAGAAGACGGCGACCGGTTCATCGAGATCTGGAACCTCGTCTTCATGCAATACGAGCAGACGCCTGAGGCCCGTCTCGATCTGCCGCGTCCGTCGATCGATACCGGCATGGGCATCGAGCGGATCGCCGCGGTCATGCAGGGCGTTCACAACAACTATGATATCGATCTCTTCAAGGCGCTGATCTCGGCGTCTGAAAACCTGACGGGTGTCGAAGCGGAGGGCGCTGCTGCCGGCAGCCACCGGGTGATCGCCGATCATCTGCGCTCCACCAGCTTCCTGATCGCCGACGGCGTGCTGCCCTCCAACGAAGGGCGCGGCTACGTCCTGCGCCGGATCATGCGGCGTGGCATGCGCCATGCGCATCTGCTGGGGGCTTCCGAACCGCTGATGCACAAGCTGGTGCCCGCGCTGGTGCGCGAGATGGGCCGGGCCTATCCGGAACTGGTTCGGGCGGAGGCTCTGATTTCCGAGACGCTGAAACTGGAGGAAACCCGGTTCCGCAAGACGCTGGAACGTGGTCTGGGCCTGCTCGACACCGCGACTGCCGATATCTCCTCAGGCGGCCAACTGGACGGCGAGACCGCCTTCAAGCTTTACGATACCTACGGCTTCCCGCTCGACCTGACCCAGGATGCCCTCCGGGCCCGAGACATCAGCGTCGATACCGACGGCTTCGATGCGGCCATGGAGCGCCAGAAGGCCGAAGCCCGGGCCGCTTGGTCCGGTTCGGGCGGCGCTGCCACCGAAGCCGTCTGGTTCGCGCTCAAGGAAAAGCACGGCGCGACCGACTTCCTTGGCTACGAGACGGAAACGGCCGAAGGCGTCGTTGCGGCGCTGGCTTCCGACGACAAGGAAGTGAGCAAACTCTCTGCTGGCGACAGCGGTTTCGTGATCCTGAACCAGACACCTTTCTATGGCGAGAGCGGCGGTCAGGTTGGTGATACCGGCGAAATGCTTGCAAATGGCGTGAAGGTGAAGGTCACCAGCACCCAGAAGAAGGCGGATGGCCTGTTCGTTCACAGCGTCACCGTGGAAGAGGGCGAACTGGCTCCGGGCCTGGCTCTGGAGCTGAAGGTGGACCATGCCCGCCGGACCGCGGTCCGCTCCAACCACTCGGCAACTCACCTGGTGCACGAAGCCTTGCGCGAAGTGCTCGGCTCGCACGTGGTGCAGAAGGGCTCGCTGGTCACGCCGGAACGCCTGCGCTTCGACTTCTCGCATCCCAAGCCGATGAGCGACGAGGAACTTGCTGTCGTTGAAACCTTTGCCAACGAGATCGTGCTGCAGAATGCGCCGGTCGAGACACACCTGATGGCTGTCGACGATGCCATCGAGGCCGGTGCCATGGCGCTGTTCGGCGAGAAATACGGCGAAGAAGTACGCGTGGTTTCCATGGGAACGGCCCTGCACGGCGACAAGGAAGGCAAGCCCTATTCCCTGGAGCTTTGCGGCGGCACGCACGTGCGGCGCACCGGTGATATCGGGCTGGTGACACTCGTCTCCGAAGGAGCTGTCGCGGCAGGCGTGCGCCGCATCGAGGCGCTGACGGGCGCCGAAGCTCGCTCCTATCTGGATGCCCAGGACAAGCGCATGCGTGAAATCGCCGGTCTTCTCAAAATCGGGGCAGACGACGTGCCGGCCCGTGTTGCACAGCTCATCGAAGAGCGCCGGCGGCTGGAAAAGGAATTGGCCGACGCCAAGAAGAAACTTGCCATGGGCGGCGGAGGCGAGGGCGGGACTCCTGTCAGGGAGGCCGGCAGCTTCAAGCTGATGGCGCGCACGGTCGAAGGTATCAATCCGAAGGACCTGAAGGGCATGGCCGACGAAGCCAAGGTCCAGCTCGGCTCCGGTGTGGTCGTTCTGATCAGCGTTGCCGACGACGGCAAGGCGGCGATCGTAACGGCCGTGACCAAGGACCTGACCGAGAAGGTCAGCGCGGTTGACCTGGTCCGCATCGGGTCCGAGGCCCTGGGCGGACGGGGCGGCGGCGGCCGTCCGGACATGGCACAGGCGGGCGGCCCGGACGGGTCGAAAGCCGACGTGGCGATTTCCGCCATCGAGGCGCATCTGGCCGGCCTTTGAGTTTTTCGGGAAGCTGACAGTGAAAAAGCGTGCCTGTTGGGCACGCTTTTTTCAATTCAGGGCCTCGGTCCGCGTCAATGCAGCAGAGCGGTGGCGGTCATTGCCAGGGCGGCAAGGATCGTGGAGACGACCAGCATTTTCAGCACGACATGATGAGGCGTCGTTTCGCCGGCACGGGCCTTGGTGGCATCAACAGTCATTATTTCCTCCATTCCTTTCGGTTGCCCACATCCTGGAAATGGGAACTGAGCCGAGTTTGCCTAATCACTTCTCGGTCACCGATTTGCGCGGATCCGGAGAGACCGGACGGCACAAGGCTTTGTTTCCGTTCACAGGTCCGTTATTCATGGGGAAGGAGGCGAGGCCTCTTCGCGGGAAACCAGCAGGTATTCCCACGACCTTGGGCGTTCAACAACGGAGTGCGCCGTGCACAGCCAGGAATTCAAGCGAGCGCTGTACGAAGTCCTTGAGGACACGGGCAAGCGCCGGGTTGCCAGCCGCATTGTCCGGCACGGCCTGGTCTTTCTGATCATCGCCAACATCTTGCTGGCGGTGCTGGAAACGGTACCCAACATAAGCATGTTCTTGGGCGACCACTTCGTGTTCGTGCAACTCTTCTGCGGTTTCGTGTTCCTCGTTGAATACCTGTGCAGGCTCTATGTCGCGGACCTGCATCCGCCGCTGCGCCGATACGGTCCGATCATGTCTCGTCTGCGTTACGCGGCGCAGCCGGACGCGGTGGTTGATCTGGTTGGGGCGTTGCCGCTTCTTTTTGTGCTCTTCCTGCCCAATCAGGCCGTTACCGTCGTCGTGATCTTGCGTCTCATGCGGTTCCTCAAGCTGGCCCGGTACTCCCCAGCCTTGCGTTCGCTGATTTCCGCGGTTGCGGCGGAGAGAAAAGCGCTCCTGGGATCGAGCATGATCATCTTCGGCGTCATCCTGCTGGCCGCAACGCTGATGTATCTGGTCGAACGTCACGACCAGCCGGAGAAATTCCGGTCGATTCCGCACGGTATCTACTGGGCGATAACCACCGTTACGACGGTCGGCTACGGCGATGTCGTGCCTGTCAGCAACCTGGGCAAGATGATCAGCGGCGTGGTGATGCTGATGGGATACGGCCTGATTGCGCTGCCCGTCGGCATCATCGCGTCCGCCTTTGCGCGGGAGATCCACAGCCGCGATTTCGTGATCACCTGGTCGATGGTGGCCCGGGTGCCACTGTTCGAGGACCTCAAGGCAACAGAAATAGCCGAAGTGTCAAAACTTCTGCAGTCGCAGCATGTGCGCAAGGGGGGAACCATCGCGGAGCGGGGTGATGTTGCCGACCGGATGTTTTTCATTGCCGACGGCGAGGTCGAAATCCGTCTGGATCATGAAACGGTCTATCTGGGAGAAGGGGCCTTTTTCGGGGAACTGGCGCTGATCAACCAGACCCGCCGGACCGCCAAAATCGTTGCCTACAGCGAATGCCAGCTTCTTGTCCTGGAGGCCGACGCCCTGCGGCAGCTCATGGACAGGGATGCGGACCTTGCCAAGAAGATTATGGCCGAGGCGCGCGAACGTGCGCTGACGGGCAAGAAGGTCGTCGGCGAACTGGCTGAGGAGGAACTGCTTCAGGCAGGGGTCTTTGCTTCCGCCGCCGACATTCGGGAAGAGCCTGAACTCTTTGCCGAAGAGGACGCGCCGCGGGAGGAGGAGCATGCGAAGAAGTCTTCCGAACCCGAAGATGCGAAAGACCCGGCTCAATAGGGGGTGAGGCCCGGGGGCAGCTGCGCGTAAAGCGGATCTCCCTGCCAGAAGACATCCGTCGGGCCAACGGCAAAATCGATCAGGTTCCACCGGTCAAACTGCTGGCGCAGCAAGGCAAAGGTCACCAGCCCGTCCATATAGTCAGCGCCATCGGCATAGGTGGTGCGCGAAATATCAATCTTGCCTCCACCCGGACGCTGCGGGCTGAGCTGGACAAAGGCCCAGCCGTTGCCTGACCGCATCCAGTTGACGACAAACTCGACCGGAGGACCCACTCTTGCCTCCAGCATGGGGCGGACTGCGTTCAAAATGTCCGTGCGTTCCGCCGTTCCCCGGGCCGGTTCGTGGACGGATTGGGCGAGGACACCGGCTTGAAGGGCCAATACGAATAAAAGGCTCAAAAAAATCTTCTTAGTGATTTGAAATATATTCGAAAACCGGTTCTTTTGAGAAAGTGATTCAACCATGTTCAACCCTGGAAATGTTGTTGCCGGCGACTGACCGGCCGACACCGGGGGGAAGGCTAGCATGAAAACCATCGGATTGCTCGGCGGCATGAGCTGGGAAAGCACCGCTGTCTATTACCAGACCCTCAACCGCATGGCGCGCGAACGTCTCGGTGGTCTGCATTCGGCCAAATGCGTCATCTGGTCTTTTGACTTCGCCGAGATCGAGGCGGCTCAAGCCGCCGGAGATTGGGGCAGGGCAACGGACATGATGATCGCTGCCGCGCGCAATCTGGAGCGGGGCGGTGCGGAGTGCCTGGTGATCTGCACCAACACCATGCACAAGATGGCCTCCGAGCTGCAGGCGGCCGTCGGCATTCCGTTGGTTCATATTGCCGATGCGACAGCCCCGGCGATCAAGGCGGCGGGCAGCAGGGCGCCGCTTCTGCTGGCAACGCGCTACACCATGGAGCAGGACTTCTACAAGGGGCATCTGGAGAAGGAACACGGGATCACGGTCCGTGTGCCGGAAGCCGATGACCGGGAGGAAGTGCACCGGATCATCTACGAGGAACTCTGCCGGGGAGAAGTCTGGGCGGATTCCAAGCAGACCTGTCTGGAGATCGTGGAAAAGGAAGCCAGCAAGGGAGCGGACGGCGTCATCTTCGGCTGTACGGAAATCGGCCTCCTGGTGAAGGCGGAGGATTTCAAGGTGCCCGCGTTCGATACGACGGTGCTGCACGCGCAGGCGGCACTTGAATTCGCGTTGGAGGCCTGATTTCAAGGCGGACTTTGAAACTGGAATTCAGTCTCTCGGCACCGGCTCCGTTGAGCGGAAGCTCTCCCTTTGCCGAAACCGCTCGAGCCATGCGGAGAGTCCCGGGGCGGATCGCAGGAGAACCTTGCCCTCGTCAGCCGTCTCGAAGAGATTGAGCATCGGCGCGGCGTGGCAGTCGGCCAGCGTGAGCTGCTCTCCCAGAAGGAAGTTGCCCGGGTCGATCAGGTCTTCGAGTGTGGCAACGATCGTCCGGGCCAGCCCAAGCGCGGATGCGATCTTGACTTCGTCGGCAGGAGCGCCTCCGCGGGTTTTGGCAACCCGCTCGACATAAATATCCCAGACCAGTGTTTTGTAGGCGTAATTGTCCAGGATCGACTGGATCTGCGTCATGCGAGCCCTTGCCTGCGGTGTTTCCGGCTGAAGGGCGGGGCCGTCGAAAGCCTCGTCCACATAACGCAGGATGGCGGTGGTTTCAAAAAGCGTGAAGGTGCCGTGCTGCAGCGCCGGGATCTTGCCGAAAGGTTGCCGTTTCAAATGCTCCTGCGGCGGCCCGCCCGGCGCGAAGACATCGACCGGGTGGAGCTCATGGGCAACGCCCTTTTCCATGAGCGCCAACCGGGCGGCGCGCACATAGACCGAATAGTCGGCGCCAAAGAGGTCTGTCATGAGGTTTCTCCCGTCAGCCGGTCGAGGCGCAGCCTGTGCCTTGCGTCTGTCAGGCGCCAGAGACTGCCGTAGATTGCTCCGAGGACACCGAGGCCGGTGGCTCCGCCGATCAGGAACATGATCAGCAACTGGTACTTCACGGCTTCCTGGGGATCGACACCGGAAAGGATCTGGCCGGTCATCATGCCGGGAAGCGAAACGGCACCTGTGGCCGCCATGGCGTTGATGATGGGGGTGAAGCCGGACCGCAGGGCCTGCCGCGTGGCCGGGCGTGTCGCTTCCCAGCGGCTGCGTCCCAAAAGCAACTGGGCCTCCACCTCGCGTTTGCGCTGGGAGAGCGCCGTATGCAGCGTGTCGAGCCCGAGGCTGACGCCGGTCATGGTGTTGCCGAGCACCATGCCGAAGAGCGGCAGGGCGAATTGCGGCAGCCAGACGGGGTCCGGGCGGATCAGTCCGGCAAGCGCGTAGACGGTCACAAGCAACCCGGCGATCATCATGGCGCCGGCCCCGAGGCCGGGGCCCCATAGCCCCGTCAGGTGCCTGTTCTGGCGCGCCCAGATTTCCCGGCTGGCAAAAGCGACCATGACGGTGGCGGCAAGCAGCGTCCAAAGCAGGGAGCCGGCAAAGAATATGAACTTCAGGACGAGGCCGACCAGTAGCAACTGAACTGTCATGCGCAGCGCGGAGACGATCAGCGTACGTGTCAGGCCGAGGTTCAGGAGGATGGAAATGACGGCGTTCACGATCAGGAACACGGAAGCTGCCACCACATCGACATAGGATAGGGCGTGGTAATCGCTCATGCGTTCACTCCCTCGGCCCGGTCCTCGTGAAGGCGGCCGTCCTTCATGTGAAAGCGCCGGGCCCCCAACCTGTCAGGCTGCTCCGGGTCGTGCGTGACGAGCAAAAGGGCGGTCCCTTTCGCCCGGCAATCTTTCAGGAGTTTCTCGATACGTTCGACAGAGGGCGGGTCTAGCGCGGAAGTGGGCTCATCAAGCAGCAGTACTTCCGGTCTGTTCTGCAGGGCGCGCGCAAGGGCGAGACGCTGGCGCTCGCCGGTCGAAAGATGGCCGACTTGCCAGGAAGAGGCTTCGGCAAGGCCGACGTCCTCCAGAAGGCCGGGGAGGTCTTCCGTGGCGTTGAAGTGATCCGAGACCCGCTCGGCCCACCAGCCGCTTTCCGCCGGTACATAGGCGACCTTCCTGCGCCAGTGGGGCGCCGGCATTTTGTCCCGCGACATGCCGTCGAGGGAAACGGAGCCGCTGTTTTCGTCCAGGTCCGCAATTGCTCTGAGCAACAACGACTTGCCCGCCCCGGATGGTCCGGAAACGGTCATGCATCCGGACCTTTCCAGCGTGAAGCTCACCGGGCCGATCAGCGGCGTTTTCAGCTCTTTGAGTGTCAGCACCGGTCCTCTCCATCGCCCTCGGGCGAATCGAAGCCTATCGCGAGGCCACGAGAGGGACAATCTTGCACTGAAAACGAAAACGCTCCGAAGTTACACTTCGGAGCGTCTTGTCCCGGTTCTCTTGCAGACACACCGGCCTAGAGGTCCGCCATAGCCTTCTGGAGGTTCTCGTCGATTTTGTCGAGGAAACCGGTGGTGGTCAGCCAGCTCTGGTCCGGACCGACCAGAAGGGCCAGGTCCTTGGTCATGTAGCCCGACTCCACGGTGTTGACGCAGACGTTCTCCAGCGTCTTGGCGAAACGGGCCAGTCGATCGTTGCCGTCGAGCTTGGCCCGGTGGGCAAGGCCGCGGGTCCAGGCGAAGATCGAAGCGATGGAATTGGTCGAGGTGCTTTCGCCCTTCTGGTGCTGGCGGTAGTGGCGGGTGACCGTGCCGTGGGCGGCTTCCGCTTCCACGGTCCTGCCGTCCGGGGTCATCAGCACCGACGTCATCAGGCCGAGCGAGCCGAAGCCCTGTGCCACAGTGTCGGACTGGACGTCGCCGTCGTAGTTCTTGCAGGCCCAGACATAGCCGCCGGACCATTTCAGGGCGCTGGCCACCATGTCGTCGATCAGGCGGTGTTCGTACCAAATGCCTGCATCGGCGAATTTCTCCTTGAATTCCGCGTCGTAGATCTCCTGGAAGATGTCCTTGAAGCGTCCGTCATAGGCTTTCAGGATCGTGTTCTTGGTGGAGAGGTAGCATGGCACCTTGCGCTGCAGGGCGTAGTTCATGGACGCGCGGGCAAAGTCGCGAATGCTGTCGTCGAGATTGTACATGGCCATGGCGACGCCGGCGGAGGGGGCGTCATAGACCTCGTGTTCGATCACTTCACCATCCTCGCCGGTGAAGGTGATGGTCAGCTTTCCCTTGCCGGGGAAGCGGAAATCGGTGGCGCGGTACTGGTCGCCGAAGGCATGGCGGCCGACGATGATCGGTTGGGTCCAGCCCGGCACCAGCCTGGGTACGTTCTGCATGATGATCGGTTCGCGGAAGATGACGCCGCCGAGGATGTTGCGGATGGTGCCGTTGGGCGAGCGGTACATGCGCTTCAGGCCGAATTCCTCGACCCGGGCCTCGTCCGGGGTGATGGTCGCGCACTTGATGCCGACGCCGTGCTTCTTGATGGCGTTGGCGGCATCGACCGTGATCTGGTCGTCGGTCTCGTCGCGTTTCTGGATCGAGAGATCGTAATATTCAAGGTCGATGTCGAGATAGGGGTGGATCAGCTTGTCCTTGATGAACTGCCAGATAATCCGGGTCATCTCGTCGCCGTCGAGTTCTACAACCGGATTGTCGACTTTGATCTTTGCCATGGAACGCCCTGCCTTGCGGGTTTAATTGGAATGCAAACGAAGAGAAAGTTCCCGGTAGACTTGTACCGGAAAATCATTGTGTGCGCTTGTATACAATTATTTTGGCAAGTGCAACACGGGAACCGAAGATGACCGGGACGAAACACTGCCATTTTGACGCGCCACGGATTTCGCGGGACAGGGAGAGGGATTGATTTCGGGAGCGGACGGGATACTCCGTGCCCTGACGGTCGGATGCGGACAGGTGAGGCCGGCGCGCAGCGACAATTCGGGCGCGGGAGGATCTCAATTGTACGGGAAGGAACCCGGATCGGCGGGCGGTGGCAGAAACGTCGCAGCTATCCGAGCATTTCGGCGCGTGACTGGTGTAATGGAAGAACGGGTCGGGAATGAGCCTTAAAAACTGAAAGGGAAGCAGGTCACCCGGAATGTTTGGGTGACCTGGGTAAATGGACTATTTTCTCTCAACGGACCGGCTGATTTCGGTAATAACGCCAAAGGCCACGGCCGCCAGGATTTTCATCAGGCCACTGTCGATAGCCTGTTCCGCCGTCAGACTTCCCAGAAGAAGCACCGGGTCTGCTGCGGAAATTGCGCCGGTGACAACGCCGAAGCCCATCGCGATCTGGACGCAGCCTAGTATAAACGCGGCACCAGCGATCAGGGTTCCCAATCTTGTATAAGGCATTGCGATGTCTCTCGATGTGTATCTGATTGTGTCAGATTACGCAGAGTTTTATGATTTACAAGTAATTATTCCAAACACCCTAAATATGTAAAATTTTATCTAAGCATTTTTGTTTACGAGTATTAACGGGCTTTCTTTGGTCATGTCATTCATCTGTTAACGAATAAAAATATTCTCCCGATTTCAGGCGATTTCAACTATAAGGCACGAGCACTGGCGCGGCCCGGCAAGCGGCATGGCGCGCCGGAACCGAAATCCAGGTCTTGCCGCCTTTCCCTATGGCCGTCAGTCGCCACCCGTCACGTCGAGAGGTTCGACCAGTCCTGCAATCTCTTCCCTGAGCCATGCATGTGCGGGGTCCGCGGTTGAACGCCGGTTCCAGATCATGATGATTTCGGCCGGTTCGACCTGCATCGGCGGCTGGTAGACGTTCAGTCCCGTTGCCGGAGCGACATGATGTGCCAGTTGCGTCGGCAGCAGGGCGATGAGATCCGACCCGGCAACGGCACGATAGACACCGGAAAAAACCGGGAGAGTCATGACCACGCGCCGCTCCCGGCCGACCGTTGCCAGAGCATCGTCGGCCATCGCCCGGCTGTTGCCTTCGGGGGAAAACAGAACATGTCCGAGATCGCAGAAGAGGTCTATCGGGATCTTGTCTCCGGGTTCGAGGCCGGCCCTTTGCAGGCGGGGGTGATCCTTGCGGGCAATGACGGCGAATGAAGACCGGAACATCGGCCGGCTCTGTACCCAGTCAGGAAGGGGCAGGGCAGGAACCAGGGCGAGATCGACCCGGTAGTCGACAAGCGTGTCGACATGGTTGTCCGGCACCAGGTCGACCAGATGGATCTTCATGCCCGGCGCGCGCTCCGAGAGCCTGGCAGCCAGATCAGGCATCAGCAACTCGGCGAAGAAGTCGCTGCCGGAAATCCGGAACCTTGCTGTTGATTTTGCGGGATCGAAGGGGTCCGGGCCACGAAGCAGTACAGAGAGCTGTTCAAGGTGGTTTCTCAGCGGGTCTTCAAGGGACTTGGCAAAAACGGTTGGTTCCAGCTTCTGTCCGTGACGGAAAAAAAGTTCGTCTCCAAGAGACAGGCGCAGCCGGCGCAAGGCGGCGGAGACGGCAGGCTGGGAGAGGCCCAGTCTTTCGCCTGCCCTGACGGTGGTTTTTTCCTGCAACAGAGCGTCCAGGACCTTCAGCAGATTGAGATCGAAACCAGATAAATTCATTATGGTAATATATTATATATAAATAATAGATTTTTCATATAGATGACTTTGCGTTAGTTGTTCCGGGACGAAAGCGCTTTCGTTTCCATCTGTCCATTGGGGGAAACGATGTTAGACACACTTCTCGGTCCCGGAACCGTCGAATGGCTCGGGGTGAGCTACAAAACGATCCTGTCAACGGATGACAGTGGTGGCTCGATGTCCATCACGGATTCCGTTTCGCCGCCCAGGTCCGGTCCGCCCCGGCACATCCACCACGAGGCGGACGAGACCTTTGTTGTCCTGACGGGCGACTGCGAGTTCTGGCTGGACGGGCAGAGCTTCGTCAGAGGACCCGGAGAGACCGCCTTTGTTCCGCGCGGCAAGGAGCACACCTTCCAGGTGGTCAGCGATGTCCCGTGCCGCCATCTGGTCATCCTGACCCCGGGCGGTTTTGAAGGTTTCTTTCAGGAAATGGCGAAGGGGAACTACAGGATACCTGAGGACCTGCCGGCCATCGAGGACTGCGGACGGCGCTACCACATGACCCTTACAGGTCCGCCGCTCGGCGTGGCCGGGGAGGGGCGGCCATGAGATCGCTTGCAACCCTGTTTTTCGCAACAGGTGCGGTTTTCGCCCTGTGCGGCATGGCCTGGGGAATTCAGATGTCCGCCACCCAGGACCATACCCTGTCTCCCGCCCATGGGCACCTGAATCTGATCGGTTTTGTCGCCATGTCGGTCTTCGGGGCCTATTACGCCTTGACCCCGGCTGCTGCTGTCTCGCGGCTGGCCAGGATCCATTATGTCCTGTCCGTGGCGACCATTCTGGTGCTTGTGCCCGGCATCGTGCTGGCAATCAGCCAGGGGGCCGAGACGCTTGCCAAAGCCGGGTCCGTTCTCGCCCTGCTTACCATGGGGCTGTTCGTTTATACGGTCCTGCGTTACGGGGCCGGGGTGGAACGGCAGTCTTCGTGACGGATCAGGCGCGCCGACCGGCGCGCCTGATTTACTTCCTTAAAGCTCCCGGGCGCCGGTCGAGCGGATCTTTTTCCAGTTGGCCGCCGCCTTGGCGATGGTACCGGCCTCGTCTTTCTGAAACTCGCGGAAGATGTCTTCGTTGAGGAAGAGGTAGAGCTTTTCATCGACGATGGCAGCGAACTGCGGATCGCCGTCGAACTTCTTGCCGACACTGACGCCGAAGGTGCAGTAGCCGCCGTTCTGCGGCAGATAAGCGTCCGGATGGGCCGTGAATTTGTCCATCGCACCCTGGGAGGCAAAATAATAGGCAACACCGTCATGGACGGCGGTGTATTTCGCGGTGCCGTCGATGCGGTTGCCAAGGTCGACGAAGGCGACGGGATCGACGCCGTGAAGGCCCAGGGGAGCACCGGCGGCGGTCAGGCCGTTGGAGGTATTGTACTCGTCCGCGGCAAAAGCCGGCGCCGAAAGGGCTGCGGTGGCCAGAAGCATGGCGGCAACAAGATTTTTCGTGAAGTTCATCATGGTCTCCTGAAATGGACTTGAGTGTCGTTCCGGCCGGGTTGATCACCGGCCGCCACTACCTTGCGTCCTGGAGAGCGGCTTCTCCATGCTCATAGATCCCTCAAGATTTGCAGATCGTCCGGCCTTCTGCGTAAAAAAAACACCGGCTGGAAACCGGTGTTCTTTCTTCGGCAGAGCGCGCCGCGTGACAATCATGCCGGCTGGGCCTGAGTTTCCTCCGGCTTGTGCAGACCGACGACGGTCAGGACGGCCATGGCGTTGACGAGGTAGTATGCAAAATCGATGCCAGAGAAGCCGAGGGCGAATGCGGCTGCAAGAAACACGACCCCAACGGCAAAATCCACCTTGAGATGGAGGGAATAGGGCAGGATCCGGATAAGGCCGGTTTCGTGGTCGGTGAGGATCGTCAGGGCCAGCGCAGCCAGACCGGTGACGAACGAGAGCCAGAACGCAATCGGGTTGGACTGGCCAAGGTTCAGCAGATAGGGAAGGGTGATCAGCGCCAGCGCGACCGGATAATCCAGATAGGCGTGCATGGTCTTGGTGACAAAGCGGAAGGACATTCTCAAAACTCCAGTTGGTTGCGGGAAACAGGCATCAAGCCCGCTGCCATAAGAATGTTCGTGCCTGTCCGTTTGATCCATGTACGAAAGTCCTCAATAATTGATCGATCGTCCGGGAGACTTGCGCATGGGGGCATTGCTTCGCACACTCCATGCAATCTGAAGCGACCGGAAGCAGTCTCATGAAGAATGATGCCCTCAGCCAGATCCTGGATGCGCTGAAACTGCGCGGATCGGTCTATTTTCACACCAATTTCTCGCCGCCCTGGGCGGTCAGGGTGCCGGCGTTCGGCAATGTGGCGCGGTTTCACATGGCCATGCGCGGAGCCTGCTGGCTTTCCGTCGAGGGGCTGGACAAGCCGCTTTACCTGGCAACGGGCGACCTCGCGGTCATTCCGCATGGCGCTGCTCATGTTCTCAGCGATGAACTGGGCCGGAACGCTGCCAGCGTCGATGAGGTGGTGGAGCAGTCCGGATATACGGGGGAAGGGGCGCTTTATTTTGGCGGACCGGAGGAGGAGCAGAGCTGCAAGCTGTTCTGCGGCCATTTCGAGTTCGAGGAGGGATCCGTCCATCCGATCCTGGAGGCGCTGCCGTCGGTCATCCATGTTCCCAACACCGAGACGATGAATGCCTTCTGGCTGGAAGCGGTCATGCGCTTCGTGGCAAGCGAGGTACGTGCCGGCATGCCGGGGTCGGATGCCATTGTCCACCGGCTGACTGAGATCCTCTTCATCCAGGTGGTGCGCACCTTTGTCGACAGGGAGGGCGACAGGGCGGGATGTCTGGCGGCGGTGCTGAACCCGAAGCTCGGCCGAAGCATGTCCCGGATTCACCGGGAACCGGAAAAACCCTGGACGGTCGAAACGCTGGCCCGCGAGGCCGGCATGTCGCGCACGGTCTTCGCCGAACGCTTCACCTCCCTCGTCGGCATGACGCCGCTGGCCTATGTCACCCATTGGCGCATGGAGCGCGCGCGCCGGGAGATCCGCGACACGGATCTGCCCTTGATCGATATCGCCGAGCGGATCGGCTACAGCTCGGAAGCTGCCTTCAACAGGGCCTTCAAGCGGCAATTCAACCAGACGCCGGGCCAGGTGAGGCGGTCGCCGGATGCGATACATGCCGGATAGGGTGAGCTGGAAACCGGACAGGCGAAGGGGCCGGGGCGGCGGACTTTCCGCCCCCGCTTTTCAGGAGATTTCCGAAAACCGCACACCCTTGAACCTGCGCACCGGATTTCCCCGCTCCAGTTGCCGGTGGAGCAGGTTTTGAGTCGATTTTTCCCGCGCCAGCCTCTCCTGTTCTTGCAGGATGAGTTTGGCCGCCAGGCGGTCGAGCGCGACCTGGCGGTTGCGATGCTGTGAGCGCTCGTCCGTGGATACGGCGCAAACACCGGTTTCCGTATGCGTGACCCGGACACCGCTGTCGGTGGTGTTCTGGTGCTGGCCGCCCGGTCCGCCGGAGCGGAAAGTCTCCACCTTGAGCGATTTCAAATCGAGGACCGCTTCCGGATGGTCCTCATCCCTCACACCGAAGACACCGACAAACCAGTTGCGCCGCTTGTGATGCGGACGGAACGGACTTGGGCAGGTCCATTGCACCGTTCCCCGCCACCTCATGGCAAGCCTCTCCGCGCCTTCGCCCGTCAGGGAGACAAGGGCGGAGGGGGGCTCCGGCAAGTTGCCGGGAATTTCCGCCCGGAAGAGGAGGTTTTTATCCCGTGCCTCCTGTTCCAACCGTCGCAGGACGTGGGCGACGGCCAGGCAACACTCGTGCGGGCCATCGCCACTGGTGATCAGAAGGCGGATTGCTGTCTGCCGTGTCATCGCGCGGCCCTCCGCTCTTTCAGGCGGCGCTGCTTGTCCCGCCTAGCCGGTTCTCGAATGTCGGAGACCGCCTTTTTGAAGGTCAGCAGCGGCTGGAGGCGGGCTACCGCCCCGGCAAGACCGAAGGATTGCAGATCCTTCAGCACCTGTGCCGGGTCCTTGTAGGCATTCGGAGCCTCCTCGATCAGAAGCTGGAGGTCTTCGCAGACCACCTTGCCGCCGAAGGACGTCCGTTGAAGGGTTTCCCTGTCCGACTTTGTCGTGCCCGCACGCCCGGTCATGGACCGCCGGTCGTATTTGCGGCCCGATCCATGCGCCAGGGAGGCAAGGGCGTCCGGCTCTGCGTGAAGCGGTTTCAGGAGATAGCTGTAGGCATCCCTGGAACCGGCAAGCGGAACGAGGGGGAGATCGGCCTTGGCCGCTCCCTTTCGGTGAAGAAAACATCCCGCGTTTCGCTCGACCAGATTGTGCGGAGCGTCCGCAATGAGGCGGATCTCGCAACGCAGGGCCTCGGCTGCCCTTTCCGCAATGATCCGGCGGTTCAGACTTGCCCAACGCACCGCCTGACCATGAGCTGCTAGATAAGCCTTGCCCGGTTTGCCGTCCGGAGCCAGCCCGCCGAAACTGCCGAGGACGGAACCGAAAACAGACACGCCGAGCGAGCGCGACCCGGAATGCACCAGCAGCACAAGATCGCCCCCGATCAGGCCCGTGGCGGACAGCGCGGCCTCATCGGATACGCTTTCCACGAATTGCAATTCGCAGAAGTGGTTGCCACCACCGATGGTGCCGAGCGCCTGGGCGTGCAGGCCGGCCGGCAGATCTTCCGACGCAAGACGCGCGGCGGCATCGCCGGACCAGACACCTTCCAGCGCCCGAAGCCTTTGTGCCGCCTTGTCCACCTTCAGCTTGCGCCGGGGCAGGCCCAGGGCAAAGAGCGACATGCCGCAGCCGATGTCGTTGCCGATCAGCTGCGGGTAGATCCGGTCGGCGAGAATGGCGCTGCCGACCGGTCCGTACTTGCCCGGGTGCAGGTCCGGAAAAGCCGCGACCCTTGAAACGCCAGCCATGCCCGCAACCAGAGTGAGTTGATCTTCCGCCGCGCCTTCTATCCATGCACAGTCGGAATAATAACGATGGATGGGTGCCACGCAGCCGTCCGGCGCCGCACCATTCCTTTGAGAAGTGCCCATGTCGGGAACCTTTTTGAAAACAGGAAAAGCCACAGGTGCAAGAGGATCTTGCCCTGATCTGCCTCCGGCGCACCGCTAGCGCGGTTTAGCGAAGGATGGCGGCCCCTTTGGGCGCGCGGCGCATGGTCGTCATGTCCGGATGTCCCGTCTTCAAATCAGATAACACCGCATGCTGCGGTAGACGGTCAGATAGGTTCGTTGAGAGCTTTGCACAAGCGGAAAGCGCAATCGCCTTCGATCCGGTTGCCCGGTGATGCGCGAGTGCAACGGCTTTTGCATGCGGTCCCGGCCGGCCCCGAGGGCTTCAGTGTCTTGTCGTGCCGCCGCGTTCCTTCAGGAGCAGATCGAACAGGAACGGCACGTTCATGGAACCGAAGCGGGTCGCACGTGCGACACCTTCATCGGAGATCTCCACGATGCCGAGCATCTTGTAGAGCCGGAAAAGATAGTTTGAAGACTGGTCCAATTCGAAATCGTAGCGGGGATCTGAGAAGAACATCCGGAATGTGTGCAGGGCCTCGAGCGGAAATCCTGAGTGATGCTCTCGCAGGTTTTCAAACTTTCTACTGAACTCTTCCAGCGGTTCCCTGTTGCCGCCGAGCTCATCCAACTGGATGCGCTGCGCGATGACGAAGTCCGCGACATGCTCTTTGCCGTAGTCGGTTAAGCCGCGTTCGACCAGATGTCCCTGCAGCTCTTCGGGCAGGGGCTTTTCCGTGACGCTCATGTAGCCGAGGTGTTCCAGCCGGGCATAGATTTCGTTCGTGACGCTGCCCGGTCCGGTCATGAAGACGGGTTCGTGCTCGTCGTCGATCAACTGGATCCCGCCGCGCAGAGTCGAAAAATCGCCTTCGCTGAGTGCGTGGACCAAAAAGCACGTATCCGGCCACCACTTCGGAGAATGAGTGTCCTCAGTCTGCGAAAAGAGCGGGAATTCTTCTCCGGCGCCATTCCGGACGACCGGATATTGTTCCTTTTTTCCGGTGAACACGTTAGCTGCACTCCCTGACACAAACAAAAGGGCGGCCGGAGCCGCCCTTCTTCTACCTATTCATGTCGGAGCAGATCAACCGATGATGCCGTTGAGCGTTGCGCTCGGGCGCATGACGGCGTCAACCTTTGCCTGCGGGGCGTGGTAGTAGCCGCCGGTATCGGCCGGGACGCCCTGGACGCCGTTGAGTTCGCCGACGATCTTCTCCTCGTTGGCGGCAAGGGCTTCGGCGACCGGGGTAAAATGCGCCTTCAGGTCCGCGTCCTTGTCCTGCGCCGCCAGGGCCTCGGCCCAGTAAAGCGCGATGTAGAAATGGCTGCCGCGGTTGTCGAGGCCGCCGACCCGGCGGGCCGGTGACTTGTCGTTGTCGAGCAGCTTTTCAATGGCGCCGTCCAGCGCATCGGCCAGAACCTGAGCCTTGGCATTGTCCTTGACGTTGGCGAGATGTTCCAGTGACGCGCCGAGGGCGCAGAACTCGCCAAGGGAATCCCAGCGCAGGTAGTTCTCTTCCATGAGCTGCTGGACGTGCTTCGGCGCGGAGCCGCCTGCGCCTGTCTCGAACAGGCCGCCACCGTTCATCAACGGCACGATGGAGAGCATCTTGGCCGAGGTGCCGACTTCCAGGATCGGGTAGAGATCGGTCAGGTAGTCGCGCAGCACGTTGCCGGTGATGGAGATGGTGTCCTGCCCACGCGCAATACGCTCAGTGGAGTATTTCGCGGCCTCGGTCGGAGCCATGATCTGAAGATCGAGACCGGAGGTGTCGTGCTCCGGCAGGTAAGCCTCGACTTTCTTGATCAGTTCCGCGTCGTGGGCTCTGGTCTTGTCCAGCCAGAAGACGCCCGGCATGCCGGAGAGGCGGGAGCGGGTGACGCCGAGCTTGACCCAGTCGCGGATCGGCGCGTCCTTGGTCAGGCATGCGCGCCAGATGTCGCCCTCTTCGACGGCATGTTCGATAAGCGTGTTGCCGCTTGCATCGACGATGCGGATGGTGCCGTCGGCAGGGGCCTTGAAGGTCTGCGGGTGGGAACCGTATTCCTCGGCCTTCTGGGCCATCAGGCCGACGTTTGGCACGGTGCCCATTTTGGACGGATCCAGCGCGCCGTTGGCCTTGCAGAAATCGATGACGGCGGAATAGACGCCGGCATAGGAACTGTCCGGGATGACGCATTTGGCGTCACCTTCCTTGCCGTCCGGGCCCCAGCCCTTGCCGCCGGCACGGATGAGAGCCGGCATGGAGGCGTCGATGATGACGTCGGAGGAGACATGCAGGTTGGTGATGCCCTTGTCCGAGTTCACCATGTACATGGCCGGGCCGTTGTCGAGGGCGGCCTTGATGTCGGCGCTGATTTCGGCGGCCTTGTCGGCGGGAAGGGTCGCGACCTTGGCTTCCAGGTCGCCGATGCCGAGATCCGGATTGACGCCGAGCTCAGTGAAGGTGGCGGCATGTTTGTCGAAGACGT
>NZ_JBNKYW010000223.1:0-8749 GCF_050301095.1 Roseibium sp.
GGTTTCAGCCACATACCTGCGGCGGAGCTCACCAAGCTGGAACAGGCTGCCCGCGCTCGAGACCGAATGGACGATCGCATTGAGACGCTGGCGCAGCTCTTTCTGGCGGACGGAATGACCGACGGCGATCACGCCGAGCGCGGAAGAAGCCTCTTCCTTGCGCTGCTGCGCGGTTTCCGCCTTGGCGGCAAGATCCAGCGCCTCGATCCTGATCTGTTCCAGAAGCGCGACGATCTCATCGTTCACCGCCCGGTAGGCCTCCTTGCCGGGCGGGTAGTCCGGCAGTGATCTCAGAAGTCCCTCCACCTGGCTCACAAGCGCCCGGCTGTTGCTGGACACCGTATAGGGCGAGGTCGCATTCATCAGGAAAGGCGCACTGGAGACGAGGTCCGACACCTGGCGCGAAACGAGAGAGGCATCCGCGAGGCTCGTATAGGCCTTGAGCCCGTAGGCCGCCGTTTCCTCCCGTGCCTTCAGAAGACCAAAGATCGCGATCGCCGACAGGGCAAATGCGACCGCGCAGATCAGCACGATGGCCGCCGGCAGCCGGAAGGCGATGGAAGAAACAAGCGGGCGGCTGATCATCCGGGCAACGGGGAAGGATCCTTGTGCAGGATGTAGCCTTTCCCCCTCCGGGTCTTGATATGCTGCGGCAGGTCCGGATTGCGCTCGATCTTGCGGCGCAGGCGCAGCACCAGAACGTCCACGTTCCTGTCGATCAGGCGATCGGTTTCCGCGCCGAGCTGTTCCAGGATCGTCGTCCGGCTGACGGGCTCATTGGGCGTTGCCGCCAGAATTTCCAGAAGGGAAAATTCCGAGGATGTCAGCGTGCGGGACGGATGGGTCTTGCAGACGGCCCTGCGGTTGACGAGATCGATCACCCAGTCCCCCAGAAGCAGCGCCGACGGTTCATGCTGAACCTGTACCGGGTCCCGCTCGCTCTTGAGCGCGGGGTGCGTGCGCCTGAGGACCGCCTTGATGCGTGCCGTCAGCTCGATCGGCTCGAACGGCTTGACAACATAGTCGTCGGCCGCCGTCTCCAGCCCGAGCACCCGCTCCGCCGCGCTACCGGCCGCTGTCACCATCACGATGCCGATATCGGTCTGGGATCTCAGCTTCTGGGCAAACACCCGGCCGGACATGCCGGGCAGGTTGTGATCGACCAGGACAAGATGAAACGTCCGCTCGGCAAGAACTCGGGCAGCCTCCTCGGCCGAAGACGCCGTGAACGGCTGCCAGCCCTCCGCCTCCACCAGGTCCGATATAAGTTCCGCCATGTCCGGATCGTCTTCCACGATCAGGATGCCGATGCCTTCGTTGAGCACTCTTGTGTCCTCCCGCGCGATATCATATGCACTGCCCGGGATTATGCAAAGCTTCGATTTTTCAATTGCTTGTCACAATTGTAAGGCTTGTAATATTTGTAACTTCTTTCTCCGCCACCCGAAACAACCGTAACCAAACTCCAGTTGCGAAGACTGTCACATCTGCCATGGTAGATACATGTCCGGAGCGCGGCTCCGGCCTGGGAGGAACCATGAAACTTGTTACGTCACTCGGAGCGGGGGCGGCCTTTTGGCTGTCGTCAGCGCTCACCGGTGCCACGGCGCAGGACCTGAATGTCCTTTGCGGCGTCGACAAGGACTGGTGCCTGACCATGGAAGCCGCGTTTGAGCAAACGACGGGCCTGGACGTTGCCATGGCACGCCGGAGCACAGGCGAAATTCTTGAACAGATCCGGTACGAGAAGGACGACCCGCAGGTCGACGTCTGGTGGGGCGGCACGGGCGACACGCATTTGCAGGCAGCCGCAGAGGGCCTTCTGGAACCCTACCGGCCCGCGCATACCGGCGACGCCCTTCCCTGGGCGCAGAACTTCTATCAATTGTCCGGCGGCACTGCTTCGGGCGTCTATGCCGGCGCTCTCGGCTTTGCCTATAATTCCAGCGTCCTGACCGGCAACGGGCTGAAAGCGCCGTCCTGCTGGAAGGATCTGACCGATTCGCGCTACCTGGGTCTGGTGCAACTGGCCAATCCAAATTCGTCCGGCACCGCCTACACTTTCCTGGCAACGCTCGTCCAACTGCTCGGCGAAGACGAGGCTATCCGTTATCTGGCGGCCCTGGCGCACAACATTTCCCATTTCACCACGTCGGGGGCAGCGCCGGTGAAGGCGGCCGCGCGCGGTGAAACCGGGATCGGCATTTCTTTCATTCATGACGCCGTCACGCAGCAGCAGGCCGGCGCGCCGCTCGTCATCGTCGCCCCTTGCGAGGGCACGGGATATGAGATCGGCGCGGTCAGCATCGTCAAGGGCGCGAAACACCTGCAAGCGGCCCGCCGATTCGTGAACTATTCCATGAGTCCCGAAGGCCAGGCGACCGGTGCCGCCTCCGGACAGAACCAGATACCGTCGAATGCCCGGGCCGCACTGCCACCGGCCGCACCCGACATTTCCCTGATCCGCATGGTCGATTACGACTTCGCCACCTTCGGTTCTCCCGAACAAAGGCGCAGGCTTCTCGACCGTTTCGACAAAGAGGTGCTTGGGAACAGCAGCCCCGTCGTCACACAGTAGAGGACCGACTTTCGACATTCGAATCTGACCGGCAACGGACCGCTTCACGGCTCCGAACGGGAAAGCTTTGCCCGCGTCCGGTCATGACCCCAGCCAGAGGCTGAACAATCGTCTGCCGCTCATGCAGACAAATGGCGAAATGCCAATGTGGAGGAAACCATGTCTATGAAATCCCTTTCCGTCGCCCTGCTTGCCACCGCGGCAACATTTACGATCTCCCCGGCCCTGGCGGCGGGTAACCTCAACGTCATCTGCTCGGCTGACGTGGTGATCTGCGAACAGCTCAAGGGCGATTTCGAGGCTTCGCACGACATCAAGGTCAACCTGGTCCGCCTGTCGTCCGGCGAAAGCTACGCCAAGATCCGCGCGGAGTCCCGCAATCCCAAGACCGACATCTGGTGGGGCGGCACCGGCGACCCGCACCTGCAGGCCGCTTCCGAAGGCCTGACGCTGGAATACAAGTCCGACAAGCTCGGCGAGTTGAACGACTGGGCCCAGAAGCAGGCGGAAAGCTCCGGCTACAAGACCGTCGGCATCTACGCCGGCGCACTCGGCTGGGGCTACAACACCGAAATCTTCAAGGAAAAGGGCTACGGGGAGCCGACCTGCTGGGCTGATCTTCTGAAGCCGGAACTGAAGGGTGAAATCCAGGTTGCCAACCCGAATTCCTCCGGCACCGCCTACACGACGCTGGCAACGCTCGTTCAGATCATGGGGGAAGACAAGGCCTTCGAATTCCTCAAGGAAATGAACAACAACGTTTCCCAGTACACCAAGTCCGGTTCGGCTCCGGTGAAAGCCGCCGCCCGCGGTGAAACCGGCCTCGGCATCGTGTTCCAGCATGACGCGGTCGCCCAGGCGGCTTCCGGTTTCCCGATCAAGACCGTCGCGCCATGCGAAGGCACCGGTTACGAAATCGGCTCCATGTCGCTCGTCAAGGGTGCCAAAAATCTGGACAACGCCAAGATCTGGTACGACTGGGCGCTGACACCTGAAGTCCAGTCGCGCATGAAGGACGCCAAGTCGTTCCAGCTTCCGTCCAACAAGTCCGCGACAATTCCGCCGGAAGCACCGAAGTTCGAGGACATCAAACTGATCGACTACGACTTCAAGACCTACGGCGACCCGGCAAAACGCAAGGCCCTCCTGGAGCGTTGGGACCGTGAGATTGGCGCCATCGCCAACTGACCCAACACCCGAAAGGCCCTGTCCCGGAACCTGGCGGCTCCGGGACAGGGCTGCCGATAACCAAGAAAAATGAACACAGGGGTGGCCATGCTGACCGGCAACAAACGGCTCAACATTCTCTTAGGCCTCGGGCTCGCCGCATTTCTTCTCGTACCCTGGTACAGGGTGGAAACCGGCTTCTTTGCCTTTGACTGGCTTTCCGGATTTCCGTTTTCTTCCGATCTCGCACCCGGGCTGCTGCAATTCGGCGCCGAAGGGCGCATCTGGCTTGTGGCCGCCCTCGCCCTGTTTCTTCTGGGGGCCAGCACACGCGTCCTGACAGATGCGGACAGGCGCGGCAAACTGCTCATTCTTGCAGGAACCGCCGGCATCGCCTTCATGGCCCTTCAGGGGCTGGCGATCAGCTTCACCGGCTGGGCCTGGACCTTTCTCGACACCACATTCGGGCAATTGCAGCTCGGGCAGCCGGCAATGGGCGCCGGTGCCATCCTGTTGTCCCTCGTCTTCACCCTCTTCATCGCCTTCGGCCTGGCCGAACGCGGCTTCATGAAGGGCGACGCCTTCGTCGTCGGCTCGATTTCCGTCCTGATCCTGCTGGTCTCGGTTTTCGTCTTCTATCCGATCGGCTCGATGTTCGTGGGCTCGGTGCAGGATTTCGACGGCTCGTTCAAGCCGGACGGCCTGATCCGCAACATCCAGGATCCGGGCATCTGGAGCCTTAATTGCGTCGTCGGCGCTGGCCGCTGCGGTGTTGCCTGGCGTACGCTTTTCCTGGCGCTCATGTCCGGTCTCGGCTCCACCGTTCTGGGCCTTGCCTTCGCCCTGGTGGCGACCCGCACGAACTTTCCCTTCAAGAAGGGCCTGCGGCTGCTCACCGTGCTGCCGATCATCACCCCGCCGTTCGTCATCGGTCTTGCCCTGACACTTCTGTTCGGCCGCTCAGGCGTCGTCACCGAGGCGCTGGACACGTTCTTCGGCATTGAGCCGAGCCGCTGGCTCTACGGCCTCACCGGCATCTGGATCGCGCAGGTTCTTTCCTTCACGCCGATCTCCTTCCTGGTCCTGATCGGTGTCGTCGAAGGCGTCAGCCCCTCCATGGAGGAGGCTTCTCAAACCCTCCGGGCCGACCGCTGGCGCACCTTCTGGCGCGTGTCCCTGCCGCTGATGAAGCCCGGCCTTGCCAACGCCTTCCTGATCGGCTTCATCGAAAGCATGGCCGATTTCGGCAACCCGCTGGTGCTCGGCGGCAGCCACGGCGTGCTTTCGACGGAAATCTTCTTTGCCGTGGTCGGATCCCAGGTCGATCCCTCGCGGGCAGCCGTGCTTGCCATGGTCCTGCTCACCTTCACGCTGTCGGCTTTCCTGGCGCAGCGCCTGTGGCTGTCCGGCAAGAACTTTGCGACGGTCACCGGCAAGGGCGACAGCGGCGCCCATGCGGGCCTGCCGAAAAGCATGTCGCTTGCCGTTCACGGCATCGTCGTGCCCTGGATGATCTTCACCGTCGTCGTCTACGGCATGATCCTCTTCGGTGGTTTCGTAAAGACCTGGGGACTCGACAACTCCCTGACGCTCGAACACTACGCCCGCGCCTTCTCCATTTCCTTCGAGGGCGGCGCGCTGCAGTGGACCGGCGTTGCCTGGGACTCCTTCTGGACAACGATGGAAATCGCTCTCATCTCGGCACCGCTGACGGCCGCCGTCGGCCTTTTGACCGCCTATATCATCGTGCGGCAGAAATTCGCCGGCAAGAACGCCTTCGAGTTCGCCCTGATGATGAGCTTCGCCATCCCCGGCACCGTCATCGGCATCAGCTACATCATGGCCTTCAACCTGCCGCCACTCGAGATGACCGGCTCGGCCCTGATCCTGGTGGCCTGTTTCGTGTTCCGCAACATGCCGGTCGGCGTACGCGGCGGCGTCGCCGCCATGAGCCAGCTCGACAAGAGCCTGGACGAGGCCTCGCTGACGCTGAGGGCCAACAGCGCCCGGACCCTGCGCAAGGTGATCCTGCCGCTGCTCAGGCCCGCGATCACCGCCGCCCTGGTCTATTCCTTCGTCCGGGCAATCACCTCGATCAGCGCCGTGATCTTCCTCGTCAGCGCGGAATACAACATGGCCACCGCCTATATCGTCGGTCTGGTCGAGAACGGCGAATACGGCATCGCGATCGCCTATTCCTCGATGCTGATCCTCGTGATGATCACGGTCATCGCCGGCTTCCAGCTTGTGGTCGGCGAACGGCGCCTGCGCCGGGAGAACCGTGTCTCGGGTGTTTCCAAATCCAGCAAATTCCGTATCGCGCAGGAGAAAACTGCATGACTGACCTCAAGCCCGGTTCCGTCGTCTTCGAAAACGTCCGCAAGGACTTCGGCACCTTCACCGCCATTCCGGACCTTTCCATCACCATCGAGCCCGGCACGCTGGTGACCCTGCTCGGCCCCTCCGGCTGCGGCAAGACCACGACGCTGCGCATGCTGGCGGGCCTGGAACATCCGACTTCCGGCCGCATCCTGATCGGCGGCCGGGACGTCACCATGGTCCCGGCGCACGAGCGGGACGTCTCCATGGTGTTCCAGTCCTATGCGCTCTTCCCGCATATGAACGCCCTCCAAAACGTTGCCTACGGGCTGGAATCCTCCGGGCTGAACAAACGGGAAGCAAAGGAACGGGCCGAAGAAGGACTCACCCAGGTGGGGCTCACCGGCATGGGGCACCGCCTTCCGGCAGAACTGTCCGGCGGCCAGCAGCAGCGCGTCGCCGTTGCCCGGGCGCTTGTCCTCAATCCGCAGGTCCTGCTTCTCGATGAACCGCTGTCGAACCTAGACGCACGGCTGCGCCGCCGGGTGCGTACCGAAATCCGTGAACTGCAGCAGCGCCTCGGCTTCACCGCTGTTTACGTGACCCACGACCAGGACGAGGCCCTGGCGGTTTCCGACACGATCATCGTCATGAAAGACGGCAAGATCGCCCAGTCCGGTGCCCCGCGGGCCCTTTACGAGGAACCTGCCTCCGAATTCATCGCCGACTTCATGGGCGAGGCCAATGTCGTCCCCTGCGAGATCGTCGAACGCAAGGGAGATCAGGCCGTGATAGACGTCGGCGGCCTGAGGCACAGCCTGCCGTGGAGGCAGACCGCGGCAGGCGCGGCCAAGCTGGCCGTCCGGCCGGGAGCGGTCATTCTGGCACCCGATGCCGGAAGCGGACTTGGCGGTGAAATCCTGACGGCTGCCTATCTCGGCGATCATGTCGAATATGAAGTCGAGACCCCGGTCGGGAACTTCTTCGTCATCGATCATGAGATCGAACGCTCGCTGCCCCCGCGCAGCGCCGTTTCCATCGGTTTCCGCAATCGCGGCCTGGCCCTGATCGAAAGCTGAGATGAAGACGACAACAAAACCCGCCCCATCGGCCGAAGCGCTCACCTCCCGCTTCACACTCGCCAGGACCCTCGCCGAAGAAGCCGGGGACATGGCTCTGGACTATTTCCGGCGCAGGAGCGAACTTGAAATCGAAGCCAAGCGCGGCATGCAGGATGTGGTTTCCATCGCCGACCGGAATGTCGAAACCTTCATCCGGCAACGGCTTGAAGAGGCATTTCCCGAAGATGGCATCCTCGGCGAGGAACATGGTCTCCAGCAAGGCATCAGCGGCTTCACCTGGGCGGTCGACCCGATCGACGGCACCAATGCCTTCGTCAACGGCCTGCCCTACTGGTGCGTCTCCATTGCGCTTCTGGAAAAAGGCGAGCCCGTCATTGGCGTGATCAGATTGCCGTGCGACGGCGAGACCTTCGCGGCCCTCGACGGCGCGGGCGCGACCTTGAACGGAGAACCGCTTCATCTCGATCCTGCCAGGACCCTGCAGACCGGCCTCACCGGCATCGGCGCCAACAACAAGGTGCCGCCTGCCATGATCGGCAACCTTATCGCGGGTCTTCTTGAGGCCGGCGGAAACTACGTGCGCACCGGCTCGGCGGCCCAGATGCTCGCCTTTGTCGCGGCGGGACGGGTGACCGGTTTCTTCGAGCCGGAGCTGAACGCCTGGGATTGCCTGGCCGGTTACTGTCTGGTGAAGGAAGCTGGAGGCTTGTGCCGCCCGTTTCCGGCCGAAGGCGATGCGCTTTTGAAACCCGCCCCGGTCCTTGCCGCCGGACCAGGAGCTTTCGGGGAGCTTTCCAAGCTGACCGAGGCCTGTCTGTCGGCTCGGTATGATTGACGGGCACGCTTCGTGGAGAGTGTCCGTTTATCAATACCTCACAACCCGTCATCCCGGATCTCTGCCGCGCTCCGTCCGGGACGACGCCAGAAAGGCTACCTTTGCCACCAAAACAAAAATGCCCCGCAGGAAACCTGACGGGGCATTTCATGCTCGCTCTTGATACCCGCAAAGATCAGAACCCTGCGGGCGCCGACTGAATGATCTTCAATTTGCCGCCAACGATCTTGTTGATCTCGTAGAGCCGCTCGACCGTGCCGTCCTCGCGGAAGCGGAAGCTTCCCAGAGCGCCCTTGAAGCCCTGGCTGCTGGTCAGGCGCTTGCGGGTGATGCCATTTTTGCCGTGCTGACGCACGAGGCCGGAGGCAACCGCGGCAATATCGAAGCCGTAAAGGCTCATCTCGCCCGGTGCGCTGCCGAACTTGGCGGTGTAGCGCTGCGCCACGAGCGCCCGGCTGGCCCCGCCGGGCCGGGCAATGATCGCACCTTCAAGTTTCGGATTGCGCACAAGGGCGGTTCCCCAGCCGGTGTGCCCGACGATCAGCGGAGAGACCTTCCGCTTCTTGAGAGCCGCGGCCACCTCGGCCACTTTCCTGTCGCCTTCGACAAAGCCGACAGCGACGACATCCGTCATTTCCTTCAGGAGGGCGACGAGGTCCTTGTCGCTTGCCTCGGACCTGTATTTCACGACCTCCACCGTGCCGCTGACGGCCTTGGCGATGGCCTGCAGGCTCTCGTCCGACTGGCTTTCAGGCGCCAGAATGACGA
>NZ_JBNKYW010000224.1:0-9754 GCF_050301095.1 Roseibium sp.
TGATCCCCGCATTTCAAGGGGGCTAGCAAAGCCGCAATCGCCGAAACGGGTTCTCCGGCAATGCGCGCATCTGACGTGCCCTGGCGGAAAATGGGCGCAAGAAAGTTGTCGTTGTTCAACAATGGCCAGTCTGCCTGGTCAGGTAATCTCCGATTTCCTTCGACTGACACGCTCGCAATAGGTGCGATTCTTTTCCGTTTCCAAGGGCTCTTGCTGCCAAGTTGTTCCGCAAACGACACTCATTTGGGTTTGCGGAACAATGGTGTCGTTTTCCAAACCTAACGCGTCGCTAAGGCCCTTGGTTCTCGGGTTTGGCTGTGATACTCCCTCGCGTCATGTCGGCCATGCCACGAGATCCTGTCCTGAGGACGTCTCCAAAACCTGCGCCGCGGTTCCTTAAAATAAGACACGAAGGATGGTGGGATGTCTTTGATGGAAAGCTCTTCTCAGTCCCTGCAGACCGGTTTTTTCACCCGTAGCCTCGACGAGGTCGATCCGGAGATCTTCGGCACCATCGAAAAGGAACTTGGCCGCCAGCAGCACGAAATCGAGCTGATCGCGTCCGAGAACATCGTTTCCCGTGCCGTTCTGGAAGCGCAGGGCTCGATCTTTACCAACAAATACGCCGAAGGCTATCCGGGCAAGCGCTACTACGGCGGCTGCGAATTCGCCGACATTGCGGAAAGCCTGGCGATCGAGCGCGCCAAGGAGCTCTTCGGCTGCAACTTCGCCAACGTCCAGCCGAACTCCGGCAGCCAGATGAACCAGGCAGTGTTCCTGGCCCTGCTGCAGCCGGGCGACACCTTCATGGGCCTGGATCTCAATTCCGGCGGCCACCTGACCCACGGTTCCCCGGTCAACATGTCCGGCAAGTGGTTCAACGTGGTGTCCTATGGCGTGCGTCAGGAAGACCACCTTCTCGACATGGACGAGGTCGAGCGCCTTGCCAATGAACACAAGCCGAAGCTGATCCTGGCCGGCGGCACCGCCTATTCCCGCGTCTGGGACTGGAAGCGTTTCCGTGAAATCGCCGACAGCATCGGCGCCTACCTGATGGTCGATATGGCTCACATCGCCGGCCTCGTGGCGGGCGGCGTGCATCCGTCTCCGGTGCCGCATGCCCATGTGGTCACCACCACCACCCACAAGTCCCTGCGCGGCCCGCGCGGCGGCATGATCCTCTCCAACGACGAGGCGATTGCCAAGAAGATCAATTCCGCGGTCTTCCCGGGTCTCCAGGGCGGTCCGCTGATGCATGTGATCGCCGCCAAGGCCGTTGCCTTCAAGGAAGCCCTGCAGCCGGAATTCAAGACCTATGCACGCTCGGTCGCCGAGAATGCCAAGGCGCTTGCCGAAGTGCTGAAGGAACAGGGCCTCGACATCGTCTCCGGCGGTACCGACAACCACCTGATGCTCGTGGACCTGCGTCCGAAGAACGCGACCGGCAAATCCGCCGAGAAGTCGCTCGGCCGCGCCAACATCACCTGTAACAAGAACGGCATCCCGTTCGACCCGGAAAAGCCTTTCGTCACCTCCGGTATTCGCCTCGGCACGCCGGCAGCGACCACGCGTGGCTTCGGAGTTGCCGAATTCCGTGAAGTCGGCCTGCTGATCACGGAAGTGTTGGACGGTTTGAAGACTGCAAACAGTGAAGATGGCAACGCGGCTGTTGAAGCTGCGGTCAAAGCCAAGGTAGAAGCACTGACGGCCCGGTTCCCGATCTACGGGAAATAATCCGAAGGGCTCGGTCAGGAGCTTTGAGACATGAGATGTCCTTTTTGCGGCGGCGAGGAAACCCAGGTTAAGGATTCCCGCCCGACCGAGGACAACACCGCCATTCGCCGCCGCAGGATCTGCAGCACCTGCGGCGGCCGTTTCACGACATTCGAGCGGGTACAGCTCCGCGAATTGCAAGTGCTCAAGCGCTCGGGCCGCCGGGTTCCTTTCGACCGGGAAAAGCTGATGCGTTCCGTCCAGATCGCCGTGCGCAAGCGGCCGGTGGATCCTGACAAGATCGAGCGCATGGTCAGCGGCATCGTGCGTCAGCTTGAAAGCTCCGGCGAAAGCGAAATCACCGCAGAAACCATCGGCAATCACGTCATGGAAGGCCTGAAGGGCATTGATGACGTCGCCTATGTGCGGTTTGCGTCCGTCTACAAGAACTTCCGGGAAGCCAAGGATTTCGAGGCCCTTCTGGATGAGCTCAGCGGGCCGGACGGAGCGCCCGTGGACAGCAACTGATCTTCCGGGACCGAACCTTCATGCCGGATACTTCCGACAAGGACCTGCGCTTCATGGCAGCCGCCGAACGTCTGGCGCGCCGTGGCTTCGGGCGTGTGTGGCCCAATCCTTCCGTTGCAGCCCTGATCGTGCGTGAGGACGAGGGCGATATTCTCGTCGGGCGCGGTGTCACCTCGCGTCCGGGCATGGCGCATGCCGAAGTCAATGCACTCACACAGGCCGGTGACCGGGCGAGGGGAGCAACCTGCTATGTCACGCTTGAGCCCTGTTCCCACTACGGCCGCACGCCGCCTTGTGCGCTGGCCCTGGTCGAAGCCGGAATCAAAAGGGTGGTCGTGGGCATGCCGGACCCCAATCCGCGTGTCGCCGGGCGGGGTGTCGCGATGCTTCGGGAGGCCGGTCTCGAGGTCATCGTTGGCGTTCGCGAAGCGGCGATGCAGACGCTCTATCGCGGCTTCAGCCTGCGTCAGCTCAGGCAGCGTCCGCAGGTGTTCCTGAAACTGGCAAGGTCGAAGGACGGTTTTATCGGGCGGGCCGGTGACGGTCAGGTCAGGATTTCCGGTCCGCTGTCGATGCGCAAGGTGCACGGGTTCCGCGCGGAATTCGATGCGATCCTGGTCGGCTCCGGTACGGCGCTTGAAGACGATCCGCAGCTGACCTGCCGGTTGCCCGGTCTTGCCGAGCGTTCACCCGTGCGGGTGATCATCGACCGGCGAGCACGTCTGCCGCTTGGCTCCAAGCTGGTTCGGACCTGCGCGGACGTGCCTGTCTGGCTGATCTGCGGCAATGACGCCGATCCCGGCAAGATCGAGGATCTGGCCGCCGCCGGCGTCAACGTCATTCGAGTGCCGGCCACGGTTACGGGCATTGAACCGGCCGTGATCCTGAGTGCCCTGGCGACCCGCGGCATCACCCGCCTCATGGTGGAAGGTGGTGCGCGCCTGGCGACCTCCTTCCTGAAGGCGGATCTGGTCGATGACATTTGCGTCGTCACCGGCGATATCGAGATCGGCAGCGGCGGCATACCGGCCTTGCATGATCTTGATCTTGCGGATGTTTTGAAAGACCCCAAATTCGAGCGGGTCGATGCCGGAACGTTCGGCAGCGACCGCTTCATTTCCCTCAGACGGCGTGGAAACTGACATGTTTACCGGCATTGTGACCGACCTTGGCGAAATTCTTTCCATCGAAGACATACCGGCCGGCAAGCGGACCCGTATCCGCACTGATTACGACACCGAGACCTTCGATATTGGTGCGTCCATCTCCTGTGGTGGTGTGTGCCACACGGTGACGGCCAAGGCGAACAGCTCCAACGGCAACTGGTTCGAAGTGGAATCGGCTGCGGAAACTCTGGCCTTGACCACCGTATCCGGCTGGGCGGTCGGCCAGCAGCTCAACCTGGAGCGTTCGCTGACCATGGGGGCAGAGCTCGGCGGCCATCTGGTGCTTGGCCATGTCGATGGCATGGCGACCGTCACCAAGCGGGAAGATCATCCCGATTCCGTCTATTTCCAGTTCGAGGCTCCGGCAGAGGCCGCGCCTTTCATCGCCAGGAAGGGGTCGGTCGCGCTCGATGGCACGTCGCTTACCGTCAACGAGGTGGACGGGCTGCTCTTTTCCGTGTTCCTGATCCCGCACACGCTGGAGGTCACCACCTGGTCCGAACGCCAGGTCGGCGACAAGATCAACCTTGAAGTGGATATGATGGCCCGCTATGCCGCGCGTCTTGCGGAATTTTCCAAGACCGGGTAGGGGACGCCCCAACACCTTCAAAAAGAGTTATGATCCCGGATCGCAATTCTCTGGCGGCGTGCTTGTTGCTGAGGTTTCGCGGTCCCATTCAGTAACGGTCTCGAATGAGACTGGACAAACCGGGGCAGACGTGGTTCCTGTCGCGGCCTTATAAAGGATTGAGAGACCCATGAGCGCAGCAAAGAAACTTCTGATCATTGAAGCCCGTTTCTACGACGAACTTGCCGACGCGCTTGCCGAGGGGGCGATCAAGACCATTGAGGCCGCAGGTGCCAGCTATGACCGGATCGCCGTGCCGGGGGTCCTGGAAATTCCGGCGGCGCTTTCCATGGCCCTGACTGCAATGGAAAATGACGGTGTGCTTTATGACGGCTTTGTTCTGCTGGGCGCGGTGATCCGCGGTGAAACCACCCATTACGACATCGTCGCCAATGAATCGAACCGGGTGATCATGGACCTGATCGTCGATGCCGATCTGGCGGTTGGCAACGGCATCCTGACCGTCGAGAACGGTGAACAGGCATGGGCCCGCGCGAAAGTGGATGACAAGAACAAGGGAGGTGCGGCCGCACAGGCAGCCCTCGACATGATCGCCCTGCGCGAACGGCTTGGAGTATAAGAAAAATGACCGGAAAGGCCGACCCGGAAAAACCGGCTAAGACTGTGCGCCCCGCCAACAAGCGCGGCGTTGCCCGCCTCGCTGCCGTCCAGGCTCTCTATCAGATGGACGTGGGCGGTGCGCCGCTGACCAGCGTGATCAGCGAGTTCACCGCCTTTCGCCTCGGCAAGGAACTTGACGGGGCGCAATACCGCGAAGCCGACGAGCAGTGGTTCAAGCACATCGTCGCCGGCGTTGTGGCCGACCAGAAGTTCCTCGACCCTTATATTCATACGGCGCTCACCGAAGACTGGCCGCTGAAGCGGATCGACAGCCTGCTGCGTGCGATCCTGCGTTCCGGTTCCTATGAACTGCTTCGGCGCAAGGACGTGCCGGCAAAGGTGATCATTTCCGAATATATCGACGTCGCCAAGGCCTTTTTCGAGGACGACGAACCGGGCCTCGTCAACGGTGTGCTCGACCGGCTCGCCCATGAGCTGCGCAACGCGGAGCTCGACACCGGCAAGGCGGACGGCGCTTCCTGATCATGGGTGCGGACCGGCCGGGAGAATTCGAACTTATCAAGCGCTACTTCGCGCCCCTGGCCAATGATCCTGGCAGCCTCGGGCTGACAGATGATGCGGCAGTCCTGACGCCCCGGGCCGGTTACGATCTGGTGCTGACCAAGGACGTGCTGGCCGCCGATATCCATTTTTTTGCCGATGACGCGCCCGAAGCGATTGCCGCCAAGGCGCTTCGGGTCAATCTCTCCGATCTTGCCGCCAAGGGGGCAAGACCGCGCGGTTACCTGCTTGGTCTCGCTCTTCCGTCAAACTGGACGGAAAGCTGGCTGTGCCGCTTTTGCAAGGGGTTGGCTGCCGACCAGGCCGCCTTCGATGTCCAGTTGCTGGGCGGCGATACCATCCGCTCCGGCAACGGCCTGCAGGTATCCGTCACCGCCATCGGTGAGGTGGCAACCGGCAGGGCGGTCCGGAGGTCCGGCGCAAGACCCGGCGACCTCCTTTTTGTTACCGGCACGATCGGCGACGCGGCCGCCGGGCTGAAAGCGCGGCTCGATCCGCAGTTCTGCAAAACCCACGGCCTGTCCGCCGTTCAGGAACGCCATATTCTCGACCGCTATCTTCTGCCCAGGCCCAGAACCCGGCTCGCCGGCCCCCTGACCGAATACGCCAATGCAGCCATGGATATTTCCGACGGGCTCATTGCCGATTGCGCGCATATGGCAAAGGCGTCGGGCGTCGGTATTTCTATCGACATGGACAAGGTTCCCTTGTCGGACGTGCTGCGGGACCTGAAGGGCCGGAGCGCCGACGACTTGGCGGGTTACCTCAATGGTGGCGACGACTACGAAATTCTGGCCAGCGTTTGCGAGCAAAAGGCGCAGGAATTCATGACCGCGGCAGAGGCGGCTGATTGTCCGGTCACTGCCGTGGGAAGGGTTACGGAAGACAAGGGCACCGTGAAGCTTCTCGCAGGCGGAAAACCGGTCGTATACGCACAAGAAGGCGGTTTCCGGCATTTCTGACCATCTGGCAGGATGATGCCTTTCGGTGATGCTGCCGGCGCGAACAGATCTGTTTCATCCGTTACTTCCCAGCGAAAGCCGGTCGTGCTACCTCTTCCGCCTTGCCTTTCTATCTTCCTAATTTGAAAGACTGCACATGAACGCCGTTTCACCGGATTCGTTTGTCGATGACCGTCTGGCCAAGCGCAACGCTTTGCTGCTGGCCTTTGCGCAGGCTTTGGGGGGGGCTGCTGCATCCATCGTCATGGCAACCGGGCCGCTTGTCGGATATATGATGCTGGAAGATGACAAGTCTCTGGCAACGCTACCGATTTCCGTGATGGTGCTGGGTACGGCCTTCGGAACGATCCCGGCCGGAATGATCATGCGCCGCTTCGGCCGGCGGGCCGGCTTCATGGGAGCTTCCCTGTTGGGTATTTCCTCGGGTTTGCTGGCTTCCCTGGCCGTGTTTCAGGATCATTTCCTACTCTTTGCGCTTGCCTGCTGTCTTGGCGGCTTTGCCGGGGCGTTCATGCAGCAATACCGATTTGCCGCAGCGGACACTGCGAGTGATGCCTTCAAGCCGAAGGCGATTTCCTGGGTTATGGCAGGCGGTGTTCTGGCCGGAGTCATCGGTCCGCAAACAGTGATCGCAACCAAGGATATGTTCGCACCGGTGCTGTTTGCGGGAACCTATCTGGCTCAGGCCGGGCTGGCGGTGGTTGCCCTGGTACTGCTTGCCTTTCTGAAAATTCCGAAACCGCCCCGCCTGAGCCACGCCCAGGCGGGCGGCCGGCCGTTGTCCAGGATCATGACACAGCCCCGTTTCATCGTCGCGGCTGCCTGCGGCATCTGCTCCTATGCGCTGATGTCATTGGTCATGACTGCAACCCCGCTCGCCATGATCGGCTGCGGCTTGTCGGAAACCGACGCAGCACTTGGTGTCCAGTGGCACGTGCTGGCCATGTTCGGCCCCAGCTTCTTTACCGGCAACCTCATTGGCCGCTTCGGCAAGGAGCGGATCGTGGCAATCGGTCTGGCGCTTCTGGCAGCCTGCTCGATTGTTGCTCTCACGGGGATCGAGATCACCCACTTCTGGACGGCACTTGTCCTGCTTGGGCTTGGTTGGAACTTCGGTTTCATTGGCGCGACCGCCATGTTGACCGAAACCTACCGGCCGGAAGAACGCAATCTGGTCCAGGCGGTGAACGATTTCCTGGTGTTCGGATTCGTGGCCGCAGCCTCCTTTTCTTCAGGCGCGTTGCTCAACCTGTTCGGCTGGGGAACGGTGAATGTTCTCGTTTTCCCGTTCGTGGTCCTGTGTCTCGGCCTTCTTGGATGGCTTGTGGTTGCAGAAAAGAAAGCAGTTACAACTGCTTAAAGTGAAAATGATTTCCAGTTTCGTCAATGCAGCATTTCTACTGCGCTGCACCAAACAATGCCGCAACGGAACTGTTAAATTAAACAATGTGAGAGCTTGACGAAGCGCTCCAATTTGCTGCTATCGTGTTTACTCCTCACGCTGGGGAATTGGTGTGGGGCGCAGTCTGGCGGAAATAAGAACAACAAAATCGGTCCGCCGCAGCCTTGGGAGGAAGCATGACCGAGCTTGTCGTCATCATTATTTGTGGCCTCTTATCCATCGCCTATGGGGCATGGGCAATTCAATCCGTCATGGCGGCGGATGCGGGCAACGCCCGCATGCAGGAGATCGCAGGTGCGATCCAGGAAGGGGCTAAAGCCTATCTCAACCGGCAATACACAACGATTGCCATCGTTGGGGCAGTTGTTTTCATACTTGCGTGGATTTTGCTTTCAGGACCGGCAGCAATCGGTTTTGCCATTGGGGCGGTTCTTTCAGGGGCTGCCGGGTACATCGGCATGATGGTGTCCGTCCGTGCCAATGTGCGCACGGCCCAGGCGGCGAGCCAAAGCCTGGGCGCGGGACTGGAAATTGCCTTCAAGGCCGGTGCCGTCACCGGCCTTTTGGTTGCCGGCCTCGCGCTGTTGGGGGTTGCGGTCTATTACACTGTTCTTACCCAGTTCGCCGGAATGGAACCGACCGACCGGACCGTGATCGACGCTCTCGTCGCTCTCGGCTTCGGCGCTTCGCTGATATCCATTTTCGCCCGTCTCGGCGGCGGCATTTTCACCAAGGGAGCGGACGTCGGCGGCGATCTGGTCGGCAAGGTGGAAGCCGGTATTCCGGAAGATGATCCACGCAACCCGGCGACGATTGCGGACAATGTCGGCGACAACGTCGGCGACTGTGCCGGTATGGCGGCCGATCTTTTCGAGACTTATGCGGTGACTGTGGTGGCCACCATGGTTCTTGCGTCCATCTTCTTTGCGGGCGACCAGGCTACGCAACTGATGCTTCTGCCGCTCCTGATCGGGGCCAGCTGTGTCGTCACCTCCATCATCGGAACGTTCTTCGTCAAACTCGGCGCAAGCAATTCGATCATGGGAGCGCTTTACAAGGGCTTCATCGCAACTGCGGTCCTGTCGGCGGTGGCGCTGGCCATCATCGTCTTCGGCTGGATTGGTGCCGGTACGGAATACACCACGTCCAGTGGCGTGACCTTCTCCGGAATGGACCTTTTCTTCTGCGGTCTGATCGGCTTGGTGGTAACCGGACTGATCATCTGGGTGACCGAATATTACACCGGTACGAACTACCGGCCGGTGCGTTCGATTGCCCAGGCTTCCGTCACGGGGCACGGCACCAACGTGATCCAGGGGCTGGCAGTTTCCCTTGAGGCGACCGCATTACCGGCGCTCATCATCATTGCCGGTATTCTCGTCACCCATTCCTTTGCCGGCCTCTTCGGCATTGCGATCGCTGTTACCACGATGCTGGCGCTGGCCGGCATGGTCGTGGCGCTCGATGCTTTCGGGCCGGTGACAGACAATGCAGGCGGTATTGCCGAAATGGCCGACTTGCCTGCCGAGGTGCGCAGTACGACGGACGCGCTGGACGCGGTCGGCAACACAACCAAGGCGGTCACCAAGGGCTATGCCATCGGTTCGGCAGGTCTCGGTGCCCTGGTTCTGTTTGCCGCCTATACGGAGGATCTGAGGTTCTTCTCAAGTACGGCAGCCGAGGGCTCGGTGTTCTACGGCATTGACGTCGGCACCCTGTTCTCGCTCTCCAATCCCTATGTGGTGGCGGGGCTCCTGTTCGGCGGATTGCTGCCCTATCTCTTCGGCGGCATCTCCATGACCGCCGTCGGACGGGCCGCCGGTTCCGTGGTTGAGGAAGTCCGCAGGCAGTTCAAGGAAAAGCCGGGCATCATGCAGGGTACCGAACGGCCGGACTATGGCCGGGCAGTGGACATGCTGACGAAGGCGGCGATCAAGGAAATGATCGTACCGTCGCTGTTGCCGGTTCTCTCGCCTGTCGTCGTGTTCTTTGTGGTGCGCGCCGTCGCGACGCCGGCTGACGCCTTTGCCGCGCTTGGTGCCATGCTGCTGGGCGTGATCGTGACCGGCCTGTTCGTGGCGATCTCGATGACCGCAGGCGGCGGTGCGTGGGACAATGCCAAGAAGTCGTTCGAGGACGGCTTCACAGACAAGGACGGCGTCACCCACCAGAAAGGCAGTGAAGCCCACAAGGCCTCCGTCACAGGCGATAC
>NZ_JBNKYW010000225.1:0-8176 GCF_050301095.1 Roseibium sp.
TCAAGCTTGCGCAGGCGTTCTTCTTCCGCCGCAGCGGCAGCTGCCGCTGCCTCACTGATCCTGCGGGCGAGTGCCTCGCGCTGGTGCTTCAGTTCACGCACCAGCCGATCGCGCTCCAGAATTTCCGCCTGAAGCTTTTCCACCCGCTCCACTTCCTGTTCGAAGGCGCGCAGGGTCAGATAGGCGGTGAAGGGAGCGATGTCGATCCGCCGCTGCGGGTCATCCACCGGCCCTCCGAAGAGCAGACCCACCTGCGGTTCCGCTCCGGTCACCGCGTCCTCACCCGGATCGACCTTCAACGAGAAGTCGGCGTCCAGATCGTCTGTGCCAAGGTTCAATTCCGCCGAACCGAAGATTTCCGCCTTTTTGGAATCCACCACGACATTGCGGGCACTCAACCGTCCACCAACCAGGGTCAGCGTTCCGTCCACCCGGTCGAATGGCAGGCTGCCCGCGTCCATGTGACTGACGAAGACGTCGCGGATCTTGTCGTCCTGCAGGTCGAGACCGGCATCGACAGCCCTCGTCACCAGCGGAAATGCCTTTGGATTGAGGCCGCGGAAGTCGCCGTTCTTCAGGACGAAGGTTCCACCGCCATTCAGGCCCGTCACGATCGCGGAAATGGACCGTCCGGCTCCCTCGAATTCAAGGAAAAGATCGAGTGACCCGGAGGCCACGGCCCGGCCGTCCCGCTGCCAGGAAAGCCGGCGCAGATCCGCCGCGTCCAGTTTCACCCGCCCGGACAGAGCGGCTTCGGCTTCCGAACGGCGCACCGAAAGGCTTGCATTCACGCTGCCGCCCGCGAACGACCCGGCAATCCCGTCAAGACGCATGAGTGAGGGCGTCAGCCGCAGCTCTGCCTTCGGACCGGCGACTTCCATTTCATCCCCGACCAGCAGACGGTCCGCCTTGAATTGCAGCGTCAGGTCGACACCGTCCAGCAGCGGCGCTCCAAAGGGGGCAACCGGCCAGATGCTCGAGCCATCCCCTGCCGAGAACCATTGGTCGGGGCCGAGAACCAACTCCGTCAGACTGCCGAAATCGGCCTGCGTGACGTTGAGTTCGCCGCGAAAACGTCGGTTTCGTTCTCCGGGTGCAGGCTCCAGATCTCCTTCCAGCCGGCCCTCGAAGGCAACATCGCCGATTGTCCCGGCAGCCTTCGGAACGGCAATGGCGCTTCCCACCCCTTCCAGATCAACAGTCACGTCGGCCGGCATGGTTCCCGACATGACCGGCAGCACCCGTCCGGTCAACAAGGCCAGCGGCGTGAGATCGCCGGTCTTGCCGGTCACGCTCAAACGGTATTCCGGATCGGCATCCGCCTTGAGCGCCAGCGTTCCTTTGGCATTGAGCGTAGACGGGCCGACCGTGGACGCGAGCTGAACGGCGAGGCCTTCGGACGGAACGCCCTTGGCGGAAAAGGTCAGGCTGCCGCCCCGAACCGCATCGACGGGAATGACATCGAAACCGAGTTGTTGCAGAAGCTTGCCGCCGTCCGGACCTTCAAGCCCGAGGGCAACGTCGATGTCCGCACCCTGCCACTCGTCCACGCGCCCTTTCAGTTCCGCCCGGAAGGACGTTTTCGCGCCTCCCGCGGTTCCGTCCAGAGTGAGGGTCATATCGGTCGCATCGCCGCTGGCGGCGGCTTTCAGCTCTCCATCGAACTTGGCCGGAACAAGGCTTGCAGCGGCCTTTTCCAGCCGTTCGGCAAAGACGGTCTCGGGGAACAGACCTCCGGTCAGGGCAACCAGGCCCGACAGGTCACGCGCGTCCAGCGTTCCGGACACGGCGCCTTCCGGTGCGGAGAACAGGTTTCGGATCTGTCCCTGAACGTCCAGCCGGGCTCCGGCAAGGTCCTCGGCGAACAGCCTGTCGATGCGCACGCCGCCATCGGAGTATTCCGCCTCCAGTGCCAGTCCCTTGCCGTCGACGCCACGCGCAGTCACCTGTTTGGCCCGCAGGCGCAAGGAAACATCCAATCCCTTGGGATCCTCTGTCTCGCCGGTCTCGCTGCGTTCCGGCTGGATCAGGGCAGCCAGGCCCTGAATCTGATCGAGATCCAGCTTGTCCGCATCAAGGCTCAGGGAAAACTCTGCATTGCCGGACCGTGGGGTCCTGTAGGCAAGGCCGCCGCGTGCCTCCGAGCCTGCGAGCGTCAGCAGCATATTGTCGAGCGCCGCCCCTTCCGGAACCAGGTTGAGCCGTCCTTCCAGAGAAACCGGATCCATCGTCGCAACGCCCGTGTCCCTTTGCTGCCACCAGCTCAGGAACGACCCTGGCTGGTCGGAACTGATCGAGACGGCGCCACGGTAGGTCAGGGCCGGATCGAGACCGAGATCGCCCTGGGTGGCAACGGTCGTGCGACCGGGAAGCCGGCCCGCAAGGCGGGCGATCCGCCAGCCGCCGAGCATCGTTTCCAGATCGAGGCGCACGTTCTGAGTAATACCGCCGCCGGCTACAAGCGCCGGAACGTCCAGCGAGATCGCCCCGTCGATTGCCGGGATCGGCACGGCGCGCAAGGCAGCAACCAGCTGACGGCTTGCCGTGGGCAGCGCGACCGGCGCCTGCGGCCCGCCACCCAGCAGCCGGTCCAGGTCGATCTGCTTGGACTTTGCACGGATCTCGAACCGCTTTTCACCGGCATAAACAAGGTCGGCATTGCCGGACAGGGACAGACGCTTTTCTTCCGGACCATAGCGGAACTCGAATTCCGGTACCGCGACTTCAGCGATGTCGGCAGAGAACTTGCCTTCCGCCTGCCAGAGGTTCTTGTCGCTTTCGTCAAGGGCTACGGAAGCAATGTTGAAAGCGCCTTCAAAGAAGGGCGCCGCATCGGACTGGTTCAGCATGCCGTCAAAGGCAAAGTTCACCGGCCAGTCCGTCGGCGTGACTTCCCCCTTGATTCTTATCCCGAGGTCTTCCTGCGCCCGCCCCGAAGCCAGGCTGATGTTATAGGGGGCGCCGTTCAAGGTCAGGCTACCGGCAGCCTTGAAGGGACCGTCCAGAGATCGCGCGCTGACGGACAGGTTGCCATTGTCGATCCGGTGGGTCTCGCCTGACCGTGCATCGATGATCGTCAGGGCCCCGTCCCGGATCGTGACCTTTTCAAAGGCGACATCCTCCGGAGCGAGTTTTGCCAGTACACCGGTCGTGGTTCGAGCCGTCAGCCAGTCGAGCCGTCCGGCTTCGTCCAGGGCAAGCGACAGGTGCGGCCGGTCGAGTTCCATGTCGAGGACGCGGATTTCCCCCTTAAGAAGCGGGGGCAGTTCGATCCGGATGTTGAACTGCGAGACGACCAGAAGCGGATCTTCCGATTCTCCCACCCGGACGTCTGAAAACCTGATGGAAGGGGCCGGCAGCAGCCGCAGATCGGCGTCGCCCAGAACCGTGACCTTGTGGCCGAGCGCCCGCTCCGCATAGCTTTCGAATGTGGACCGGTAAACCGTCCAGTCGATAAAGAACGGCCCCACCAGTGCTGCGACCAGCACCAGGATGACGGTGATTCCCAAAGTGATGTAGACGGAGTTCAGGCCTTGTCTCCTTGTTCTCCCAAGTCAACTGGAACAGTTGCCCGGCAGGCCATGCCGGATGCCTTTGCATGGCAGATCCGGCCGCCGACCCGCCAGCCTGAAATGCATTTGTGTGCAATGCATCGGTTCGTGCAAATCGAGCTTATTGAACTGATTCGATACAATATCATGACTGCGGCAGGATCTTGCCAGGATTCATCACATTATCAGGATCGAGCGCCTGTTTGACCGCCCGCATGACATCGAGCGCCTCGCCATGCTCCCGGCGCAGATATTTCTGCTTGCCCTGCCCCACACCATGTTCCCCGGTGCAGGTACCGCCCATGTCGATCGCCCGGAGCGACAACCGCTCGACAAAGGCCTCTGTTTTGCGGACCTCCTCCGGGTCGTCCAGGTCGACCAGGATCTGGACATGGAAGTTGCCGTCGCCGACATGGCCGACGATCGGGGCCAGAAAGCCTTCGGCCTGAATATCTTCCGCGGTCAGGGTCACGCATTCGGCGAGACGGGAGATCGGTACGCAGACATCGGTCACCATGATCTCCGCATCCGGGTTCAGCGTCTTGCCGGCCCAATAGGCATCGTGCCGGGCCGTCCATAGCTTTGTCCGCTCCTCGGCGGCCGTTGCCCATTGGAACGGCCCGCCGCCGTATTCCTCCGCAATGGCCGAGAACATCTCGGACTGCTCCCTGACGCCTGCGTCCGAGCCGTGGAATTCCAGGAACAGGGTCGGCGTTTCCGCCAGATCCAGCTTCGAATAGGTATTGCAGGCCCTCACCTGCAAGCTGTCCAGAAGCTCGATCCGCGCAACCGGTATGCCCATCTGGATGGTGGCAATCACCGCGTTGCAGGCTGCCGTCACGTCGGGGAAAGGACAAACACCGCCTGAGATCGCTTCGGGCTGTCCATGCAGACGGACGGTCAGCTCGGTAATCACTCCGAGCGTTCCTTCCGACCCGACATAGAGCCGGGTAAGATCGTAGCCCGCGGACGACTTCTTCGCACGCCCCCCCGTACGGATGATCCGGCCGTCCGGCGTCACCACCGTCAGTCCGAGAACCGCATCCTTCATGGTGCCGTAGCGCACCGCATTGGTACCGGACGCACGGGTCGCAGCCATGCCGCCGATGCTGGCGTCCGCACCAGGATCGATCGGAAAGAACAGCCCTGTATCCCGGATGTAGCTGTTGAGCTGCTTGCGGGTAACGCCCGCCTCAACCCGGCAGTCCAGGTCTTCCGGATTGACCTCCAGGATGTTGTTCATCCGGGACAGGTCGATCGAAACGCCGCCAAGCGGTGCGTTCACATGACCTTCGAGCGATGAGCCCGTGCCGAAGGGAATGATGGGCACCTTGTGCGCGGCACAAAGGCGGACGATCTCGGCCACTTCTTCGGTGCTTTGAGCGAAGACCACCGCGTCGGGCGGCTGGTTCTTCAGCCATGTCGTTGTGTGCCCGTGCTGCTCCCTCAGGGCCTTCGACGTGGAACAGCGGTCCTGAAACCGTTCGCTCAGTTTCGCCACTACGGCGGTTACATCGCTGTTCTGATTGCTTGTTTGCGGCTTGTTCTCCGCTGTGGCCATTTCCGGCATTTAAACTTCCTCCAGGCGTGCTTTGCTCACGCGGTCTGAGGATGAATATGTTAGGGCTAGCGAAAAAGGTCAAAGTCAAATCCGCCGGTTACGGCGATGTCTTGAACAAATTGGAGAAGGAAACACGATGACGGTTCAATTCGAGGCCAAACCGGTCGAAAGCGAGGTCATGTCGGTCAGGGACGAGTGGATCGACTACAACGGCCACCTGAACATGGCCTATTACAACGTCCTTTTCGATACCGCTGTCGACCAGGTCTTTGAACGGCTGGGCCTCGGTCCGGACTATGTCAAGAACCGGAATGCGTCCTATTTCACCGCCGAGGTTCACGTGTGCTACCTGCGCGAGCTCGGTGCCGGCATGCCGGTGACCGTCACGCTGCAACTGGTCGACTGGGACGAAAAACGTGTGCATTTCTACCAGGAACTGCGCCACGCCGAGGAAGGCTGGCTGTCGGCAACCTCCGAGCAGGTGAGCCTTCATGTCGATATGGAGGTCAAGAAGGTCGCCCCCTGGCCGGAGGACATTTCCGCCAATATCCGGGCCCTGTCCGAGGCGCATCGCAGCTTGCCACGCCCCGAACGGGCCGGACGTCACATCGAGATTCGCAAGAAGCCAGCATGAGAAAACGGCCCGCAAGTACCTGACAGCGGACGCCAAAGGCCCCCTTCCCTGAGAAAGAGTGGCAGAGATGCTGTCCGGTTGGCATCATGAGATGCACATGAATCGGGTTCCCCCGCTAAAGAGCAACCAAACTTATGGATGAACGAACGCCTTTTGCAAAACACATCGTCGGCTCCCTCAAGTCTGCTGCAGCTTCGATTCCAGCCAGTATCTCACTGAATTTCAGAGAGTTCCTTATCCAGAAGAGCCATGTTGTCTGGATGTTGGCCATTTTTATCGGAGCCCTTGTCGCCCTGGCTGCAATCCTGTTCCGCGAGGCCATCGGCCTGGTTCAGTTTGCCTGGCTCGGCACAAGATCCGAACGGGTGGTCAGTGCCGCGGCCTCTGTTCCCTGGTATGTCATTGTCGCTGCTCCGGCTATTGGCGGCCTCGCCGTCGGCCTTTTGCTGCAACACATCCAGCCTATGCAACGCACCTACAGCGTCGCCGACGTGATCGAGGCCCGGGTAAAAGGTGGCAGGGGACTGGCCTTCTGGCCCGGCATTTCCTCGGCGCTGATTACGGCGCTCTCTCTCGGCTCAGGCGCAAGTGCCGGACGTGAAGGCCCTGTGGTCCATCTCGGGGCGACCATCGGGGAGACCCTTGGCCGCCTGTTCAACCTGCCCGATTCAGCGCACCGGATCCTGTTGGCCTGCGGTGTGGCCAGTGCGGTATCCGCTTCGTTCAACGCGCCGATCGCCGGCGTTCTCTTCGCCCATGAAGTGATCCTCGGGCATTACGCTCTCTCGGCTATTTCCCCCATCGCCATTTCCGCCGTGATCGGAACACTGCTTTCCAGGTTGTGGTTCGGTGACGTCGCCGCCTTTGTCATTCCCAACTACCACATCACATCCTACTGGGAGTTTCCGGCCTTTGCGCTGCTCGGACTGACCTCCGCTGCCGTCGCTATCCTTTTTCAATTCGCGCTCATCGGCACCGAATGGGTGGCCCGCAACATTGCGTTTCCGCTCTGGTTCCGGCCCGTTATCGGCGGACTGGCCGTCGGCCTCATCGCGCTGGCCTTTCCCGACATCCTCGGCGTCGGTTACGAGACCACGGATGCGGCCCTGACGGATCAGCTGCCGCTGGCCATGCTGCTTGCACTGCTGGTGGCAAAGACGGCGGCCACCGCGATTACCCTTGCCTCCCGTTTTGGCGGCGGCATTTTCTCGCCGTCCCTTTACCTCGGGGCCATGACCGGTGGCGCCTTTGGGCTGATCGCCGCCTCCGTGTTCCCGGAACTGGCCTCCAGCGAAGGGCTTTACGCCATCCTCGGAATGGGGGCAGTTGCCGCAGCTGTTCTGGGCGCCCCCTTTTCAACCACGATGATCGTGTTTGAACTGACGGGCGGCTACGCGCTTTCCATTGCGCTGCTCCTCTCCGTCTCGATCGCCACCGGCCTCACACAGGCCGTGCACAGGAAATCCTATTTCCACTGGCAGCTCGCCATGCGCGGATATTTCGTCAACGAGGGTGTTCACCGGTTCCTGAGTGAGACGGTCAAGGTACGCGATTTCATGGATCCGCCCTCAAAGCAGGACGCGAACCGGGTATTCAATCCAGGCGAGGACGGCCCCTACCTGCATGACACGGATACGCTGGAAAGTGCGCTGAAAAGCTTCGATTCCTGTGGTGAGGACACTTTGCCGGTCGTGCGCATGGGGGACGCTACCCAGATCATCGGCACCGCGCGTCACGTCAAGGGATTGCGGTACTTCAACGCCGCGCTGATCAAGGCGAACAGGGAAGAACATCACTGATCGGCGGCAAGATACGGAGGCAACGGGAACCGGGCACGCCCGGCTCCCTGGCGTTCACACTGCCTCGGTCGCCCGCTCCAGCCAGATGCGCTCTTTCGCCCCGACCAGCGGGCCGATTTCCTCACGCACCCTTGCGTGGTACCTGTTCAGCCAATCCCGTTCCGCTGCCGTCAGAAGCGACACCTCCACAAGGCGAAGATCCATCGGCACCAGCGTGATGGTCTCGAACCCCAGCATCGGTCGCTCGCCGCCGGGCACATCCCGCGCTTCCGTCACGATTTCCAGGTTCTCCAGGCGGATGCCGTATTCGCCGGCCGGATAATAGCCCGGTTCGTTGGACAGGATCATGCCCGGCTTCAAGGGCTGGCTGCCGGTCTTAGCGATGCGTTGCGGGCCTTCATGAACGCTTAAGTAAGCGCCAACGCCATGCCCTGTACCGTGGTCGAAATCGAGGCCGGCCTTCCACAAATCGATCCGGGCCAAAGTGTCGAGCTGGGCCCCGGTCGTACCTTCGGGAAACCGGGCAGTCGAAATCGCGATATGGCCCTTCAGCACCAGCGTAAAATGCTTCTTCATCTCCGCGCTTACCTCTCCGACGGCAAGGGTGCGGGTGATGTCGGTGGTGCCGTCC
>NZ_JBNKYW010000226.1:0-2965 GCF_050301095.1 Roseibium sp.
AGGCCCAGCCCCTGATCCCACAGCCAGTGCCGGAACTTGAGCGTGTTATCCCAATCGACGGCGGGCGAACCGACCCAGGGATCGCGCTCGCGCAAGGGATCGGAGACCACATGGGCGGCGGCAAAGGCGGTGCGCGTCAGAGGCACGCGCGGGGCGCGCGGGGTCAGGGCTTCGCCGGTCAGCCGGTAGGGTTCCAGCCGGTTGTCCGTGGTGGGAAGAGTGAGCATCTTGAACTCCAGCAAAAAGGCGCCGCTCAGTCCGCGACGGGAATGTCCAGCACGAGGATGCCGTCAAGGCCGCCAATCGCATTGGCGACCAGCCGGGCTCCCAGGGCCTTGTGATCGGGATGGGTCTGGTAGGCTTCGAGCGCGTTCCAGCTTTCGAAATCGACGACGAAGCCGTGCATGTAGCCACGCTCGATCTTCTCCGGACTTTCGCTTCGACCGGAAGTGATGTCGAGAATGCCGGGAACCTGCGCTTCGATGGTGCGAAGTTCCTGGAACATTCCGGAAATCTCGGCTTCCGAAACCTCCGGTTTGAACTTGATCAGAACGATGTGGCGGATCATGAGGCAGCTCCGTGGTCCTGACGGATCATGTCGGAGGCCTTTTCGCCGATCATGATGGCCGCAGCATTGGTGTTGGAGGAAATGACCCTCGGCATGATCGAGGCATCGACGACGCGCAGACCTTCCAGCCCCTTGAAGCGCAGCCGGGGATCGACGACGGCCTTGTCGTCGGCACCCATCCGGCAAGTGCCTGCGGGATGGTGCGAGGTCTTGGAATGCTCGCAGATGAAGCGGAAATAGTCCTCGTCCGTCTTCACACCGGGCCCCGGAAGCCGCTCGGCCTTGATGAAGGGTTTCAGCGGTTTCTGCGCCAGGATCTCCTGGGTAAGCTTCAAGCCCCGGATCGACATTTCCCGGTCCTGCGGATCTTCCAGATAGTTCGGATCAATCAACGGGGCGTCTGCAGGGTTGGAGCTTTGGAGGCGCACCGTGCCGCGCGAACGCGGGCGCAGGTAACAGGAGTTCAGCGTTACGCCGCCCTCGGGCATCGCCGCGACACCGGATTCAATGCCGGTTCCAAGCCCCAGATGGAACTGGAGATCGGGCGAGCGGGCTTGCCTGTCGGCGTACCAGAACCCTCCCGTCTCAAAGAGGCTCGACGACACCGGCCCGCGTTTGGTGAAGAGATACTGGAGACCGGCAATCGCCGACCAGTGCGGCTTCGCATAGCGGTCATAGGTGAACGGCCCGCTGACCTCGCAAATGCAATAAAGATCCAGATGATCCTGCAGGTTCGCACCGACCTCCGGCTGGTCGCAAACCACCTCGATGCCGAGGCCATGCAGGTGATCCGCAGGCCCGATGCCGGAAAGCTGCAACAGTCGCGGCGAGCCGATGGAGCCGGAAGACAGAATGACCTCCGATGCCGCCGTCAGGCGGGTGCCATCGATCATCTCGACACCCGTTGCCCGGCCGCTTTCAACCGTGATCCGGCGTACCTGCGCACCCGTCTTCACGTGCAGATTGGCCCGGTTCCGGTTGGGCGCGAGGTAGGCCATGGCCGCCGAGGACCGGCGGGCGTTCTTCTGGGTCAGCTGGTAATAGGCAACGCCGTCCTGCTTCTCGCCGGTCACGTCGTCATTGCGCGGAATGCCGAGTTCCCGGGCGGCCTCGAAATAGGCTTCGCAGATCGGTAGCGGGGCGCAGGGCTTGGAAACGCCGAGGGGCCCGCCCTGGCCGTGATACCGGTTGTTGTAGGTGTCGTTGTCTTCCGCCTTGCGGTAATAGGGCAGCACATCCTCATAGCCCCAGCCCTCGCAGCCCATCTGGCGCCACTCGTCATAATCGAGCGCATTGCCCCGGGTATAGATCTGCGCGTTGATGGCCGAGCCGCCGCCGATCACCTTGGCCTGTGTGTAGCGGAACACCCGGCCGTTCATGTGCTTTTGCGGCACCGTGTGCCAGCCCCAGGAGCCGATCCCCTTGGTCATCTTCGCAAAGCCGGCCGGCAGGTGGTAGAGCGGGTTCCAGTCGCGCCCGCCCGCTTCCAGCAGCAGGACCTGAACGTTCGGATCCTCGCTGAGACGTGCCGCAACGACCGAGCCCGCGCTGCCGCCACCGATGATGATGAAGTCGTAGCCTTTTTCCATGGTTGCCCCTCAGAGCCGCGGGATCGACAGGCCGCCGTCGACGGCGATGCAGGAGCCGGTCGCAAAAGCCATCTGGCCTTCGGCAATCGGCAGGATGGTCGACCCGATATCGGCCGGCTGTCCCCAGCGCGCCGCCGGCACAAGTCCGCCTTCGATCCGGGCGGTGTATTTGTCCTTCACCCCGGCGGTCATGCCGGTCTCTATGATGCCCGGACGGATTTCGAAGACACCGATGCCATGGGGGGCGAGCCGCACCGCGAAGAGTTCCGCCATCATGGCGGCGCCCGCCTTGGAGATGCAATATTCCGCCCTCTCGATTGAGGCCATCGTGGCACTGACGGAGGTCACAAAGGTGATCGACCGGTAGGTGTCTTGCCGAAGCTTCAACATGCGTCGGGCCGCCTCCTGCGCCAGGAAGAAAGCGCCCCTCAGGTTCACGCCCAGCACGAAGTCGAAACTGTCGAGCTGAAGGTCCAGCATGTCGCCGCGCACCTTTGCCGGAACGCCCGCGTTTGAAGCAAGCGTCGTGACAGGTCCGAACCTCTCCTCGACCCGGTCCAGGAGCCCGGCATGGCCCTCGACATCCTGCATATCGTGGGAGAAATAGGCGGCATTGCCCCCAAGCCTTTCGAGGGCTTCACCGACTTCCGGAGTGTCGGGTTTGCTGCGGGAGGCGAGCGCAACGGAATAGCCGGCGCCTGCCAGCGTTTCCGCAATGCCAAGGCCGATGCCTTTTTGCCCACCGGTGACGAGCGCGACTTTGCTCATGAGTTCAGTTCCCGTTTGATGGTCTCGGCGGCCCGAAGCG
>NZ_JBNKYW010000227.1:0-11565 GCF_050301095.1 Roseibium sp.
CCAGTACAGGCGAAGCCCAGGAGGGAGCTGTCACAGCTGCCTTCATCTTGCCGCAGCCTGTCAACCTGAACAGCGGCGAAACGCTTTCCGCGCCGATCGTCGACAGGATCGTCTCCGCGGAAGCCGTTTCCGTGTTCCAGCCGAAAAGCGGGTTGCAGCATCCCGTCGCCGCGATCCTGATCGACAACGAAACCGACACCAGCCTGCCGAAGGGCATTCTGACGGTCTATGACGCCCAGGAAGGTTATGTCGGCGACGCCCAGATCAATGGCATGCCGTCCGGTGAAAGCCGTATGGCAAGCTTCGCGACAGACCGGAAGGTACTGATTGCCAAGACAGTCGAACCTCAAAACACGATCACGTCGGTCAAGGTGGCAAACGGGCTGCTGACGGCGACCGTCCGTCAGCGCACCTCTACCAGATATGCGGTCCGGGGTGCGCCGGACGCGGATCGCACCGTCATCATCGAGCATCCAAAACTGGAGGGGTTCACGTTTTCCTCCCCGCAGGAGATGGATACGACTGCGACCCATCACCGTCTGAAGGTCGAGGTGGCGAAGGGCAAGACGGAGACCGTGACGGCCGTATCCGAGCGAACCCTGTCCGAAGTGCATGCGCTGGTTTCCACCGACGAGCAGGGCCTTCTCAACCTGGCAACGCGCTCGCCGGACGCGGAAACGGCGAAAAAACTGCGGGACCTGGCGAAGATGCGCGCGGAAATTTCCAACGTCGAGCGGCAGATGGAGCAATTGCGGGCCCGGAAGGACGAGGAGACAAGGGATCAACAGCGCCATCGCGCCAATCTGGCTGCTGTCGAGCCGGGTGCCGATCTTTATAAGCGCGCCGCCCGCAAGCTGGCGGAGTCAGAAATGCGTATCGAAAGGATCGACGTTGATTACGATGCGTTGAAGCAGCGCCAGGACGAAATCCGGGCAACCCTCGGCGAAGCGATCCGGACGTTCTGATCGCTTCGATTGACCGGGCCGGGGGAAGCTCTGGAGCCTCCTTGCAGCCTTAACCCGTCATGTCTTCCGGCGTTCTGGCGAGTTCTCCGACGGCTGCCGCCAGTTCGTCGAAATGGGAAATCACCCTGTCGGGTCCAAGCTCCACGACCGGCACCGGCGTGTAGCCGAAGTCGACGGCGATCACGGGAATGCCTGCATTGCGGGCCGCCTTGATGTCCGTGACGCTGTCGCCGATCATGATGGAACCGGAAATCTCGCCGCCGGCGCGCTGGATGGCGCCATGGACCGGCTCCGCATCCGGTTTTGAAACCGCGAAGGTGTCACCGCCGACGACGGCGTCGAAATATTTGGCAAGATCGAGTTCGGCCAGAAGGGGCAGGGTCAGCCGTTCCGCCTTGTTGGTGCAGACGGCCAGCTTCCAGCCGTCCTTGCGGAACTCTTCCAGCGCGGAAACGACGCCGTCGAACGGTCTGGTGTGGACCGCGATGTTGGCGGCATAATGCTCCAGAAAACGGGCAAAAAGCGGGGTTATCGTCTCGTCTGACCAGGCAACACCGTTGAATTCGAGCCCGCGCTGGATGAGCACCTTGGCGCCCATCCCGACCATGTTGGCGACATGTTCCTGCGGGATGGCTGCATGTCCGGCCTCGACCATCACCACGTTGAGTGTGGCGACGAGATCTTCCATTGAAGACACGAGCGTGCCGTCCAGATCGAAAATCAGAACAGACATGAAACCTCCGGAAGCAATCCAACCGGTTCCTGCCTACCCGGTGCGGCGCAGCCCTGCAAGTTCATTCCGGCCGATATCCTCCGCATGAGCCGGATGGCCTGCTGCAAGATTACAATTTATAGGCCGTGCGGAAGCCGCCCCAATGGCGTCCCTGAACAAGGATCGGAACGTCGATCTCCTTCATCCAGACGACGTTGCCGCCGCCCATGTCGCGGGCGTAGGTCTGGATCAGGACCGGGCGCGTGTTCCGTGCTGCGCTGAGGCCGGCCCGGTCGTCGAAGATGCGCTTGTTGCGGCAGTTTGCCGTGTTCCATGCCGGATCGTCCGGCTTTTGCGGCTTGGAATAGATCAGGTTGTGAACAGGCAGATAACCGTTCCGGTCGACCGCCGCGCAAAAGGCCATGTTCCGGCTGCGTCCCAGAATGTCCTCCTGGATGTCCGGCAGAACCCGCTCCAGTTGGGTGAGGGCACGGGTGGAAACCTGTAGCGGATTGGTTCCCTCTATGGGGTGATAGTCGGTGTCGAAGAGATCGTCCTGTGTGAGCCTGCCGCTGGTCAGAAGGTTTTCCATCGCCGCGGTGATCCGAGACGCGGCTTCCGTCGCACAGGCGACCTCGCTGGCGTGAGAGGCATGGAACTCGGCAATCTTCTTGTTCAACGCTTCCCGGAACCGGCTGTCAGGATCCGAAAAGGCACAGTGAAAGCCGGAATCGGTGATGGCGACGACCTGGATGCCGACACGGCCGATGCCGACGAGATCCAGGCTGCCGGAGCAGCCGGCTTTCAGAAAGTTCGCGTTTTCCGACTTGAACAGGACACCGCCGTCGGAAATGTCATGGGTTTCGATGCGGGCAACCGCGGAACCGATCGTCACCGTGCCGCCGATCTTGACCGGGAGCCTGTCGTGCCGGCGCCGGTTGCCGATTTCCGTCTGCCTGACCATCATGGTGAAACGCGACTGGAGAGAGAGTGCGGCAGCGCTCATTTCCGAACCCATTTCGCGGGCGACCATGCCGCCTTCCTCCGCCGCGCTGGCGGACCCTGAAATCATGTTGACCTTGCGTACGACCTCCTGGACGAAATCGGCCGTCTGCTGCGCCTGGCCGCCGATGCGGTCGGTGGTTTCAACCTGTGTCTGAACCGCTTCCTCAACGGCGGCAAAGCTCGGTCGGATCTTGCCGATGACGTCGATGATCTGATTGACCGAGCCAAGGCTGTTTTCCGCTGAAACGTTCAGCCTTTCGATATTGGCCACGATCTGCTCCGTCGCCGACTGGGTCTCGACGGAAAGGGCCTTGACCTCGCTGGCAACGACGGAAAAGCCTTTCCCTGCTTCTCCGGCCCGGGCGGCCTCGATGGTTGCGTTCAGGGCCAGAAGGTTGGTCTGTTTTGCGATGTCGGAAATCAGGCTGACCACATTGGCGATGGCGTCGATGGCGCTTTTCAGCTCCATCACGCCCTGGTTCACCTGGTCGGCAACATCCCGGGCTTCATCCGCGAGTTTGTTCGATACGCCGACCTGATTGCCGATTTCACTGCTGGAGGCAGACAGTTCCTGAAGCGAGGAGGCAAGACCGGAAGCGTTTTCGTCGGCAATGGCCGACTGGTCAACCAGCGACTGACTGTCGCTACGGATCGTCTCGAGCTTTTTCATCTGGTTGTCGAGTTGATCCTGAACCTTTTCCGCGGCGGTCCCGATCGCCTTTGCCGCGACTTGCAGGTCGTCTTCCAGGCTGTCCAGCACGAATCCCATCCGGCTGGCGGCATTGTTTTCTATCGGATCGTCTGGTGACGCATGGTCCGCTTCCTCAGGGTTCGGAAGAGGACTCTCAATAATGCCGGCGTGAAGTTTCTGTCGCGGTCTAAGTCGAAGAATATTCATCTGATTCTGTGCTTTCCCAACTCCAGAAGATTTCAAGCATTATCCGGAGGCATTCTAAAATGATGGTTAATGAAGAGTGGATCCGGTGATGAAGAGCGAAAGAGGACGGTTGGGTACGTTACATGTTAGTCGAGTCCGGAATCTCGAGTAAGTGGCCGTAATTATTTATGGAATTTTGGAGGTGTGGTGTTGTGAGATGCGTAAGTCCGCTTTCGCCGGGCAACAGTCCGGGTAACGCGGGCGCTTCAACTTTAGTCTAGAACGCGCGCTGGCAAAGTCGGGTCCACACCCGGGTTGGTGGAACTGGTCCTGGTTGCAGGAGTTCTTCCCGCGAAAGCGCGTACTTTGTCTTCTTCTGCAAGGTGCCCCTTGTGCTTCGGGCCATTGAGCCGGTTTCCCCCGCGAACTGGGGGAATGTCACTGGACCGGCAGATGCCGGCCATGCTAAGCACCCGGCGGCCCGAACGGGACGGTCAGTCCGTATGATCCCGTTCGCGAGTGGCGGCAGCAAGGATGCCAGAGGAACACAGATGAGCGACCAGTTTAAGAAGGAAGCCGCAGAACGCGCGGCGGAGGATGTATCTTCCGGGATGCGGCTCGGAATTGGCACAGGCTCGACGGCTGAATTCTTCGTCCATGCGCTTGCGAAGCGCGTCCGGGACGGTCTGGACGTCATCGGCGTGCCGACGTCGGAACGGACGGCGAAACTCGCGACCGAACTCGGTATCAGGCTCGCAACGCTGGACGAATTGCCAGAGCTCGACCTGACGGTGGATGGGGCAGATGAAATGGACGCTGCACTTAATTTGATTAAGGGCGGTGGAGGCGCGTTGCTGCGCGAAAAGATCGTGGCGGCCGCTTCCGGACAGATGATCGTCATTGCCGATGCCAGCAAGCAGGTCGAAGCGCTCGGGCAGTTTCCGTTGCCGATCGAGGTGGTGCCTTTCGGCCTGGAAGCGACGAAACGCGCGATCCTTGGTGTGCTGGCGGACCTCGGCCTGCCGCAGGCGCTTGAGCTGCGGGGAGGGGCGGAGAAGCCCTTCGTCACCGACGGCGGGCACTACATTCTGGACGCGCGTCTACAGAAAATCAATGAAACAGAGGCTCTCGCGAACCGCCTGGTGGCAATCCCGGGTGTCGTCGAGCACGGCCTTTTCATTAAACTTGCAACAAAAGCTTACGTGGCTGGCGCAGATGGGGTAAAGACCGTTTGGCCCGTCTAACGGTTTGGATGAAGCATTCCAGGCTCACGATGAAAGCCGCCTAGGAGTAGAAAAATGAAGCTTGTAAATATGTTCCCGCGGGCCGCTGTATTGGGCGCAGCCATGATGGCCACGGGATTTCTTTCAACCGGAGCATTCGCTCAGGACGCCATTTCCGAAAGTCATCTGGCTGCCGCCAGGAAAGTTGCCGCGGCAACGCGCGTTCTGGAGCCTTTCGACGACATTCTGCCGCTTCTGGCGGAGCAGACCCGTACCGCCTTCATTCAGTCGGATCCGACACGCGCCGAGGAAATCATCGACGTAACGCAGAACGTGGCCCTGGAGCTGGCGTCGAAGCGCGCCGAGCTGAACAACAAGGTCTACAACGCCTGGGCGGAAGCGTTCACCGAGGATGAACTCAATCAGCTTGCCGATTTCTACAGCACCGACCTTGGCCAGAAACTGACCCAGACCATTCCGAACATCACCGTGTTTTCCGTCAATGCCGCCAGGGAGTGGCAGGACATGATTTCCACGGAAATGGTGACGATGGTGCAGGAAGAACTCGCCAAGAAGCAGGCTCAGTAAGGCAGGGCTTCCGGCCATAGCCACACAAAGAATTGAAGCCGGGTTCAAACCGGCTTGAGGGCCGCGAAAGCGGCCCAATTCGTTCGAGGCGGCATTTCCGGGAGCAGCAGCAGGACCGCATCCGCCAACGGTGACCTTGTTTGCCGCGCCTGACGGCTTATCTGGGAAGCGGGTTCGAATTCTCCGCAATGGCGACTGCCCGGAACGGCAGCGGGCAGGTGCGGCAAGCAGCCTTCAGGCTGCGAAACAGGAAGCAGAGGCGTTGATGAGCGACTACGATTACGATCTTTTTGTTATCGGCGGCGGTTCCGGCGGCGTGCGCGCTGCGCGGATTGCGGCAACACACGGGGCGCGTGTCGGTATTGCCGAGGAATACCGTTATGGCGGAACTTGCGTGATCCGGGGATGTGTTCCCAAGAAGCTCTTTGTCTACGCCTCGAAGTTTTCCGAAGAATTCGAGGACGCGGAAGGGTTTGGCTGGTCGGTTGGCGAACGAACTTTCTCCTGGCAAAAGCTGGTAGCGGCAAAGGACCAGGAAATCACGCGGCTCGAAGGGATTTACCGGCGGAATCTGGAACGGACAAACGTTGAAGTCCACGACAGCCGGGCTGTCCTTGAGGACGCCCATACCGTTCGTCTGCTGTCGACGGGACAGACTGTCACGGCGAAATACATCCTGATCGCCGTCGGCGCCTCCCCGAATGTGGACAGCGGTCTGCCGGGCGGCGAACATGTCATCACCTCGAACGAAGCCTTTCACATGAGCGAGCTTCCCGGGAAGGTCGTGGTCTCGGGCGGGGGCTATATCGCTGTCGAGTTTGCGGGCATTTTCAACGGTCTGGGCGTCGACACCACCCTGATCTACCGCGGTGAGGAAATCCTGCGCGGCTTCGACATGGACCTGCGAACCACGGTTCGTCAGGAAATGGAGAAGAAGGGGATCAAGGTCATCCTCAACGACACTTTCGCCAGTATCGACAAGATGCCCGACGGATCTCTGCTTGGCAAAACAAGCGGCGGCAAGATCCTTTCTGCCGACCGGATCATGTTCGCGATCGGCCGTAATCCGCACACCAGGGATCTCGGTCTCGAGAGGGCGGGGGTCGAAGTGGATGGCTCCGGAGCGATAAGGGTCACGCCGGATTCACGCACGAACGTCGATAACATCTATGCGGTAGGCGACGTGACGAACCGCGCCAATCTGACACCGGTTGCGATCCGTGAAGGCCACGCCTTCGCAGACACGGTCTTCGGCGGAAACCCTTGGACGGTCGATCACAGCCTGATTGCGACCGCCGTTTTCTCGCAGCCTGAAATGGGAACGGTCGGGCTCACCCAGGAAGAAGCACTTAAACGCACACCCGATCTCGACATCTACAAATCGTCCTTCCGGCCCATGAAGCATACGCTGTCCGGCCGGGACGAGAAGATGCTCATGAAGATGATCGTCGACGCCAAAACCCAGAGGGTTCTGGGCGTGCATATCGTGGGGCCGGATGCGGGCGAACTCGCCCAGATCCTCGGTGTCACGCTTCAGATGGGGGCGACCAAGGCCGATTTCGACCGGACAATTGCCGTGCACCCGACGGCCGCCGAGGAACTGGTGACAATGCGGGAACCGACGGAAAGACTGCGTGGCTGATCGACAAAGAGATCCGTTTTGCGGGCAGGATGGTCTTCAGACTGCCTTGCCCGCGCGCGGCAGGGGGACGGGGGCATTGCTGCCGGAAAAGGACAGGGGGCTGCCTGGTTTCGTCCCCTCTGTGTCTTCATAAAATGCGTATCGGTTGCGCCCGGCATGCTTGGCCTCGTATAGGGCCGCATCCGCACAGGTGACGATTTCTTCGGCCGTCTCCCCGTTTTCAGGCGCCAGCGCAACACCCACGCTCAGACCGGCCTGCGCAAGGTCATCGCCCTGGAGCTGAACAGGTATCCTGCCGGAATCCACCAGCGCCCGGCATAGGGCAAGCAGCTTGGGCGTCTCCGCCGAGCCGTGATAGAGCACCATGAATTCGTCGCCGCCAATGCGGCAGACCAGACCTGAATTTCCCACTACGTTTTTCAGGCGAGAGGCCATTTCCCTCAGGACGGTATCGCCCGCACCATGTCCGAATGTGTCGTTGACGATCTTGAATTTGTCGAGGTCGCAATGAAAGAGTGCGAAAGGCCGTTCGGGGAGTGCGTCGACCGCTGTTTCCAGCGCCCGGTTGAACTGAAGGCGGTTCGCAAGTCCGGTCAAGGTATCATGCAGCGCAAGATAACGGTTTTGCTGTTCGCTCGCCTGGAGGGAGGAGGTGAGCTGGCCGATTTTCCAGGCAATGCCGGCAGCCAATGCAGCAAGCGCGATGCTGAGGACCACAATCACCGGAATGATTGTCGGCCAGATGGAATCGCCCACCGACTGACCATCCCACTTGAAAGTGCCCAACGCTCCTCCGTTCTGGCCCGAGACCAGATGAAACGGCGCTCCCGGAGATTGCGCTACGCCGTCCAGAAACCGGAGCGAGGAAAAGTTCAGCTGGGAATTCAGCCGCTTGAGCATCAGGTTGTCGATGAAAAGTGCGGAAAGCAAAACTGTCGGCGGACCGTCCGGAAGGGGGGTCTTGTACTTGTCGGGCACAATCGGCATGGCACCGAAGAGTGCAGGCTTTCCGTCAATCCGGATGAACCCCATGATGGCATAGTCGCTGGGGTCGACAGTTTGCAGCGACCGGTGTCCGAAACCGCCGGGGACCTGAACCCTGTTGCGCTTGTAAAGCCGTTTCAACTTGTCGTAGACGACGCCTGCGGCCGGAATTTCGCGGACTGGCCGTTTGAGGAAATGGACCTCCTCCTCGAAGGACTCGGCGAGGATCTCGCCGTCGCCGGAAATCAGGATGATCTTGCTGTGACCATAGTCGGACCACAGGGACGAGAAGCTTTGCCGTGCATAATCCGGTTCAAACGTGCGAACCAGCTTCGCGACAGACTGGTCCGAGGAGGTGATGCTGATCTGTTCGTGAACGACCGCACGCATACGGTCCGCGAGCGTGCTTCTGAACAGGCGCATTTCGTTTGAGTAGGCCTGCTGCGTGGAGGCGTGCGAGGCAACGAAACCGATGAAGACGAGGGAGGCCGAAGTCACAGCTATGAGCAGGCCCGCAAGGAGAAAGGCGAGTCTTGATATCCGCTGTCGCGGGACCTTTGCGGCCCGGTCGCTGTATCTTCTCCGGAACTCTTTCAAACTGGAATCCTAACAAACCTGTGCCGGATATGTAGTTCTGCCCTCCCCAATCCGGAAATTTCAATCAAGTGTACTTGGCCAAAGGTGACCTTATTTGGCCATAGGTGACCTTATTATCCGTGATTGTAAGAACGGGAGAGGAATGAGTTGTGCATAAAGTAAAAATAGCTTAACGATCTGCCGAAAATTGGAGATTGTTTGGTTGTTGTTTTTGGAAGTGCAATTTTTGCTATATTAATATTCGTTCCGATGCGCTTCCCAACCGGCTTGATCCGCACCCACAAGGTTGGGGTTGGCGAATTCAAATCCGTTGCGGCCCATGTCCTTGGCGCGATAGAGGGCCAGGTCCGCCATCCGGAAAAGATCCTTCTCCGTGCAGCCGCAGTCCGGGGCTCGGGCTATTCCGATGCTGACGCCGATTTCGACTGTCTCGCCGCCGCCGATGTCGACCGGAGCGGCGAGGGCTGCCTTGATGCGGTCAGCGATGGCTGCGAGGCAGGATTTGTCGGATATCTTCGGGAACAGGATGACAAATTCATCGCCGCCGATCCGGCAAACCAAGCCGTCTTCCCCGGCAAGCGTGCGCAGCCGGTCCGCGACCTCGCGGATGACCTTGTCGCCGGCTTCGTGGCCATAGGTATCGTTGACCGGCTTGAACCGGTCCAGGTCGCAGGCAAAGATCGCGAACGCCTTTTCGGGAAGCGTGTCGAGCGAATAGGCAAGGCAATCGGAGAAATGGTGGCGGTTGGGCAGGCCGGTCAGGGCATCATGACGGGCGAAATGACGATTTCTCCGTTCGCTGGCTTCCAGGGAGGAGGTAAGGCGGCTGATCCTTGTCGCCGCGGCAATGGCAACCACCGCGATGATGGTGGCCAGCAGAACGATGAGGGGGAGGGCCATGAGCCAGATCTGGTGACCCGGCCTGGCATGATCCCACTTGAAGTAGCCGAACACCGTGCCGTCGGCACTGTACACCAGATGATTGGTCGGGTGCGCCCGCCGGGGCGCCTCGGCTTGAAAATGCAGGTGCTCGAAGTTGAGCCGCCGGTTCAGCTCCGCGATCCAGCCGTCGTCGAGATAGACCGCATTGACAAGGATCGCCGGATAATCCGGATATAGGTCGACATCGCCGTTGTCCGGCAGGATCGGAACGGCACTCAGGAAGGCCGGGCGGCCGTCGATGGTTCCGAAAGTCGATGCCGCAATGTCGATCAGGGACGATTGCTGCATGTACCAGCCGCTGAAAGCGGATGCCGCGGTTTTCTGCCTGTCTTCAAAAGCCCGCAAGGCTTCTTTGGCCAGATCCCGCGCCCGGCTGTAGTCCGCTTGGGGACCGGAGGCGAGCAGCACCTTGTCTTCGATGGCCTGGGTAATCAGGGTGCCGTCTCTGGCAAAGAGAAAGCTTCTGTCGAGTTCATAGTCATTCCAGAGGTCTGCGATCATTTCATCCGCGATAAAGTCGCGGTCGACAGGAGTACCCAGGGCCTCGAAGGCTATGTCCCATTGCGCCAGGGCGATCTGGTTTCTCACAATCCGGCGATGCAGATCGTGAAGTGTGTGATCCATGCGCGTTTGTTCGCTTTCAAGCGCTCTCCTGTCCGCTTCCCGCCAGGCCATCTGGGCGATGAATGTCAGGGACGCGGTTGAAAGAAGGATCAGAAGTGCGGCAAGTCCAAAGATCCAGAATGTGATCCGCCGTCCCGTTGCCGGGCTTTGCGGGTGCGGATAATCGTTTGCTGCGCCTGCTACCGTGCTTTTGTCCAAGAGGGGCTCCTGCAGAACCTGGGCTCAGGACCCATAAAACCGTGTTCTCGGGCGTTTAGCAGGTCGGGTTTAACGCCGTGTTGGAGCGTGGCACGAAGTGGGGAAATTCTAGTGAAAGTTGCCGAGAGCCTTAACAAAGTCTTCAATTTCGCCTTCCGTGTTGAAGGCATGAAGTGAGGCGCGCACGACCGCATCGAGACCCCGTTTCGGCAGATCGATCCGCGCGGAACCGGCCTGGCTGACGGATACGTTGATCGAGGCCTTTGCGAGGCGGGCCTGAACCTGGGCGGGCGTCTCACCGTCCAGGGTGAAGGTGACGATACCGCCCTTGCGCTGCCCCTTGTCCTGGAGCGTGACGCCTGGGACGGCAGAGAGTTCCGTGCGGAGCTGGGCGCCAAGGGCGCAGATCCGGTTGCCGAGCCGCTCCATGCCGAAGCCGATGGCATAGCTGACGGCCACACCCAGTCCTATCTGACCGGCGACATATCTTTCCCAGGTCTCGAACCGCCTGGCGTGCGGGACGAGTTCGTAGCTGTTCTCGTCGATCCAGTTCGCCGATTGCAGATCGATGAAGGGCGGTTCCACCTGATCCAGCACCGCGTCGCTGACATAAAGAAAACCGGTTCCGCGCGGCCCACGCAGATACTTCCGGCCGGTGCCCGACAGCATGTGGCACCCGATCTCCTTGATGTTGAGCGGGATCTGTCCTGCCGACTGGCACGCATCGAGAAGATACATTACCCCGGCGGCCCGGGCGATTTCACCGACGTCTTCAGCCGGATTGATGAGGCCCGAAAAGGTCGGCACGTGGGTCAGCGCGATCAGCCTCGTCCTGGGCGTAATCGCGGCCTTCAGTGCCTTGAGATCGATCTGTCCGTTGGCGTCGTCCTCGACCAGGTCGATTTCGATGCCCTTGCGATGTTTCATCTGGAGGAAGGCGACATAGTTGGACACATACTCGGCACGGCCCGTGACGATCCGGTCCCCTTCGCGGAAATCGATGCCATAGAAGGCCATGTCCCAGGCACGGGTGGCATTTTCGACAAACGCAATTTCATCCGGACTGCAATTTAACAGCCTGGCCGTTGCTGCGTAAAAGTTGACTAAAGTGTCTGCTTGTAATGCGGCCGTCTCATACCCCCCGGCCCGCTCTTCGAGGTGCAGGTATTGATGCAGAGCATCGCTGACCGGGATAGGCATTAGCGATG
>NZ_JBNKYW010000228.1:0-7012 GCF_050301095.1 Roseibium sp.
CGATGTCAATGGTCAGCTACGCCGCCGGCTCGCGCTACCTGAGCCTGATGGGCGGCGTCTGCATGTCCTTCTACGATTGGTATTGCGACCTGCCGCCGGCCTCTCCGATGACATGGGGCGAGCAGACGGACGTACCGGAAAGTGCCGACTGGTACAATGCCGGCTACCTGTTGCTCTGGGGATCCAACGTGCCGCAGACCCGGACACCCGATGCGCATTTCTATACCGAGGCGCGCTATAAGGGCACCAAATCCGCCGTCATTTGTCCCGACTATTCCGAGGCCGCCAAGTTCGGCGATGTCTGGCTGAATGCCAAGCAGGGCACCGACGCAGCCTTGGCCATGGCCTTCGGTCACGTCATCCTGCGCGAATTCCACCTCGACCGGCAGTGCGAATATTTCGAAGAATATACACGCAAGTACTCCGACTTCCCGATGCTGGTAAAACTGGACGAACGCAACGGCAAGCTCGTCCCGGGCCGCTTTCTGCGCGCCGACGATCTGGACGGCAAGCTCGGAGAAGAGAACAACCCCGAATGGAAGACCGTCGCCTATGACGAGCAATCCAAAGGGCTTGTCGCCCCCAATGGGTCGGTCGGCTATCGCTGGGGCGAAGACGGGGAGTGGAACCTCGAAGAAAAGGCACATGAGGCGGACACCAGCCTGAAGATGTCCTTCGTTCTGGACGAAGACCATGACGATGTGGTCGGCGTCGATTTCCCCTACTTTGGCGGGGAGGCGTACGGTCAGTTTGCGACCGACGCCGATCACCCCAACGTGCTGACCCGCAACATCCCCGTCAAGAAGATCAAGACGGCGGATGGCGAGATTTCCGTGGCCACGGTTTTCGATCTGTTCTGCGCCAACTACGGTCTGGATCGTGGACTGGGCGGGGACTGGGTCACCTCGGACTATGCCAATGACATGCCCGGCACCCCTGCCTGGGCAGAAAAGATCACCGGGGTTCCGGCCGATAAGATCATCCATGTCGCTCGGGAATTCGCGGACAACGCCGAGAAGACACAAGGCAAGTCGATGATCATCATCGGGGCCGCGATGAACCACTGGTTCCACATGGACATGAACTATCGCGGTGTCATCAACATGCTGGTGATGTGCGGCTGCGTCGGCCAGTCCGGTGGTGGTTGGGCGCATTACGTGGGGCAGGAAAAACTGCGCCCGCAGACTGGCTGGCAACCTCTGGCCTTTGCGCTCGACTGGAACCGTCCGCCACGCCACATGAACTCGACCAGCGCGTGGTATGCCCATACCGACCAGTGGCGCTACGAGACGCTTGAGGCCTCGGAGATATTGTCACCGACCGCCCCCGAGGGGGATTGGGACATCAGCCTGATCGATTACAACATCCGTGCGGAACGCATGGGCTGGTTGCCCTCGGCACCACAGCTCAAGACAAACCCGCTGGAGGTCGCAAAGGCCGCGAAGGAAGCGGGCAAGGAAATCCCGGCTTATGTGGCCGAGAACCTCAAGTCGGGCGATCTGGAAATGTCCTGCGAGGACCCGGACAACCCCGCCAACTGGCCACGCAACCTGTTTGTCTGGCGCTCCAACCTGCTGGGCTCCTCCGGCAAGGGCCACGAGTATTTCCTCAAGCACCTGCTTGGCACTGACCACGGCGTCATGGGCAAGGACCTGGGCGAAGACGGTCGCCAATTGCCCAAGGAAGCCAAGTGGCATGAAGACGCGCCGCGCGGCAAGCTGGACCTGCTGGTGACCATCGACTTCCGGATGAGCACCACGGCGGTCTACTCCGACATCGTTCTGCCGACGGCCAGTTGGTACGAAAAGGACGACATGAACACGTCGGACATGCACCCCTTCATCCACCCGCTGCAGGCGGCCGTGGACCCTGCCTATGAAAGCAAATCCGACTGGGAGATCTTCAAGGCCATCGCCAAGAAGTTCCAGGAGATCGTGCCGGGCTATCTGGGCAAAGAGACCGACATCGTCGCTCTCCCGATCCTGCATGACACCCCTGCCGAGATTGCACAGGACCAGGTGAAGGACTGGAAGAAAGGCGAATGCGACCTGATCCCCGGCAAGACGGCGCCGGCTTACGTGGCGGTCGAACGCGACTACACCGCGATCTATGATCGTTTCACGGCGCTTGGACCCGCGCTCGACAAGCTGGGCAACGGCGGCAAGGGGATCACCTGGAACACGCAGGAGGAAATCGACAACCTAGCGGCATTGAACGGCCTGCAGTTGGACGGAGCCGCGGCCGGACGGCCGAAGATCGACAGTGCGATCGATGCCTGCGAGGTCATCCTGATGCTGGCCCCAGAAACCAATGGCAACGTGGCCGTGAAAGCCTGGGAAGCGCTAGGCAAGGCGACAGGGCGCGAACACGCGCATCTGGCCGAAGGTGAGCATCACCAGAAGATCCGCTTTCACGACATCGCCGCACAGCCGCGCAAGATCATCTCGAGCCCGACATGGTCAGGGATCGAGAGCGAGAAGGTCAGCTACAACGCAGGCTATACCAACGTTCATGAACTGATCCCCTGGCGGACGCTGACCGGGCGGCAACAGCTCTACCAGGATCACCTGTGGATGTTGGCCTTCGGCGAAGGGCTCATGTCCTATCGACCTCCGATCGACCTCAAGACGATCACCAAGGAGGTGCAGGACGAAGGTGACACCCTTGTGCTGAACTTCATCACACCCCACCAGAAATGGGGCATCCACTCCACCTATACCGACAACCTGTTGATGCTGACGCTGAACAGGGGCGGGCCGGTGGTCTGGATCTCCGAAGTGGACGCCAAATCCGCCGGTATCGTCGATAACGACTGGATCGAGGTCTACAACACCAACGGCGCGTTGACCGCTCGAGCGGTTGTGTCCCAACGGATCAAGGAAGGCACGACCTTCATGTATCACGCTCAAGAAAAGATCGTGAACACACCGGGGTCCGAGAAGACCGGACACCGGGGAGGGATCCACAATTCGGTCACCCGAACGGTCCTGAAACCCACCCATATGATCGGCGGCTATGCCCAGCAATCCTACGGCTTCAACTATTACGGCACCGTAGGCGCGAACCGGGACGAGCTCGTGGTCATCCGCAAAATGAAGAAAGTTGACTGGCTCGACCGCGAAGAGAGCTGGAAAGCGCCTGCACAGGAGGCCACGACATGAGAATCCGCGCACAAATCGGCATGGTGCTGAACCTCGACAAATGTATCGGGTGCCACACCTGTTCTGTCACCTGCAAGAACGTCTGGACGAGCCGGGATGGCGTTGAATACGCTTGGTTCAACAACGTGGAAACGAAACCGGGCACAGGTTATCCGACGGATTGGGAAAACCAGAAGCGTTGGAAAGGCGGCTGGGAACGGACCAAGGCAGGCAAACTGCAGCCTAAGCAGGGCAGCAAGTGGCGCATCCTGTCCAACATTTTCGCCAACCCATCCATGCCGGAAATCGACGACTATTATGAGCCGTTCGACTTCGACTACGATCATCTGAAATCCGCCCCCGAGATGGAGGCGTTTCCGACGGCACGTCCCCGCTCCAAGATCACCGGCGAGCGTATCGAGAAGATTGAGAAGGGTCCGAACTGGGAAGAAATCCTGGGCGGCGAATTCTCCAAACGGTCCGAGGACTATAACTTCGAAGGCATCCAGAAGGAGATTTACGGGGAATACGAGAACACCTTCATGATGTATCTCCCCCGCTTGTGCGAACACTGCCTTAACCCGGCCTGCGCGTCCTCGTGTCCATCGGGTGCGATCTACAAGCGCGAGGAGGACGGCATCGTCCTGATTGACCAGGAGAAGTGCCGGGGCTGGCGGATGTGCGTCTCGGGCTGTCCCTACAAGAAGATCTACTACAACTGGGAATCCGGGAAATCCGAAAAATGCACCCTGTGCTATCCGCGGATCGAAAGCGGCAACCCGACTGTCTGCTCGGAAACCTGCGTTGGGCGCATCCGCTACCTCGGCGTCATGCTCTATGATGCCGACAAGATCGAAGATGCGGCCAACATGGAGAACGAACAGGATCTCTATGATGCGCAGCTTGGTGTCTTCCTCGACCCCAGAGACCCGGTGGTTATTGAGACGGCCCGTGCCGACGGCATTCCCGAGGATTGGATCAAGGCCGCGCAGGAAAGCCCGATCTGGAAGATGGCAATGGAGTGGAAGGTCGCCTTCCCGCTGCATCCCGAATACCGGACGCTGCCGATGGTGTGGTACATCCCGCCACTTTCGCCCATCCAGAACGCGGCGGAAGCCGGGGCGATCGGGACCGATGGTGGCATGCCCGACGTCAAGAACCTGCGCATTCCGGTGAAATACCTCGCCAACATGCTGACGGCCGGGGACGAAGAGCCGGTGGTGCACGCGCTGGAGCGTATGCTGGCCATGCGGTCCTACATGCGCACCAAGACCATCGAGGGTGTGATCGACGAGGCCATTGCCGCCCGCGTCGGCCTGAGCGGACGGATCATCGAGGACATGTACAAGATCATGGCCCTTGCAGATTACGAAGACCGGTTCGTCATCCCGACCACGCACCGCGAGCAGGTCGAAGAAGCCTATGACCTGCGTGGCGGCTGCGGCTTTACCGACACCAATGGATGCGGCGGCGGATCAACCAAGGGTTCCCTCTTCGGTGGTTCCAAAAGGCCCCTCAAGATGCCCACGGAGGCGATGTGATATGGACCGGACTTTGAAAGCACTCTCGCTCATTCTGAGCTACCCGACACGCGAGCTGCAGCATGCCATGCCCGAGATCGGCGCCGTTCTGGCCTCGGACACGCGTTTGACAGCAGCAGCCCGTCGGGCGTTGCGCCCGCTGGTGGAGGAGCTTGGCGGGCGCGACATCTATGACCTCGAAGAACAGTTCGTGCTGCTCTTCGACCGATCGCGGACCCTGTCGCTCAACCTCTTCGAGCATGTCCACGGCGAAAGCCGGGACCGGGGCGGGGCGATGGTGTCTCTGATCGAGACCTATCGCGCGGGCGGCTTCGAGCCGAATACATCGGAACTGCCTGATCACCTGCCGGTCCTGCTGGAATTCCTGTCGACGCGTCCCTTCTCGGAAGCACAGGACATTCTCGCGGATGCAGCCCATATCTTTGAGGCGTTGAACGCACGACTTGGCCGGCGGGAAAGCAACTACGGTGCTGTGTTTGCCAGCCTCTTGCAGCTGGCAGGCGCAAAGGCCGACCAGGGCGCTGTGGCCGAGATGCTGGCGCAGCCCGATGACGATCCTTCCGATCTGGAGACCCTCGACGAGGTTTGGGAAGAAAGCGAAGTGCTTTTCGGCCCAGACCCGAATGCGGGGTGCCCGCAAGTTCGTGACATGCTTTCGCGCATGGACACACCCGTCAATCCCGCACCGCACCACGCGGCCGAATAGGGAGAAAGTACCATGTTTGCCAATTTCGATATCGATTTCATCATCTTCGGCATAATGCCCTATGCCGCGTTGACCATCCTCGTGGTCGGCTCGATCGCCCGCTACGATCGGGATCAATTCACGTGGAAGAGCTCATCGAGCCAGCTTTTGCGTCGCAAGCAACTGATCTGGGGGTCGATCCTGTTTCACGTCGGCATCATCACCGTCTTCTTCGGGCATCTGGTCGGGCTCTTTACCCCGGTCTGGGTGCTGGACGCGATTGGCGTGCCGTACTGGGTCAAGCAATGGATGGCCGTGCTCATTGGCGGCCCTGCGGGCATCGCTGCATTGATCGGTGCGACAATCCTGTTGCACCGCCGCCTGGGCGACAGCCGTATCCGGATGACATCCAGCTGGGCTGACATCATCATCATGGTGTTGATCTGGTGGCAGCTGGTGATCGGCCTTCTGACCATCACGCAGACCCTGCAACACATGGATGGCGCAGAGATGGTGCGTTTCATGACCTGGTCGCAGAGCATCGTGTCATGGAACCTGAACGCCTGGGCCATGGTGGTTGACGTGCACTGGCTCTACAAACTGCACATCTTCCTCGGGCTCATCATCACGGCACTGTTTCCGTTCACCCGGCTGGTGCACATGGTGTCCGGTTTTGCCGCGCCGTTCCGGTACCTGTTGCGCCCCGGATACCAATTGGTGCGCTCGCGGCGGCAGAAACCACTGCCCAAGCGCGCTGCGCCCAAAGCAACGCCGGCGGAGTAGGGATCATGAATGCAGCAATGTTTCCCGATCTGATCGTGAACGGCGAGCATGTGCCGCACACGCTCGTCGCCGCAGAAACGCAGAACCAGGACGCTCCAAAGGGCAAGCCCGGAATTGCCTGGCGGAAAGCGGCCAACGCAGTTGCGATCCGAACGCTGCTTCTGCAGGAAGCCCGATCACGCGGCATTGCCGCTGACCCGCAGGAGGTGGGGCCGGGCCGTTTCGAGACCGACGAGGAGGCCCGGATACGGGGCCTCCTCGAAGAGGCCATCGATGTCGGAGCCCCCGATGACGCTGCAATCGAGGCCGAGTGGAGCAAGGATCCCTCGCGCTTTCGGTCCCCGCCACTTTGGGAGGTGTCACATATTCTCATTGCCTGTGATCCAAGAGACGCGGAAGCCCGAGACCGTGCGTTGAACCGCGCCCAAAAACTGTTGGACATCGCGTCAAACGATCCGAAAGCATTTGCCGCTCTGGCCGCCCGCGAAAGTGACTGTGGGTCGAAATCCTCGGGCGGAGCTTTAGGCCAATTGGGTCCGGGAGATACAGTTCCGGAATTCGAGGCCGCACTGCGCACTCTGGCTGAGGGGGAGGTCACGTCCGAACCGGTCCTGACACGGCACGGGTACCACATCATTCGCATGGACGCTCTGGCCTTGGGACAAGTTCTCCCTCTGGCTGCAGTGCGTGCCAGGATTGCGGAGGCGCTCGAAAAGGCCGCATGGGCGCGCGAAGCGCGGCGGTTCGTCGACCAGTTGGTCCAATCCGCAGATATCGAAGGGGCGGATTTGAAGCAGGTCTGAACGGGAGGAAGGACCGATGGCGCGAGATCGAGACAGACGTCTGAACACGGCACGCAGCGC
>NZ_JBNKYW010000229.1:0-14621 GCF_050301095.1 Roseibium sp.
ACAAAGTGTCCAGCTATTTGGAAAAGTTATCAGAACACTCCCTAACGGTCTGGCTTGGTCCTTACGCGGATTATGGACAAAATCCCGTCGATGCAGTCTTTGAGCACTCAAAAAGGTCAATGAGTAAATTTAACGGAAGACTTATCGATATCATTGATGCTCGCATGATATCCTTGTCCGACGATCATGATTATTCCTATTTCAGGTTTTCCTCCTTGTACCAAATGCCGGACAGTCCATTCTTTAGCCATTGCACCTTGTTTAAAGATTCAGACCATTTGAGTTCTTGCGGGGAAACTATGGTTGCGAAATGGATTGCGGAAAGAGATAAGATTAGTGAAATGGAACACGTGCTTAAGGCCAAATAGCAACGTTGCGCCCTTCAAAATGGCCGAACTGTCAGGTGATTGCTAAAGCAGGACAACCAACAAAACGCCACCAGGCTCTCAGGTGCGATCGGGTTGGATTGAACCCGTTGAAATGGCTGCAAGGTGTTGCTCCAAACCCTTCGCAGCCATTGTTGTTTGGGGCGCCGGATATCAAAAAGGTAAAGCTCTCAATTGACCCGCAATGTTGACCTAAAGTCCGATTGCGCAAACTGCGCTGCCCTTTGCTGTGTGGTCTTCGCATTCGACAAATCGGAATCCTTTGCGCTCGACAAGAAAGCCGGCGAGGCCTGTCCGAATCTGACGGGAGCCGGAAAATGCAGCGTTTTTGAGGATCGCGAAAAACTGGGTTTCAAGGGCTGTATAGCCTACGATTGCTTTGGAGCAGGCCAGCGTGTCACACAGGAAGTATTCAAGGGCAAAAGCTGGAAAGACGATATTCGTCTGATGACAGGTATGGGGGAAGCTCTGTCGGTTCTGCGCAGGATACACGAACAACTGGTGTTGCTTGAAAGCGCAGCCAAACTTCCGCTGACGCGGGAAGAACGGAACCGGTTAAGGGACCTGCAGGCTACCCTGGCGCCGGAAGCCGACTGGACACAAGCCAACCTAAATGCCTTCCCGCTAGAGACCAACATCAAGGAAGTTGCGACGTTTCTCCAGGGATTGCGGCACCATATGGAAAGAAACCACTAGCTTGCGCACCTGATGCAAAAGGCTGCCGCGAGATCTGCTTCCAACCGTTTTTCCGCAATTTCTTCACCGCATTCGACACAAACCCCGTAGTCACCTTCTTCAAGGCGCTTCAGGGCTGCTTCGATCCGCTGGATCGTCACCCGTCGCTGGCGTTCCGAGGCCTGTGCCATCGCCTGGCCCTGAAGGGCATCCATTCTTGAGAGCCGCCCGACCGACTGCTGGTCGAGTGTCACCGTTGCTCGGGCCTCCTGAGAGATCTCGCTAAGATCTTCCAATTCCCGCTTGAGCTTCAGGAGCCTGTCTCGAACAGATTTGTCATCGATTGGCATAGTCATCCTCCTTCTTGAAGAATGACCAAGCACTACTTCAGGTGCAAGACGTTTCAATTTCGGGGCGGACGTATCCGCCCCGTTTGCCCGCCATCAGAACCCGGACAAGACGATTTTGCCGATCGTGCTGTTGCTTTCGATCTGCCTGTGCGCATCCCGCAAGTTTTTGACACTCAGAGGAGCGACGGCTCCGGTGAGTGTGGACCGGATGCGACCGTCATCAACAAGATCTGCAACCCTGTTCAGGAGCTTGCCTTGCTCGTCCATGTCCGGAGTCGTGAACATGGGCCGTGTGAACATCAACTCCCAGTGTATCGAGACGCTTTTCTGTTTGAACGGAATGATGTCAAATCGAGCCGGGTCATCGATGAGCAGAAACCGGCCTTGCGGAGCAATTAGTCCGACAATATCCAAGAGATGCTGGTCGGTATGGGTCGTGGAGAATACGAAATCGGGCGCCCCGATACCAAGGTGATCGAATTGTGGCGCCATCGGCTTTGAATGGTCGACAACGTGGTGAGCGCCAAGATCAAGAACCCAGGCCTGGCTTTGGGGTCTGGATGCCGTTGTAACCACGGTCAGGTCGGTCAGTTGCCGGGCGAGTTGGATCGCGATGGAACCAACGCCGCCGGCGCCCCCAACGACCAGCAATTTCCGACTGCCTGACGGCGACGGGTCTTTCACCTTCAATCTGTCGAAAAGTGCCTCCCATGCGGTAATGGACGTCAGGGGAAGGGCGGCTGCTTCGGCGAATGTAAGCGTTTTGGGTTTGTGCCCGACAATGCGCTCATCGACGAGATGAAATTCCGCATTCGTTCCTGGGCGCGTGATGTCGCCTGCATAGAAGACCTCGTCTCCAACCGCAAAGCCTGAAACCTCGGGACCGACAGAACGAACGACACCGGACGCGTCATATCCCAGGATGCCGGGCTGCCCATCCTGCGGAACGCGGGCCTTGCGGACTTTCGTGTCCACGGGATTGACCGCGACGGCCTTGATTTCCACCAGCAGATCCCTGCCGGTGGCAACCGGCATTGGCCGTTCGATTTCAACCAGTGCCTCCTCGTTCTCGATGGGAAGCGGTTCGAAATATCCAATAGCGCGCATGTGGCAACCTCCTGTTTGCGTGCGCTTGAATTTGACCATAAAGTTCACAAACGCAAGAATGCACAATTCGCGCACATACCGACAAATTACGCAGGTAGGAACCAAAAGGATACCGTAATGCAGAACTCCGCCAAACGCGTGAAGGATACCTATGGCTGCCACCCCGGTTGCGCCGTTGAGGCGGCACTCAGCCTGATCGACGGCAAGTGGAAGGGCGTGATCCTGTTCCTGTTGATGGAAGAGGGCGTGATGCGCTTCAGCGAATTCCAGAAAGCACTGCCAAACATAACGCAGCGGGTCCTGACCTCGCAGCTCCGGAGCCTGGAGGCGGACGGCCTGTTAGACAGGAAGGTCTATCCGGTCGTTCCGCCCAAGGTAGAGTACCGGCTGACGGAGTTGGGGGCGTCCCTCGCCCCGGTCATCAAGGCGTTGTCGGCATGGGGAAACGAAAACAAGACCCTTTGGCCCATGGGTTTCAAACGCGACAGCCACGTGCAGCAGGCAGGGTGAGCACCGGAATGGCCGCCCTCAATCAGCAGATGTCGCCTCTTTTTCTTCTGCGATCATCTTTTCATGGTGTTCCTTTGCCTGGACCTCGATGAAGAGCCTTGTCACCTGCGGCAATTCCATCTTGATTGTCCGTTCCAGGGAATAGATGGTCTCTTCGACGGTTCCCGCCGTGACTTCATCGATGAAGTCGACTGACAGGGCCAGTAGAACGTCATGCGGACCACGATGCAGCGTCCGGATTTCATTGAGGTTGCTGATGGCCGGCGTTGCATCGATTATCGACTCGATCTTTGCCAACACTTCCGGTGAAGCGCCTTCCCCAATAAGCAGCCCCTTGGTTTCGTAGGCGAGCAGGGCGGCCGTGCCGCCAAGAATGACACCGATCATGATGGACGCGGCGCCGTCCAGCCAGGCCAGACCGAGATACTGGACTCCCAGGAGCCCCAGCAGGGCGACCAGCAAGCCCAACATTGCAGCGGTGTCTTCAAAAAGCACCGTGAATACCGTCGGGTCCTTGCTGTCACGAACGGCCGCAAATAGCGACTTCTTTCCACGCACCTGGTTGAACTCCTTGTAGGCTATCCACCAGGCGACCGCCTCGAAAACCATTGCGGCTCCCAAAACGACATAGGCAACGATCGGGTCCGAAACCGGATGCGGGTGAAGAACCTTCTGGATGCCTTCATAAATCGAGACACCGGCCCCGACCGCGAAGATCAGAATCGCAACGACGAATGACCAGAAATAAAGTTCCGCGCCATAACCGAATGGATGTCTTTGATCCGCCGGTTGCTTCGATTTCCTGAGACCATAGAGCAGCAGTCCCTGATTGCCGGTATCCACGAGCGAGTGAATGCCTTCCGACAACATGGCAGAGGAGCCGGTATAGGCGGCAGCCGCAAACTTGGTGATCGCAATCAGGCTGTTACCGGCAAGTGCCGCAAAAATAACCTTTTTTGACCCATGACCGGCCATCTGTGTCCCCTTAAATCAAAACTGTTGGTTCAAACCATGCGTCGGAGCCTATGACGCATTCGTGACTTTGTTCAAGCGCTCCCGCAAAGCAAGGATATTCCAGAGCGAATTCGAGAAATTGTCCGGAGCTTTCCGAAATGGTTCCAAAATCGTTTGTGCTTTTGTTTCTTGTCTCGTCTGTCCTGGCTGTAGAACCCGGTTTTGCAGGAGATGTCGAAATCGTCGGAGCGACAGCAAGGGAGAACGGGGGCAACTGGACGATCTCTGTTACCCTCAGGCATGCAGATACCGGCTGGAACCATTATGCGGACCTCTGGCAGATTCAAACACCTGAAGGATACGTTCTGGGAGAACGGGTTTTGCTTCATCCTCATGTCGACGAACAGCCCTTCACACGCTCCCTGTCAGGCGTGGAGATCCCGCGTGACCTCGAAAACGTTGTCATTCGGGCACGCGACAGCCTGCACGGTTTCTCTCTGGAAACTTATCAACTGGCGCTGCCCCGTTAGGGACGAATGAAAGCCAGGACGCCGTCCGCCACGAACTGAACAGAAAGCGCGGCCAAAAGAACTCCGAGAAGCCTTGTAATGACAAGTTGCGCCGTATCGCCAAGCAGACGTTCGATTTTGTCGGCCAGCAGAAAAGCCCCCATGCAGCTGAGCAGGATGATGGCGATCACGCCGCCAAGTCCCGCATAGGTGAGGGTGTCGGGTGCCTGGCTTGAGAGAAGGATAATTGCCGAAATCGCGGCCGGACCCGAAATCAGCGGTATGGCCAGGGGGAATATGGCAAGTTCGTTGATTGTGCCGTGGTGCATCTCCGATTCGACGGCCTTTTCCGCTGTTTCCGTCTTGCGCTCCTGACGTTTGCCAAAAATCATTTCAATGGCGATCAGGAACAGCAGGATGCCACCCGCCACCCGAAAGGCGGAGACAGAGATGCCCAGTACGTTCAGGACCGTTTGACCCGACGCATAGAAGATCAGCAGAATTCCTGCAGCGGTGACCGTTGCCCGAACAGCCACGCGTCGCCTGTCCCCAGGGCTCATTCCCGCGGTGATGGCCAGGAACATCGGAGCCAGGCCGACCGGGTCGATGGTGACAAATAGTGTCGCGAATGCGTTGATCAGAAACTCGAGCATCGGTGCCCCCCGGACCGTTTTTTCGGCTGCAGATTCCGCCTTACTATAAGCCTTTCGGCCTATGGGCGAGCCGGATTGCGGAAATCATTTTCCAGCCCTGTGCATACTTCTTGTAACTTGTTGAAATATTGTACCTTTTACTAAAGCGGAAAACGGCTCAAGATTTGGACCGGACGGTTGAATCGGATATAAAAGAGCCAGCAATAACAATCAAATGAGTGGCTTCCTTGGCTGACCAGGACAACAGCACCCCTTCAGACGGCATGCCGTCCGATATCAAACCGGTCTCCATCGTCGATGAAATGAAGCGCAGCTATCTCGATTACGCCATGAGCGTGATCGTGTCCCGCGCGCTTCCCGACGTGCGCGACGGCCTGAAACCGGTTCACCGGCGCATCCTCTATTCGATGCACGAAAACGGTTATGAGTGGAACAAACCCTACCGCAAGTCCGCCCGCGTGGTCGGTGACGTTATGGGTAAATACCACCCCCATGGCGACAGCGCGATCTACGATGCGCTCGTGCGCATGGCGCAGAACTTTTCCCTGCGCCTGCCGCTCATCGACGGGCAGGGGAACTTCGGTTCGGTCGACGGTGACCCTGCCGCGGCGATGCGATACACGGAGTGCCGGCTTGAAAAGGTCGCGCACAAGCTTCTGGACGACATCGACAAGGAAACTGTCGATTTCCAGGAAAACTACGACAACTCGGAAAGCGAACCGGTCGTCTTGCCGGCCAAGTTCCCGAACCTTCTGGTCAATGGCGCCGGTGGCATCGCGGTCGGCATGGCCACCAATATCCCGCCGCACAATCTCGGGGAAGTCATCGACGCGGCCATTGCCATCATGGAAAATCCGGCAATGACGCTCGAGGAACTGATGCAGATCGTCCCGGGCCCGGATTTCCCGACGGGTGCCATGATCCTCGGCAGAGCCGGCATCCGTAACGCCTATGAATCGGGCCGCGGCTCTATCGTCATGCGGGCAAAGGTCGATATCGAGGAGGTTCGCAAGGACCGCAACGCCCTGATCGTCAGCGAAATCCCGTATCAGGTCAACAAGTCGACCATGATCGAGAAGATCGCCGAACTTGTGCGTGACAAACGCGTGGAAGGCATTTCAGACATCCGCGACGAGAGCGACCGCTCGGGCATGCGGGTCGTCATCGAACTGAAGCGGGACGCGGTGCCGGACGTGGTGCTGAATCAGCTTTACAGGTTCAGCCAGCTGCAGACGTCCTTCGGCGCGAACATGGTTGCGCTGAACGGCGGCAAGCCGGAGCAGATGAACCTCTCCGACATGTTGCGCGCCTTCGTGAGCTTCCGCGAGGAAGTCGTTCAACGCAGGACCCGTTACCTCCTGAAGAAAGCGCGAGACCGGGCTCATATCCTTGTCGGCCTCGGTATTGCCGTTGCCAATATCGATGAAATCATCAAGCTGATCCGCAGCGCGCCCGATCCGGCAACCGCCCGGGCTCAGCTGATGGAACGCCACTGGCCGGCACAGGACGTCGAGGCGCTGATCCGCCTGATCGACGACCCGCGTCATATGGTTCAGGTAGACGGCACCTACAAGCTTTCGGAAGAACAGGCACGTGCCATCCTCGACCTGCGTCTGCAGCGCCTGACGGCCATGGGCCGGGACGAAATCGAGGAAGAGCTCAACAAGATCGGTGCGGAGATTGCCGACTATCTGGACATTCTGCGTTCCCGCGCGAGGATCCAGGAGATCGTCCGCAACGAGATGCTTGAGATCAAGGAAGAATTTGCGACCCCGCGCCGGACCGAAATCGTGGAAGGCGGTGCCGACTTCGATGAAGAGGACCTGATCCAGCGCGAAGACATGGTGGTGACCTTCTCCCATGGTGGCTACATCAAGCGCGTTCCGCTAGCCACCTACCGCGCACAGCGCCGCGGTGGGAAGGGACGGTCGGGGATGGCGACCAAGGAAGAGGATTTCGTCACCCGTCTCTTCGTGGCGAACACCCACACCCCGGTTCTGTTCTTCTCCTCGCGCGGTATCTGTTACAAGATGAAGGTCTGGAGGCTGCCACTCGGTGGCCCGACCTCCCGGGGCAAGGCTCTGGTCAACATGCTTCCGCTGGAGCAGGGTGAACAGATCACCTCCATTCTTCCGCTCCCCGAAGACGAGGACAGCTGGGCAAATCTCGATGTGATGTTCGCAACCGTGCGCGGCACGGTGCGGCGGAACAATTTGTCCGACTTCGTCAACATTAATCGGAACGGCAAAATTGCCATGAAGCTGGAAGAGGGCGATGGCATTGTCGGCGTCGATACCTGTTCCGAGCATAACGACGTGATGCTAACAACGAATTCCGGTCAGTGTATCCGCTTCCCGGTTAATGATGTTCGTGTCTTTGCCGGCCGCAATTCGGTCGGTGTGCGCGGCATCCGGCTTGCCGACGAGGATCACGTCATTTCCATGCAGATCCTGCATCACATCGATGTAAGCGCCGAGGAACGGGCAGCCTACCTGAAATTGTCCCGGGCCATGCGCGGCGAAGCAGATGAAGTCGGAAATGGCGCCGATGACGAAGGCGTCGTTGCGGGTGACCTTTCTCAGGAACGTTACGCCCAGATGAGCGCGGCGGAACAGATCATCCTGACCATTTCGGAAAACGGCTATGGCAAAAGAACCTCGTCCTTCGAGTACCGGGTGACCGGACGAGGCGGCAAGGGGATCACTGCCATGGCCGTCAACAACCGCAACGGTGGTCTGGTCGCCTCCTTCCCCGTGGAGGACAGTCATCAGATAATGCTGGTGACCGACGGCGGCCAACTGATCAGGTGTCCCGTCGACGGCATCCGCATCGCGGGCAGGGCCACCCAGGGGGTGATCGTCTTCAAGACGGCTGCCGACGAAAAGGTGGTTGCGGTCGAAGGCATTTCCGAGGTCGATGAAGAAGACGTCATTGACGAGGAAGGCGAAGCAGGTTCCGGAGAACCCGGCCCGGAGGCCGGTGGAACTGACGAAACGCCGGGAGATGAGGAAAGCGGCGCTTCGGATAGCTGATATCCGGAGAACAGCGCCACGAAAACGACAACAGCGGCCAGGGTGAAACCTGAGCCGCTGTTTGCCGTTGAGAGATAGGGTTTGCCGGTTCAGTTGGTTACCGGGAAACGGTACAAGATGGTTTCATTGACGGTCGGGGAGGCTTTCTCGACCGTTACAAAGGAAACCTTGCGGACCTTGCTGGCACCGCTCAGCGCAGCCGCACAGTCTTCCGTCCAGGCACCCCAGGCCTGGGACTTGCAGGTTTCGCTGCTTGCGATCACAGCGGCGCGGTCGGATTTGGTGGCCGCAAGGCCCTGGGTTGCCAGACTGGTCAGATCTTCTGCCTGCGACGCGCTGCTCGGGTGCATGGACATGATGCCGGCGGCAATCATGGTCAGCAACGCCAGTACCAGCACTGCCGTCATTTTCAAGGCAAGGGAACCGTCAACGGCCCCGACCTGAATGGTAAAGGGACGAACCGTCGTTTTGCTTGCGGCCCGTGCGGTCGTATCGTAGCTCCTCATTACCCTGGCTCCTGCTCACGCCATCTGTTTTCGATGGGCTCACAATGCAACGGATGCGGCCAGAGTGATGTGATTGCTGTCACAGAAAGTCGATTGGCTCCACAATGAAGGAGATACCGGTATCACTTGTGAGGCAGCGGCAGTCAGAGTATGGAAGAGGCCATGACTCGCATTGCTCTTTATCCTGGGTCCTTTGACCCGGTCACCAACGGCCACATGGACATTCTGCACCAGGCCCTGGCTCTTTCCGACAAGGTGGTTGTCGCTATCGGCATTCATCCGGGCAAGACACCTCTTTTTTCCTTCGAGGAACGTGTCGAGCTGATTCATTCCTCAGCCCGGGCCGAATTCGCGCCCGATGAGGCTTCGCGGATCGAAGTCATTTCCTTTTCCGGACTGGTAGTCAATGCCGCGAGGGAACAGGGGGCGGGCATTCTGGTGAGGGGCCTTCGGGACGGCACCGATCTTGACTATGAAATGCAGATGGCCGGAACCAACGGGACCCTTGCACCCGATATCAGAACGATTTTCCTGCCCGCGTCTCCGAATGTGCGCCACATCACGGCCACCCTTGTCAGGCAAATCGCGAAGATGGGCGGAGAGATTTCCGCTTTTGTACCGGAACCCGTCGTGGAGCCTCTGCGGCAACGGTCATGGGCCGGAGCCTGATCGGAACTAATTTCAACTGACCTGAACATCAGGAGATTCCAGTGTCACGATTTTTTGCAATTCTCACCGTAATCGCCTCCATGGCGATCCTGCCCATGTCAGCAAATGCCCAGGGGACGGACCCGGAAAACACACTTTTTCTGGACCTGAAGGACGGCCGGGTTGTGATCCAGCTTCGCCCTGATATCGCACCCGGTCACGTCGAACGGATCAAGAAACTGGCTCGGGACGGCTTTTACGACGGGATCGTCTTCCACCGTGTCATCGACGGCTTCATGGCGCAAACGGGCGACCCGACCGGCACCGGAATGGGAGGTTCCAACGAGCCGGACCTGAAAGCGGAATTCTCCAGTGCTCCCTTCAAACGCGGAACGCTTGGCATGGCCCGCTCCAGCAATCCGAACAGTGCAAACTCGCAGTTTTTCATCATGTTCGCCGACGGTGACTGGCTGAACGGCCAGTACACAGTCTTCGGCGAGGTGGTAGACGGTATGGAATACGTCGACAACATCAAGCGCGGCGAACCGCCTGCAAATCCTGACAAGATCGTCAAGATGCAGGTTGCTGCGGACGCACAATGACATCTGCTGAAATTCAGCCTCCAATTCAAGATCACAAGGAGAAAAACCATGGCTGACATCAAGGACGCCGAAAACACGTTGCTTCTGGAAACCACGCAGGGTTCCGTTGTCATCGAACTGAAACCGGACCTGGCTCCGACTCATGTCGCACGCATCAAGGAACTGGTTCGTGACGGTTTCTATGACGGCATCGTCTTCCACCGCGTCATCGACGGCTTCATGGCACAGACCGGCTGCCCGCAGGGCACCGGCACCGGCGGTTCGGGCCAGAAACTGAAAGCCGAGTTCAGCCAGGAAAAACACGTGCGCGGCACCTGCTCCATGGCACGTGCGATGGACCCGAATTCCGGTGACAGCCAGTTCTTCATCTGCTTCACCGATGCGCCCTGGCTTGACGGTCAGTACACGGTCTGGGGCCAGGTGATCGAGGGCATGGACAATGTCGACAAGATCAAGCGCGGCGAGCCGGTTGTCGATCCGGACAAGATCGTTTCCCTGAAAGTTGCCGCGGACGCCTGATTGCGTCCGGCTCACCGGCAGTAGACGGCGCGGGTCTTCGGCCCGCGCCGTTTTGCGTAAGATCTCCGGGTTTGCACCTGTTGACCTGATCCCGCTCCACCGCTATGAGCCGCTGACTGAACACTTCGGTGCTGAAACGGCACGTCCCGGCCTCACTTGCACCGGACCTTTCTCTAACTTACGGCTCAAAGTTCAAAACGCCATGCGCGTCGACCAATTCGATTTTGACCTGCCCAATGAACGGATTGCGCTCCGTCCCGTACGCCCCCGTGATGCGGCACGCCTGCTCCTGGTCCGTCCGGAGACCGAGCAGAAATTCAGCGATCATGGCGTCAGGGATCTGCCGCAATTGCTGGAACCCGGCGACGCGTTGGTCTTCAACGATACGAAAGTCATTCCGGCCCAGCTCCAGGGAACACGTCTTCGCGGCGACATTTCCGCAGGCATTGGCGCAACGCTTCACATGCGCTCAGGTGCAGATCGCTGGAAGGCCTTTGTGCGCCCGGCGAAAAAGCTTCAGGTCGGGGATACCGTCCTGTTTGAAGGTCTGGGTGAACGCCTGACAGCCGATGTTGCGGAAAAGGCGGATGGCGGCGAAGTATTGCTTGTTTTCGATCGTTCCGGACCGGAACTCGATACTGCCATTGCCTCGGTAGGTCACATACCTCTTCCTCCTTACATCGCTCAGAAACGAGGGGAAGACGAACAGGACCGTGAAGACTACCAGACGATCTTTGCCGACAAGGACGGTGCCGTCGCGGCGCCGACCGCAGGGCTGCACTTCACGCCGGACCTCCTGCAGGCATTGACGGACCGGGGCATCGAACAGCATCGGGTTACCTTGCATGTTGGGGCAGGAACCTTCTTGCCGGTCAAGGCGGACGACACGAACGAGCACAAGATGCACGCCGAGTGGGGCGAAGTGTCCGACGAGACCGCCAAGGCCCTGAAAGCCGTCAAGGAACGCGGCAACAAGGTCGTCAGCGTCGGCACCACCTCTCTCCGGATCCTGGAAAGCGCCGCGCAGGCGACGGGGTCCATTCAAGCCTTTTCGGGCGAAACCTCGATCTTCATCACGCCGGGTTACCGTTTCCGGGTAATCGACGCTCTGATGACCAACTTTCATTTACCCCGGTCCACCCTGTTTATGCTGGTGTCCGCCTTTTCCGGGCTGGAGACGATGCGTGCGGCTTATGCCCATGCGATTGCAGACGAATACCGGTTCTACAGTTACGGAGATACGTCGCTGCTTTTCCCCCACAAAGACGCGATGTAAGGAAACCTTGATGTCAGTCAGTTCAAGCAAATTCGGGTTCAAACTCATCACGACCGACGGCAACGCGCGTCGGGGGGAAATCACCACGCCGCATGGCGTTGTCCGCACGCCCGCTTTCATGCCAGTCGGGACGCAGGCAACCGTCAAGGCAATGTATCCGGAACAGGTGCGGGAAACCGGCGCGGACGTCGTGCTCGGCAACACTTATCACCTGATGCTGCGACCGACCGCCGAACGCGTCGCAAAGCTCGGCGGCCTGCACAAGTTCATGAACTGGCCACATACGATCCTGACCGACAGTGGCGGCTTTCAGGTCATGTCACTCGCACAGCTCCGAAAGCTGGACGAGGAAGGGGTCCGGTTCCAGAGCCATATCGATGGCCAGAAATATCATCTCACACCGGAACGCTCCGTCGAAATCCAGGGGCTGCTCGGCTCCGATATCCAGATGCAGCTCGATGAGTGCATCAAGCTGCCAAGCCCCCGCGAGGAGGTGCAGCGCGCCATGGAATTGTCGCTGAGGTGGGCGGAACGCTCCCGACGGCAGTTTGAAGACATGGGTGGCCCTTCCAAGGGCCAGGGGCTCTACGGGATCGTTCAGGGGGGCGATCAGGAAGACTTGCGCATCCGCTCCGCCGAAGAACTCGGCAAGCTTCCGTTCGAAGGATATTCCGTCGGCGGTCTAGCGGTCGGTGAGCCGCAGGACGTCATGCTGCAGATGCTGGACATCACGACCCCGGTCATGCCGGTGGACAAGCCGCGTTATCTCATGGGCGTCGGTACGCCCGATGATCTGCTGGAAAGCGTCAAGCGCGGCATTGACCAATTCGACTGCGTGATGCCGACCCGCGCCGGACGGCATGGCTTGGCCTATACCCGTTTTGGCAAGGTGAACCTGAAGAATGCGCGGCATCAGGAAGACCCGCGCCCGCTTGATGAGGAAAGCAACTGCCCCGCGTCCAGCATCTACAGCCGTGCCTATCTGCATCACCTGGTACGCACGGGCGAAGGCCTTGCCGGAATGCTGCTGACCTGGAACAACATTGCTTATTACCAAAGCCTGATGCAGGGCATGCGCGATGCTATCGAAGAAGGCCGGTTCGAGGACTTCTACGCGAGGACCAAGGAAGACTGGGCGCGCGGCGACATAGCCACTCTTTAAGCGGGCTCTGTTCTGTTCGATCCCTGTCAGGCGGAGAAGTTTTCCGATTTGGTCAGATAGCAGCCGGAAATCCGCCAGGATCCGTCGTCCTGCTGCTCAAAGCTGTAGAGGGCGACCCAGTCCTTGCCCTTTGGCCCGGTGACGAACACCTCTTGCGTCGGTCCGAGTTTGGTCATCATGGATCGGCCGAAGGTCACGTTCCTTGGGTGATAGACCGGTTGGTAGGTCCGCTTGACCATTTCCATGAAGATTTCCGGCGTCTGGAACCGGTTCTGCAAGGAATTGGTTGCGTAGGAAAAGGCTGCCTTGGCGTTGCCGGAGACAAAGGCATTCATCTGGTTCTTGATGATCGTGTGGAATGTGGTGCTGTCGAAGCCATCTTCGGCATGCACAGGTCCGCTCAGCAGTAAACCGCAGAGACCGGCCGCCAAGCCAATTTTCCAGAAATGAGCTTTGACCATGATTGGGATCTCCTTTCTCGAACTCCAATCAGTATACGGTTCAAATCCCTTTTCAGATTGCTAATATCCGAGTAATCCCCTGCGTCATCAGTGAAGGTAATCGGCAGTTATCTGCCCAAATTGCCGGTAAAAGTCCGGCACCAGTTTTTTCTGCAATAAAAAACGCTGATAAAACTTACAGGGCCTCACAGGCGCCAGAGCGTGACGCCTCCAGGAACGGAATCTCGGTCAAGGAGTGCAGGTATGTCGGCCACGAGACCCTTACCGCCGGCGAGCACGGAGGAAAGCACCGGCCACCAGTTCCCGTCTTCAGTGAACACTGTATGCGGAACCGCAAGAACCGCTGCATGCGCATCCTTCAGCTCTGCCTGGCTGCAAAGCCTGAGGCCGTATTCCGCGAAAACCTCTTCGGGATCTGCCAGTGGGTCGACCACCAGAACTTCGGCCCCGAATTTCTGCAGTTCCCGCACAAGGTCAACGACCTTGGAATTCCGCGTATCGGGGACATCGGCCTTGTAGGTGATCCCGAACACCGCGATCCTCGGCGGCATCGGCTGCCCAAGCTTGACGCTTTCCTGAATAATCTTGCCCGCCACGAACGCCGGCATGGCCTCGTTTGTACCCCGGCCCGCCAGAATGACCTGCGGCGTCAGACCAATCTCATGCGCCTTGTGGGTGAGATAGTAGGGGTCCACACCGATGCAATGCCCGCCAACGAGTCCTGGCTGGAAGGGAAGAAAATTCCACTTGGTCGCAGAGCCCTCAAGAACGTCCCTCGTATCGATCCCCATCTGATGAAACAGCATCGCAAGCTCGTTCATCAGTGCGATATTCAGATCCCTTTGGGTGTTCTCGATCACCTTGGCAGCTTCGGCAACCTTCAACGACGGCGCCAGATGAATTCCAGCCGTGACCACAGCCCCGTAAAGCGCTGCGAGGGTTTCGGCGGCCTGCTGTGAGGAGCCGGAGACGATCTTGGTAATATCCGCGAAGCCGCGTTGGGTATCGCCCGGATTGATCCGTTCGGGCGAATAACCGACTTCGAAATCAACGCCGAATGTCATTCCCGATTCCTGCTCCAGAATGGGAACTGCAACCTCTTCGGTTGCTCCGGGATAGACGGTCGATTCAAAGACAATGATCGCACCGGCCCTCATGTTGCGTCCGGCCGTTCGGGCAGCACTCTCGAAAGGGGTCAGGTCCGCGCGCTTGGCCTGATCGACGGGTGTCGGGACCGCAACAATGAGGACGTCGCGGTCGCGCAAGGCCTT
>NZ_JBNKYW010000230.1:0-13343 GCF_050301095.1 Roseibium sp.
ATGAAATTCCTCGATCAGGCCAAGATCTATGTGCGCTCCGGTAACGGCGGGGCGGGTTGCGTGTCGTTCCGGCGCGAGAAATACATCGAATACGGTGGTCCCGACGGCGGGGACGGCGGCAAGGGCGGCGATGTCATCGTGGAATGCGTCGATGGCCTCAACACGCTGATCGACTACCGCTACAAGCAGCATTTCAAGGCCGAGACCGGTATTCACGGCATGGGCCGCAACCGCACGGGCGCCCATGGCGGCGACGTGGTTCTGAAGGTTCCCGTCGGCACGCAGATCCTGGAAGAAGACAACGAGACGCTGATTGCCGACATGACCGAACTCGGTCAGCGGGTGCTGCTCTTGAAGGGCGGCAACGGCGGCTTCGGCAATGCGCATTTCAAGTCCTCGGTCAACCAGGCGCCGCGCCGGGCCAATCCGGGTCTTGAGGGGGAAGAAAAGTGGATCTGGCTGCGGCTGAAGCTGATCGCGGACGCCGGTCTGGTCGGCTTGCCCAACGCGGGCAAATCCACCTTCCTGTCGAAGGTTTCCGCGGCCAAGCCGAAGATCGCCGACTATCCCTTCACCACCCTTCATCCGAACCTCGGGATCGTGCAGATCGACGGCAACAGTTTTGCCATGGCCGATATTCCGGGGCTGATCGAGGGCGCGCATGAAGGCACGGGGCTTGGCGACCGGTTTCTCGGCCATGTGGAGCGCACGCGGGTGCTTCTGCATCTGGTCGACGGCTCCGGCGAGGAAGATCCCGGCGAAGCCTACAAGATTGTGCGCGGCGAACTGGAAGCCTATGGCGCGGGGCTTGCCGACAAGCCGGAAATCGTTGCCCTTTCCAAATGTGACGCCCTGACGGAAGAACTGATCGCGGAAAAATCCGCCAGCCTGGAAGCGGCCTGCGGCCAGAAACCGCTGATCCTGTCCTCGGCCAGCGGGCTCAACGTCGACCGGGCACTGCGCATGATCGTGCGCGCCATCGACAAGGACAAGGAAGACGCCGCCAATCAGGTGCCCTCGCCCGAGCAGGAGGGATGGCATCCCTGATGACCGCTGACCGCCGTCTCAAGTCCTTCAATCGCATCGTCGTCAAGATCGGGTCGGCCCTCCTTGTTGGAGAAGGGGTGCTGAAACGCACCTGGCTGGATGCGATGATCTCCGACATCGTTCATCTGTCCGAGGCGGGCGCGGAAGTGCTGATCGTGTCCTCCGGGTCGATCGCCCTCGGACGTGGCGTCCTGGGCCTGCCGAAGGGGCCGCTCAAGCTGGAGGAGAGCCAGGCGGCTGCCGCAGCCGGGCAGATCGCCCTGGCGCAAGCCTATGCGGATGCGCTCGGCGCCCACGGCAAGAAGGCCGGGCAGATCCTGCTGACCCTTGGGGATACGGAAGAACGGCGGCGCTACCTCAACGCCCGCGCCACCATCGGCACCTTGTTGAAGATGGGCGCGGTGCCGATCATCAACGAAAACGATTCCGTCGCCACTTCGGAAATCCGCTATGGCGACAACGACCGCCTGGCGGCCCGCGTCGCGACCATGGCCAGCGCAGATTGCCTGGTGCTTCTGTCCGATATCGACGGGCTTTATACGGCCCCGCCCCATCAGGACCCGAATGCGGTCTTTCTGCCGGAAGTGCCGCGCATTACCCCTGAAATCGAGTCGATGGCCGGAAGCGCCGGATCGGAACTCTCCCGCGGCGGCATGAAGACAAAAATCGATGCGGGCAAGATCGCAACGGCTGCCGGCACCACGATGGTGATCACCTCGGGCAAGGAACTCAATCCGCTCAAGCGGCTCGACGAAGGTGCGCGGGGGACCTGGTTTTCCGCGCTCAGCTCGCCGGCGAGCGCGCGCAAGGCCTGGATCGGAGGCCATCTGGAACCGCGCGGAGAAATCATGCTGGATGACGGCGCCCTCAGGGCCCTGAAATCCGGCAAGAGCCTGCTGCCGGCGGGCGTCCTGTCCGTTTCCGGAAGTTTTTCCCGAGGGGATGCGGTTGTTCTGGTTGATCCGTCAGGGCGGACCATCGGCCGCGGCCTGATTGCCTATGACAACGACGAGGCGCGGCTGATCGCCGGGCGCAACAGCCGCGAGATCGAGGCGATCGTCGGTTATCCGGGGCGCGCGGAAATGATCCATCGGGACGATCTTGTTCTGGATGATGCCTTTTTGAACGGAACGGGTTAAAACCTTTCAGGAAATACGGCTGAGGCGAGCCGGAATGACAGGAGTTGGTGAGTATGCTGGAAGCAGTCAAGGCAAAGTCGACCGAGGACTTGATGGCGGAGATCGGGCAGCGTGCCCGCGCCGCCGGCCGGATCCTTGCCACCGCCCCAGCTGATCGGAAAAACCGCGCCCTTGGCGAGATGGCCGCCGCCGTGCGCGCCGCGGTTCCCGACATCCTTGCCGGCAACCGGATCGACGTCGAGACCATGAAGGCCAACGGCCAGACGGCTGCCTTCCTGGACCGGGGCACGCTCGACGAAGCGCGTATCGAGGCCATCGCAAAGGCCCTTGAGGACATCGTCGCCCTCGACGATCCGGTTGGTAGTGTCATCGCCGCCTGGGAGCGTCCGAACGGCCTGAAGATCGAGCGCGTGCGCACCCCTCTCGGAGTGATCGGCGTGATTTACGAAAGCCGGCCGAATGTAACCGCCGATGCCGGAGCCCTGTGCCTGAAGGCCGGCAACGCCGTGGTCCTGCGCGGCGGGTCCGACACCATCCGCTCCAACATGGCCATCCATGCCGCCCTGCAGAAAGGTCTTGCCGCTGCCGGTCTGCCGGAAGACGCCATCCAGATCGTTCCGGTCACCGACCGGGCCGCGGTCGGCGAAATGCTGCGCGGCCTGAGCGGCAATCTCGACGTCATCGTTCCGCGCGGCGGCCGCAGCCTGGTGGAGCGCGTTCAGACCGAAGCGCGCGTGCCCGTCTTTGCGCATCTGGAGGGACTGGTGCATATCTTCGTCGACAAGGCGGCGGACCTCCAGAAGTCGGTGGATGTGGTTGTCAATTCGAAACTCCGCCGCACCGGCATCTGCGGGGCGCTGGAAACGCTTCTGGTGCACGACGCCGTCGCACACAGCCATCTGCCGGTCATCCTGAAGGCCTTGCGGGAAAAGGGCTGCGAGATCCGCGGCTGCTCTTGCGTGCGCGACATCTGCGAGAACATCGTTCCGGCAAGTGAGGAAGACTGGTCGACCGAATACCTCGACAAGATCCTGTCGGTGAAGGTGGTCAAGGATCTCGATGCCGCCATGGACCACATTGCCGTCTACGGCTCCAACCACACGGACTGTATCCTGACGGAAGACCAGGCCACGGCGGACCGTTTCCTGGCGGAAGTGGATTCAGCCATCGTGCTGCACAATGCCTCGACGCAGTTTGCTGACGGCGGCGAATTCGGCATGGGCGCGGAAATCGGCATTGCGACCGGCCGCATGCATGCACGCGGACCGGTCGGGGTCGAGCAACTCACCAGCTTCAAATACAAGGTTCACGGGGCAGGCCAGACGCGTCCATGAACCTTGCCACTTCCGCGGCCGGACTGAAGGCTCACTGGCTGAAGTTGCCGCACGCGGAGGCCGGCAACCGCATCGGCCTGTTCGGCGGCTCCTTCAATCCGCCCCATTCCGGCCACCGTCTTGTCGCGGCCACCGTACTGAAACGCCTTGGCCTCGACCAGGTGTGGTGGCTGGTTACGCCCGGAAATCCGCTCAAGAGCCATTCGGAACTGGCGCCGTTGGAATGGCGGCTGCGGCAGACCGGGACGCTTGCCGATCATCCGCGCATGAAGGTGACGGCCTATGAGACGGTTCTGGGCACGCCCTATACGGCAAGGACGATCAAGGCGCTCCAGACACTGCGTCCAAAGGTGCGATTCGTTTGGGTCATGGGTGCTGACAATCTGAGCGGTTTCCACCGTTGGCAGGACTGGCGGTCGATTGTGGCATCGGTGCCGGTCGCGGTGGTCGACCGCCCCGGGGCCTCTTTACCGGCGCTGTCATCGCCGCTGGCAAAAGCCTATGAAAAATATCGGGTTAGAGAGGAAGACGCGGCCTTGCTGCCTGATCTTCCGGCTCCGGCCTGGACTTTTTTGCATACGCCGCTCGACCAAACATCATCCACTGATTTGCGGGCATCGGGAAAACGGTAAATGCGAGATTTCCCATGAAATTGCTGCCGTCTTGAAAATGCCAAACGGGACGCGGTAATATATAGACGGCCGCAGCGAACGCGGCCGAGGTACGGTCACCGCTCCTGCATCCAAAACGGGTGACGTACGAAGTCGAACGTAACTGTTCGTGACGACGTTGGACGCAGGACGGCTCTTAAACGGCGAAAGGCACAACACCTGACCATGACCCTTGAAAGCGAGCGGACAAGCATGTCCACTCCTCTGCAGGCTTCCGTGAGAGAAGATCTTGCGGCAGACCTCCTCGATACGGTTCTCACCAGTCTTGAAGACTCCAAAGCCGAGGACCTGGTTACTCTCGACATCGCAGGCAAAAGTTCCCTGGCCGATCACATGGTGATCGTGTCCGGCCGTTCCCACCGTCATGTGGGCGCGATCGCGGATCATTTGCTGAAGGATCTGAAATCGTCCGGTGTGCGTTCCGCAACGGTCGAGGGACAGACCACCTGCGACTGGGTGCTGATCGATGCGGGCGATGTGATTGTTCACATTTTCCGTCCGGAAGTGCGCGGCTTCTACAATCTGGAAAAGATGTGGGCGCCGGAAACGGACGAAGCACCGCAATACATCGGCTGAACCGGCATCGGGGCCCGGTCGAAAGGCCTGGACCCGCCGGATGGCAAGCCTGATCACCGGATCCTGATCCGGCGGAGTTTTTATGCGCTTTACGCTTTCCTGCATTGGCCGGATGAAGGCCGGTGCGGACAAAGACCTTTTCGACCGTTATCTCGATCGGGCCCGCAAGACCGGGCGCGGACTTGGTATCACCGACGTTGCCCTTCACGAAATGCCGGAAAGCCGCGCGCAGCGGCCGGAAGACCGCAAGGCTGACGAGGCGAAGGCCTTGCTGGGCGGACTTGCGGGCGGCGCCCGCCTTGTCGTGCTTGATGAAAACGGCAAGAACCTCACCAGCCCGAAGTTCAGCGAAAGGCTTGAAGCCTGGAAGGATGAGGGGGTTCCCGAGGTTGTCTTTGCAATCGGCGGTGCGGACGGGCATGGGGCCGAGGTTCTGTCGAGGGCGGATCTGAAGCTTGCCCTTGGGGCGATGACCTGGCCGCACCAGATCGCACGTATCCTGCTGGCGGAACAGATCTACCGGGCCATGACCATCCAGTCCGGCCATCCTTATCACCGTGTCTGACGAAACGGATCCGAACATGGCCGAGTTTTCCACCGCTCCAACGCTCGAGACGGAGCGGCTGATCCTGCGGCCGATGACGATGGCCGACTGGCCGGAGTATGCGGCGCTGATGCGCTCTGACCGCGCCCGGTTCATGGGCGGGCCGCATTCCGGGGACGCCGCCTGGGGGATGTTCTGTCACGACGCCGCCCAGTGGCCATTGATGGGGCACGGCGCGCTGATGATCGAAGACAAGGTGTCGGGCGCCTGCCTTGGCCAGGTCGGCGTCAATCACGGGCCGCTTTTTCCCGAACATGAACTCGGCTGGTTCCTGTATGAAGGCGCGGAGGGCAAGGGCTGTGCCTTCGAGGCTGCCCGGGCTTTTCGGGATTGGGCGCGCTCCGTCAGACGGCTGCCGGCCCTGGTGAGCTACATGGATCCTGGCAACCGCCGCTCGGCAAGACTGGCGGAAAGACTGGGGGGGCGACTGGACCCGGATGCGCCGCGCACCGACCCGCGCAGCCTTGTCTACAGGCATTTCGGGGGATAGGCGCGCCGGGGCGCCCGGCGCGCTGACCAGCCGGTGATTTCGGACATCAGGCTGCCGCCGCGTTCCATTGGCGATCGGGAAAAGCGGAAATCGGCGGAAAAACGGGCTTCTGCCCGTATCTCGCCGCATTCAACACGTAGGAAAAATCCGAGGTTATGCGGTCCACGCGCGGGAGAAGGCGTTAATCAGCCGGTCATCTGGGTAAACGGTTCGTTAACGCAGACTGTGTATCGCAGGAAGAAGTAACCTTTGGGAGCTAGGGCAGGGTGATGCCGGATCGCATCAGGAACATGCGTTCAGGACTCAGGAGACAGTGGCTTGGGGCCGGTCTCGTGAGCGGTGTCGTAATGTCCGCGCTTCTCGGATCCGGCCAGGCGACGGCGACGGAAAGCGTCGAAGAGACCGTGCAGGAACAGACGGCGGTAGCACCGGAGGTGAACGCTGCGATCGATCGCAAGAAAGCGCGCGAAGAGGAACTTGCGGCTCTTTCCCGCGATATCGAGATTTCAACGGACAGGCAGGCTGCGATAGCCCGGGAGATCAGGGCGCTGGACCGTGACCGGGAAACGCTGAATGCGAAGATCATCAGCACGTCCGACACGATCAAGGGCCTGGAAACGGAACTGAGCGATACCGAACGGCGGCTCAGGAGCCTCGGCGAAAACGAGGACGCGGTGAAACTGTCGCTGATTGCGCGCCGCGACGTGCTGGCGGAAGTGCTGGCCGCGCTGCAGCGCATCGGCCGGCGGCCGCCTCCGGCGCTTGCCGTGCGTCCGAGCGACGCGCTTTCTGCGGTCCGCAGTGCGATTCTGCTGAATGCCGTGATGCCTGAGCTGAAAGTCGAAACGGAGGCCCTGGCGGCTGATCTGGAGGAATTGCACCGTCTGAAGAACGTGATTGCCGAGGAGAAAAACCGTTTGCGCGGCGACGCCATGCGATTGGCTGAGGAAAAGTCGCGGCTAGAGCTTCTCTTGAGCGCAAAAAGGCAGGAACATCTGAAATCGGTTCAGGTCCTTGAGAAGGAGAAGAAAAGGGCCGCGGAACTTGCAGAGCAGGCAGGCTCTCTTGAGGAATTGATCGCCAGCCTGGAAAAAGAGATCGACAGCGCTCGGGAAGCCGCGGAAAAATCGCGCAAGGCCGCGCTGGACGCCAAGGGCAAGGCATCGCGCAGTTTTGATCCGTTCGCGGACCCAGGCAGACTGGCGCCCGCGATCGCCTTCCAGGACGCGAAGGGCCAATTGCCGCAGCCGGTTGCCGGAACGCTGCTGAAGGATTTTGGCGAAGAGGATGAATTCGGCGGTGAGACGGAAGGTCAATCTATCGCCACAAGGCCGGGGTCAAATGTGACGTCGCCGGCGGACGGCTGGGTGGTCTATTCGGGACCGTTCCGTTCGTTCGGACAGCTCTTGATCCTGAATACCGGCGACGGCTACCATGTGCTGCTGGCCGGAATGGACCGGATCGATGCAGAGTTGGGGCAGTTTGTCTTGACCGGGGAGCCGGTCGGTGTGATGGGTGCGACACAGTGGGCAAGCGCTTCGACTTTCGGATTGGGCTCGACCCAGCCGATACTATATGTAGAATTTCGGAAGGACGGCCGTGCGATCGATCCCACTCCATGGTGGGCGCGCACAGAAGAAGAAAAGGCTCGCGGATGATACGGAAAGCTTCCTTGCTGCTGGTGGGGGCCCTGGTGGGCGCCGTGGCAGTTACGACCATGTCCCAGATGCCGCTCAATGTTTCCGTGGCAGCCAACGCGGCGGCAACGGACACGTACCGGCAGCTCAATCTGTTCGGTGACGTTTTCGAGAGAGTCCGTTCGGACTATGTGGAAGTTCCCGACGACGCCCAGCTCATCGAAAGCGCCATCAACGGCATGCTGACGTCGCTCGACCCGCATTCCAGCTATATGTCGCCCAAGAGCTTCCGCGACATGCAGGTGCAGACGCGCGGTGAATTCGGCGGGCTTGGCATTGAGGTCACCATGGAAGACGGCCTTGTGAAGGTGGTCTCCCCGATCGACGACACGCCAGCCGCGAAAGCCGGGGTGCTGGCGGGCGACCTGATCACATATATCGACGGTGAGCAGGTGCAGGGCCTGACGCTGAACGAAGCCGTCGAAAAGATGCGCGGTCCGGTCAACACCGATATTGTGGTCACTGTCCGCCGCAAGGGCGTGGCCGATCCGTTCGATATCACCATCACCCGCGACATCATCAAGATCCGCTCCGTGCGCTGGCGCGAGGAAGACGATGTGGGATATATCCGCATCACCCAGTTCAACGAACAGACCTTCGACGGCCTGAAGGACGGCATCGAGAAGATGACGGCCAGCATCGGCGAGGACAAGCTCAAGGGCTTCATCGTCGACCTGCGCAACAATCCGGGCGGGCTGCTGGATCAGGCGATTGCCGTTTCCGACACGTTCCTGGACCGGGGTGAAATCGTCTCCACCAGGGGCCGGGAAGCGGATGAAACCCAGCGTTACAATGCCCGCGCGGGCGACCTGACGGCCGGCAAACCCGTGATCGTGCTGGTGAACGGTGGCTCGGCTTCCGCATCGGAGATCGTTGCAGGTGCCCTGCAGGATCACCGCCGGGCGACGATCCTGGGAACCCGTTCCTTCGGCAAGGGCTCTGTGCAGACCATCATTCCGCTCGGCGCCAATGGTGCCATCCGCCTGACGACCGCCCGTTACTACACGCCGTCGGGAACCTCCATCCAGGCGAAAGGCATCGCGCCGGATATCGAGGCGTTGCAGGACCTGCCGGAAGAGCTCGTCGGCCGTGTGAACACCAAGGGCGAAGCCGGACTGCGCGGTCACCTCGAAGCATCCGAAGGCGAAGAGGAGGGCGGCAGCCAGGCCTATGTGCCGGCCGATCCCAAGGACGACACCCAGCTGAAGCTGGCTCTGGATCTCCTGCGCGGCGTTCAGGTGAACAGCGCGTTCCCGCCGGTTTCCGACAGCGCGGCGGTCAAGAACTAAGATCAACAGAGCGCGCCGGTGACCCGGCGCGCTCCTCTCCGTTTTCGTTCTGCGTATTCAAATAACAACGATGTTGCCGGGTGCTCACCGGTCAAAAGGCTCAGGACGGTATGTCGAGCGAAGATCTCACAGCTCCCCTAGGGATGGGAAAGCGGCGGCTGGTCAGGCTGCCGTTCGGACTTATCGGAGCGGGTATCCTGAGTGTGGTCGTCACCACCACACTCGTCTGGATCGCGGTCGTGGATGACCCGTTCGGCGGCGAACCGGTCGCGGTGCTGCCGCTTGATGCAGTCGTCGAAGGCGTGACGTCCCAGGATATCGAGGTTGTCGAAATCCGGCCGGGCATCGGCGACGATCTCGGCCCGAACCTGCGGCCGCAATCAAGCCAGGATCTGCTCGGCCCCCGATACCAGATGATCATGCGGCCGGACGGTCTGGAGCCGGATGCGCCGGTGACAGGCCTTTCCGTCACGCCGGATACGCGCGTCATCGAGCGGTCAGAGGCCGGTCTCCTGCCCAGGATAAGCGATGCAGGCGTGCGTCCCCTGGATGCCTATGCCCGGCCGATCCGGCGCGAGTTCTCTTCCATTCCGAAGATCGCAGTTGTCGTCAAGGGCCTGGGGTTAAGTGAAACGGGAACCCGGAACGCCATAAACAGGCTGCCGGCCGACGTTACATTCGCACTCGCGCCCTATGGCGACGGGCTTGGGGGCTGGATGCAGCAGGCCCGGTCGAAGGGCCACGAGCTTCTGCTGCAACTGCCGCTGGAGCCATTCGATTTTCCGGACAACGATCCGGGACCTGACACGCTTCTCGTCAGTCTGCGCCCGAACGAAATGGCGGAACGGCTTGCCTTTTTGCTGACCCGCGTCACGAACTACGTCGGCACGATCAACGAAATGGGGGCCCGTTTCACCTCGACCAAGCCGTCCATGCAGTTCCTGATGGAGAAACTGAAAGCCCGCGGGCTGATGTTCGTCGACAACGGCACCTCTTCCCGCAGCATCGCCGCAAGCGTTGCCGGGGAAACCCGCACACCCTTCAGCGGTGTCGATGTGGTTCTCGACGAAGTGCCCCGGGAAGACAATATCGACGCCAAGCTCCTGCAACTGGAAGGGATCGCACGCGCCCGTGGTGTCGCGGTTGCTGCGGGATCGGCGTTGCCCGTCACTGTGCGGCAACTGGAAAAATGGTCGCGTGACCTTGAAGAACGGGGCCTTCAGCTGGTACCCATCAGCGCGACGATCGACAGATAGTTTCCAACAGGGGTTTTCGTGACAAAACTTGAACTCGGACCGGAATTTCCGGAGCCGGTGGAGGGGTTGCCGTACCGCCCCTGTGTCGGAATCATGCTGATCAACCGGGAAGGCAAGGTCTGGATCGGCAGCCGTGACGACGGGGCGCAAAGTTCCAGTTACGAATATTCCTGGCAGATGCCCCAGGGCGGGATCGACAAGGGTGAGGCGCCGGAAAGCGCGGCGCGGCGCGAGCTTTACGAGGAGACATCGATCAGCTCCGTGACGCTTCTGGAGGAAGCTCCCGAATGGTTCGCCTATGACTATCCTGCCGATGTCGCGAAATCCTCGCGCAAGGGCAAATTTCGTGGCCAGGCACAGCGCTGGCTCGCGTACCGTTTCGACGGCCCGGACGAGGAAATCAATATCCTGACCCCACCGGACGGGCATTCCGCCGAATTCAGTGCCTGGCGCTGGGAAGACGCGGCGCGCCTGCCGGACCTGATCGTGCCGTTCAAGCGGCCTGTCTATGAACGGGTCGTGGCCGCCTTCTCCCATTTGACAGCCTGACCCCGGCCGGCCGCGTTCAGCGAGAGCGTTCTCAAAGCGTCAGCATTTGAAGTCTGCTTGTCGTTTTTCAAACAGACAGGTCCAGATCGCATGGATACCATGCCGCGCAAAAGGAGCGTTGCCGCCGAGAACGGGAAACCTGTTCAGGCCGGTCGCGCTCCTCATGTCAAATGCTTGTGTGCTTTCCCGGCGAACGGCGAAACACACCGGAACACTTGGGAGGAACGCCAATGTCTTTCGGCAAGGGGCTTTCACGAAAGCCGTCCCAGCCAAAAGGGCGTCAACTGGAAGATGCTGCCCTGGCAGAGGTTCAGGCGCTGCTGGGCGACGAACCGCGCCGCCGCGATCTCCTGATCGAACATCTGCACAAGATCCAGGATGCGCACGGTTGCCTGGAGGCCCGCCACTTGAAGGCGCTGGCAGAGGAAATGCGTCTTTCCCAGGCCGAAGTGTATGAAGTGGCGAGCTTCTACCATCATTTCGATATCGTTCGCGAGGGCGAGGCGAAACCGGCGCCTGTGACGATCCGCGTTTGCGACAGCATCGCCTGTTCCCTGAAGGGCGCTGATGCATTGGCTGCGGCGCTGGAACAGAGCACCGATCCGGCGCGCGTCCGTATCCAGAAAGTCGCCTGCATCGGCCGCTGCGCCGGGGCGCCCGCCGTGCAGGCCGGCAAGCGGGCGATCGACAATGCCGATGAGGCAACTGTTCGTGCTGCCGTTTTCGAAGATGTGAGCGCTCCCGTCATTCCGGACTACGTCGCGCTTGAGGCTTATCGCGCGGGCGGCGGCTACAAGTTGCTGGACCGCGTGCGGTCAGGGGAACTCGATGCTGGTTCGATTGCCGACATGGCTTTGGAAGCGGGTTTGCGTGGCCTTGGCGGGGCAGGTTTCCCGACTGGTACCAAATGGAAGATCGTTCATGATCTGCCGGGACCGAAATATCTGACCATCAATGGCGATGAGGGCGAGCCCGGAACCTTCAAGGACCGTGAACATCTGGAACGGGACCCACACCGGCTGCTGGAGGGGGCGCTGATCGCCGCTCATGCGATCTCCGCCGAGCGCGTCTACCTCTACATGCGCGACGAATATCCGGCGGTTCTGGAAATTCTGCACACCGAAATCGCAGCCCTGCGCGAGGCCGGGATCATCACAACCATCGACATCGAACTTCGCCGGGGGGCAGGGGCCTATATCTGCGGCGAGGAGAGCGCGATGATCGAATCAATCGAGGGCAAGCGCGGCTTGCCGCGCCACCGCCCGCCCTTCATCGCCCAGGTCGGGCTCTTCGGCCGACCGACGCTGAACCACAATGTCGAGACCCTGTTCTGGATCCGCGACATCGTCGAAAAGGGGCCGGAATGGTTCGCCTCTCAGGGAAGGCGCGGCCACAAGGGCTTCCGGTCGTTCTCCGTCTCCGGACGGGTGAAGCAGCCGGGCGTGAAACTGGCACCGGCCGGCATCACCATGAATGAGCTCCTGGAAGAATTCTGCGGCGGCATGGAAGACGGCCACAGCTTCAAGGGCTATCTGCCGGGCGGAGCGTCCGGCGGCATTCTTCCGGCCTCGCTGGCGGATGAACCGCTCGATTTCGGCACGCTCGACAAGTACGGCTGTTTCATCGGCAGCCATGCCATCGTGGTATTCTCGGATCACGACGACATGCGCGACGTGGCGCTGAACCTGATGCGCTTTTTCAAACACGAAAGCTGCGGCCAGTGCACGCCCTGCCGCTCGGGTACGGAGAAAATGGAACATCTGCTGGCGGACCGGGATTGGGACGAGGCGAAGATCGGGGATCTCGATTCCGTCATGCGCACCGCGTCGATCTGCGGTCTGGGCCAGGCGGCCAGCAATCCTGTCATGTCAGTGCTGAAGTTTTTCGCTGAGGAGTTCGAGAAATGAGCAGGATCACTTTCTCTCTCGACGGCAAGACGGTGACCGCCGAAGACGGCGAAACCATCTGGCAGGTGGCCAGACGCGAAGGCGTTGCCATTCCGCACCTCTGCCACAAGGACGCGCCGGGCTACCGCTCGGACGGCAACTGCCGCGCCTGCATGGTCGACGTCGAAGGCGAACGCACGCTGACGGCTTCCTGCGTGCGTACGCCTGCCGAAGGCATGGTCGTGAAGACAGCCACCGAGCGGGCGGAAAAGGCCCGCGAGATGGTGTTCGAGCTTCTCGCCGCCGACCAGCCGTCCCGCGACAATCATCCCGATCCCGACAGCGACTTCTGGAAATGGTCCGACAGGCTCGGCGTGACGTCCAGCCGTTTCGCGCCTTGCGCAAAGCCGGCGCAGGACATTTCCCATCCGGCGATTGCGGTCAATCTGGACGCCTGTATCGCCTGTAACCTGTGCGAACGCGCCTGCCGGGAAGTGCAGGTCAACGATGTGATCGGCATGGCCGACCGTGGCTCGCATACGGTCCCGGTCTTCGACCTCGGAGACCCGATGGGGCTTTCCACCTGTGTGGCTTGCGGTGAATGCGTATCGGCCTGCCCGACGGGCGCGTTGATGGAAAAGAGCCTTCTGGACGCCAGCGCAAGCAAGCGGGAAGTCTGGGCGGAGGAGACCATCGACAGCGTCTGTCCCTTCTGTGGTGTTGGCTGCCTGACAAGCGTTTCGGTCAAGGACGGCAAGATCGTCAGCGTGGAGGGCCGCAACGGCCCGGCCAACGAGAACCGGCT
>NZ_JBNKYW010000231.1:0-59413 GCF_050301095.1 Roseibium sp.
CGCGGTGTTCTCCGGCCGGCTGACCGCCGCCGTTCTGGACGGCGATAAACCTCCTGTTTTCCTTCACGCCGTAGATTGACCTTGTGCTTCCCATCGACCGGCCGATTTTGGGAAGTTTCCGGCAAGGGTATGACATGACGAACAAGGACAGCCTACTCGTAACAGCCAGGCCTGATCTCAATCAGCGCGTGGACCAGTGGCTCGACCATCTTTCCGACGAGCGGCGCCTGTCCGACAAGACCCTGCTGGCCTATGAGCGGGACGTGCGCCAGTTCCTGCGGTTTCTGACCAATCATCTTGGCGGCGCCCCCGGCCTGAAGCAGATCGCCGTTCTCAAGCCCGCCGACTTTCGCGGCTTTCTTGCCTATCGCCGGCGGCAGGGCGTTCAAAGCCGCTCGCTTGCCCGCGGCCTTGCCGGAATCCGCTCGTTCCTGCGTTATCTGGAAAGGCGCGGCGAGGTGAATGCGGCCGCGTCCAGCGCCGTGCGTCCGCCGCGCCAGGCCCGCTCGCTGCCGAAGCCGGTCTCCTCGAAAGATGCCATCGACATCACCAGCGGCGATCTGGCGATGGAAAGCGAAGCCTGGATAGAAGCTCGAAATGCCGCCGTTCTGACGCTGCTTTACGGCTGCGGCCTGCGTATCTCCGAAGCCCTGTCACTGACCGGCAGCATGGCGCCCAAGGACGGCGCGAAGACCCTGCGCATCGTCGGCAAGGGCCGCAAAGAGCGCATCGTTCCGATCCTGCCGGCCGTCTGCGAGGCGGTCGAGCTCTATTTGAAGCTCTGTCCCTATGCCATAAACCCGGAAGGGCCGCTTTTTCTCGGCGCGCGCGGCGGCCCCTTGAACCCGCGCATGATCCAGTTGGCCATGGCCAGGCTGCGCGGCGCGCTCGGCCTGCCGGACACGGCGACCCCGCATGCCCTGCGCCATTCCTTCGCGACCCATCTGCTGGCGGGCGGCGGCGATCTCAGAACCATTCAGGAACTGCTCGGCCACGCCAGCCTCGCCTCGACCCAGATCTACACCGAGATCGACGGCGCGCATCTCCTGTCAGCCTATGACAAGGCCCATCCGCGCGGCTAGGCCGAGCCTCAATCCGGCCGGGGCAACCGGTAAACTGTCCGTGTCTTGCCATCGGGAAAGGATTCACGCGCTATTTCCTGTCCCCGAAGTTTCAGAACAAGCTTTCTGGCAGCGTGGTTGAGGTCGTCCATGTGGGTCTCCACAAGCGGCCAGCCGTAGCTGTCATAGGCATGACGGATCGCCGTATTGGACACCTCGACTGCGGCGCCCGTCCCCCTTGCCGCGGGCAACAGCCACCAGGTCAGTTCCCGCCGGGGCCAGCCGTCCGGCCAGACAAATCCGCAACCGCCAACTGCCACCCCGCCGCCTTTCGGGGCGATCATCCACATTCCATAACCACGCAACAGCCAGTGCCCGAGATGGCCCGCGAGCACGCGCCAGGCCTGGTCGTCCCTCAATGGCCCACCATAAAAACCGGATGCGTCGCCGTCTGAAAAAAACCTCCGATAAACCGGCAGGTCGCTTTCCTCCGGTGGTCTTAAGATAAAACGTTCGGTTTCCAATGAATGCATGATCCGGCTCTGACTGACCTGCTGGCATGAGTTGTTCACTATAGGGGCAACGTCTTCTGGTGGCCGCCTCACCAATCAGTTAGGTTGCATTTGGACAAAATCACGCTGACAGCCAAGCTTTGCGGCTTTGTACCAACGGGAGAGTGCGGATGCGTCTGTTGATCCTTGCCTTCGGCTTGTTGTTGCTCTCGGCCGCACCTTCCCTGGCCGAGCGGATCTATTGCCCGATCCCCGAGGATGGTGTCTGGGTCAATGCGGATGCCGAACCGAAGGAAATCAGCCGGGTCGAGGTGGAGAGCCGCTGTGAGAACGAGCAGGTTTTCGTACGCGTCCGGGCCTTTACCTCCTGCGTTCCCCGCGACTGCAAGTGGGGCTGGACCGACGCCCAACTGCGCTCCGACGGTGCTGTTGAGGTGCTCCTGATCGGCTTCCTGAACAGCAAGCAGCTCACCCTGAAGGGGTTCGGCGACCTGCTCGACGTGCAGGTCATCAACATCGTCAACGACCTGTCGGAGCCCAAGCGGGAAAAGACCTACAATCTCAAGCGGGAATAGCGCCGTCCCGTGGGCAAGGGGTACCGGAAAAATTCGATCAAAGGGCTTGCCGGCCCGCTTTTGCGCCCTACCCTCCTTGGTGCTGCGCTCCTTTGCGCAGAAACACAGAATGGAGGGGTTACATGCGTTTGCTGAGCACCGGCGTTGCGGCGCTTGCCCTAGGGGCAATTGCAACCATTCCCGCGGCAGCAGCCTGTTCTTGGGACAAGACGGCAAAAGCCGACGAGAGGATGACGGTTGCAGATACGGCGTCCGTTCCGGCGACCGGTACCGACATCGCCATTGCCACCAATGACCTTGACGATGAAACGCTCCTGGAAATGCGTCTCCCACCGGTTCCAGGTGAAAAACCCGCCCGTTAAACCGATCTGTCGATTAGCTCCAAGTTGGACCCGCTGCCTGTCAGCGGGTCTTTTTTTCGTGCCTTCCGCGATATGCACAAAATCTGCAGAACTTTGCCCCAGTCAGGCCTCATCCCGGCGGCAGGAATGAAACTCACGTTTTTCCTTCGCGAATCGGATGAACGCACATGATCTCCAGACGCCGCTTTCTGCAGGGCCTTGGTGTGTCCCTCCTCGCAACCCTTTCCGCACCGGCTTACGCCGTCGGTGTCGAGCCCTTCCGGTTGCGCATTCAGCGATATCACCTGACACCGCCACGCTGGCCGAAGGACCTTGAACTGACCGCCGCCCTGATCGCTGATCCCCATATCTGCGATCCCTGGATGGGCCTGGAGCGGGTCCGCTCGATCGTGGCACAGACCAACGCCCTGAAGCCGGACATCGTTCTGCTGCTCGGCGACTACGTTGCCAGCCACAAGTGGCAATACGATCCGATCCCGCCGCAGGCCTGGGCCGACCTTTTCGGCGGCCTGTCCGCGCCGCTCGGAACCCATGCGATCCTGGGCAATCACGACTGGTGGGACGACAGACAGGCCCAGATCACCGGCAGCGGGCAGACCAAATACGGCGCGGCACTGGAAAGTGCCGGTATTCCCCTCTACCAGAACCGCGCCAGACGCCTGCAAAAGGACGGCAAGGCGTTCTGGCTTGCCGGGCTGGACGACCAGATTGCCCTTGCCCCGAACCGGAAACTCAAGCGCCGGCGCTGGCAGGGACTGGACGATCTTCCCGGGACGCTGGCCCAGGTGACGGACGACGCTCCCATACTGCTGATGGCCCATGAGCCGGACATCATCGCCGAAGTGCCAGACCGGGTCAGCCTGACGGTGAGCGGTCATACCCATGGCGGGCAGATCAACTGTTTCGGCTATATGCCCGCCTATCCGAAAACCAGGAATGCCCAGCTTGCCTACGGCCATATTGTCGATTGGGCGGGAACCAACCTGACCCGGCACCTCGGACTTGGCGCCGAACCACGGCATCTCATCGTTTCCGGGGGACTAGGCTGCTCAATCCTGCCGGTCCGCTTCGGCGTCCCGCCGGAAATCACCATGGTGCATCTGGGACGCCAGAACAGCGCCGCGGGCGTTTAGGTCCAGTCCCAGTCACTCGCCTGCGGCCGCGTGCGCCGTCCCGTGCCGGTATTCCCGGATCGCCTGGGAGAGGATCTGGACCGCGGAATTGACGAAGAGGCTCGCCATTATTGCCGCGACAATCAGGTCAGGCCAGGCCGTTGCCGTTCCCCAGACACCGAGCGCGGCCAGCATCACGGCGACATTGCCGATGGCATCGTTGCGCGAGCACAGCCAGACAGAGCGCACATTTGCATCGCCGTCCTTGTAACGCACGAGCAGCAGAACGCTGGTCAGATTGACGGCCAGCGCCAGGAAGCCGATCGATCCCATGATCTCCGCCTGCGGCACTCCGAGGACGAACACCTGGTAGAGCGTCGAGGCCGCGACCCAGATCCCCATCAGCAACAGACTGGTTCCCTTGGCGAGTGCAGCAAGGGCCCGGGTCTTGAGGGAGGCGCCGATGACGGCCAGCGAGATGCCGTAAGTGACGGCGTCGCCGAAGAAATCGAGCGCATCCGCCTGAAGCGCCTTCGAACCGGACGCCTGCCCAGCCAGCATTTCAATGGCGAACATACCGCCGTTCAGCACGATCACCAGCCAGAGCCGCCGCCGGTAGTCCCTGGACATACCGTCAAAACTTCCGTGAGACTGTCCGCAACACGCACCCATCTTCAAATCCTGTCCTTCAAACGCTTGATTTCTGACTGAAGAGGTTTGTAATCCCTATAGCGACTAGAGCTTCAAGAGGTTTTTTTGATGGATTATTCGATCGGCGAACTGTCCAGGCAGACCGGCGTGAAAGTGCCGACCATCCGCTATTATGAAAAGGAAGGCCTTCTGGAGGAACCCCTGCGCACGGAAGGCAACCAGCGGCGGTACCGAGAGACCGACCTGGACCGGCTCGGGTTCATCAAGCATTGCCGGGATCTCGGCCTGCCCATGCCTGCGATTCGCGACCTGATCGAGCTCAGCCAGCACCCGGACAAGACCTGCGAGGCGGCCGACCGGATCGCTGTCCGGCAGCTGGAAGCCGTGCGCCTGCGCATCGCCCATCTGCGCAAGCTGGAAAACGAGCTGTCGCGGATCGCCAGCAGCTGCAAGGGGCCGCACAAGGTAACGGAATGCAACGTCCTCAAGGCCTTCGCCGACCATGGCCTGTGCCGGGACGAGCACTGATCGCTCCAGCAGCGTGGTATACTCTCCGGGAAACTTGCGGAGGTGCCCAGATGATCATGCGAATCTTTCAGGTCGTAGTCCGGCCCGGCAAGGAAGCCGAGTTCAGCAATTTCTTTCATGAAATGGCGATCCCGCTGATGAAGGGCACGCCAGGCATTGTCTCGGTTCTGCCCGGCGCGCCCCGCGCCGATAGTCCGAGGGAATTCAGTTTCGTGATGATCTGGGAAAACCTCGATGCCCTGAAGGCCTTTGTCGGCGAGGACTATCAAAGCCCTCACATCGATCCCGCGGAAGCCGAACTGGTCGAATCCCGGACTATCAGGCACTATGACCTGGTGGAAACATAAGGTGCGGCCACTTCAGTTTCCGGGGACGGCAAACGCACGGTCTTCGGCGTAATCCCTGACCTTGATCGTCTCGCCGTCCCGCTCGAGGCGCAGCATGGCCCATCTTTCGGCCGGCAAGCGGCAGGAATGGCGGCCCATGACACAGGGCAACTGAGGAACCCGCTCGTAGCGAACCTCACCTGCCAGCGCCTTGGCAATTTGCGTATGTCCCTTCAGATAGCCGAACAGCGTATAGGGACTGAGATACCAGACCTCGCCTTCCCGCAATTCGCTGAGGTGCTCGGCCCGGGCAAGCGGAAACTTGCGGCCCCAGGTCCAGGAGATCGCATCACGCGTCTGATGATCGAGGAAATGGTGAGCCATGGTCTCGTCGATGAAGACGCGCTTGTCCGCCTCGATGTCAGACCGGTAATCACGGGCCGCCGCCTCGACTCCGCCCACCGGCCCGGAGACGGTATAAAAGAGCAGGAAGTTTGCCGAGACGGCAAAAAAGGTCAGCACATAAAGCACGGGCGCGACCCGGCGCAGCCGCCCCCTGGCAAGCGCATCCACCACCACAAGAAAGATCATGCTTGCGGCCAGATTGCGCACCGGCACCTTGTCATGCAGGAAGGCGCCCGCCCCCTGTCCCAGCGACAGCATCAGGCACAAAAGGGCAACGGGCCGCGACCAGCGGAACGATACCAGCCCGGCCAACGCGAACAGGGCGGCCCGTCCGAGAGCCTCGCCGTTGACGCCATGCCCCGTCGACCTTGCGGAATGGAAGACGATCTGGTCGACAAACTCGCGGTACTGGAAATCGATGCTGATCGAGAACACCAGCAGTCCGGCCGCAAGCGCGGCTGCATTTTCAAGCAGCAGAGGTATGAATTTCGCCTCGCGGAATACCAGACGCCACAGATCGTGGATCAGGATCGCCCCGAGGCTCCATGCGAAGACGGCGGGCGAGGCCAGCGGCGCAAAGGCGAGCGCTAATTTGGCGGCTGCCCTGAGAAGGGACACCCGCAGGAGCGGGGAGCCCTTCTGCTGCAGGGCACCGGCGCCGAACAGCAAGAAAAGGCCGAACATCCAGAAGACGCAGGCGGTTATCTCCAGCCGGAACCCGGTAACCACATACATCGGCGCGAACAGGACCGGGACGAACAGGGCAGCCCGAGGTAACCGGATGGCGAGGCAAAGCGCAGAGAAGGCCAGGCTTGTCAGGAAATAGCAGGTAAATTCATAGGCAAGCACGCTGACGGTCGACGTTCCGAAGAGATCCAGAAACAGACCGGCGATGATCAGGTGAAAGCGGGTGTAGAGATGGTAGTTCTCCAGCCCCGGAAACTGTACCGACAGGAGCGGATTGATGTGCTCCCTGCTTGCAGCGTATTCGCTTGCCCAGGGAATGAAAAACAGATCGTCGACATGGGCGATCGTGCGGTCCGGCCAGAAGAAAATAAGCCCGCAGATCAGCGTCAGGATCAACCACACGGTAGCGGCAAGCCAGCCGTTCGCACATGTTCCGGAACCGACCGGTTCACATTCAGCCTGTTTCAAGATGCCCCCGCAACCAGAAAGACTCAGTCATAAGAAAGAGACTGCCTGCGAAGGCTTATCAGCTTTGCGCGATCAGAGCCAACCGCCAAGTTCTCGCCGGACGATATGGGTGATGACTTCCATGCCCAGATCGCTGTCGTTGAGACAGGGGATATGGCTGAAGTGCTCGCCGCCGTTCTCCTCGAAGATTTCCCCGGCCTCCCCGGCGATTTCCTCAAGCGTTTCGAGGCAGTCGGCCACGAAGCCCGGATTCATGACCGCGATATTCTTCACCCCGTCCTTCGCAAGCTGTTCGACGGTCTTGTCGGTATAGGGCTGCAGCCACTCTTCCGGACCGAAGCGGGACTGGAAGGTCACGCGCAATTTGTCCTCCCCCCATCCGAGCACCTGCCGCATCAGCCGTGTCGTCTTCATGCAGTGGCAATGATAGGGATCGCCTTTCCTGAAATAGGATTGCGGAATGCCGTGGTAGGAGGTCAGCACCACGTCCGGCTCGAAATCGAGGCTTTCAAGATGCCGCTCGACGGACTTTGCCAGCGCGCTCACATACACCGGATCGTCGTGATAGGGAGGCACGGTACGGATGGCCGGTTGCCAGCGCATCTTCAGCATTTCCCTGCAGACGACATCGTTGACCGTTGCCGTCGTGCTTGCCGAATACTGCGGATAGAGCGGAAACACCAGTATGCGGTCGCAGCCGTCGTCCTTGAGGGCCTTGAGCTTGTCCGGGATCGACGGCTGGCCGTAACGCATGGCCCAGTCGATCTTCAGGCGGCCGTCGTGGTCTCCCATGATTTCAGCCAGCTTTTCAGATTGGCCACGGGTGATCGTCCGCAAGGGCGACTCGTTTTTTTCGTGATTCCAGATTTCCTCATAAGCCTTGCCGGACTTGCCCGGCCGGGTCATCAGAACGATACCGTAGAGGATCGGATACCAGATCGCCCGGGGCCACTCGATCACACGCTTGTCGGAAAGGAATTCGCGCAGATACCGGCGCATGGGCCAGTAATCCGTGGCATCCGGCGTACCAAGATTGACCAGAAGCACGCCGACCTTGCCGCTTTTGACCGATGGATGGTCTTCCGGAAGTCGGACTTTGGAGAACTCTGCTGCCCTATCGGCACTCAGGGTGTCGCGCGGCTGTACGGTCATGAAGGGGGCTGATCCTGATTTCCTGTCAAACTTCCGCCTTACATAGGCCAATCGGAAGCCGAGGCCAATGCGGCATTTGCCATACGTCAGAAGTCGAGCGGCGGATCACAGCCAGAACACCGGGACGACTTGCAACAACAGAAACCGCGTCCTGAGGAGGTCCGTCAGGATGAGGTCGGGTGTTAAGCTACTGCTTGTGGCCCGCCAAAAGGATGGCCCCCTGCCTCACCCGTATTCCCGTTCGTCCGAAATGACCTTGCCGTCATTGGGAAGGCCGCCGGGCGGCACGAGCTTCACGTCGCCCTTCAACCTTGTGACATCGCGAAGGGTTTCAGCCACCCGTTCGGCAAGCGCGTTTTCGCTGACTTCGGTTTCGACCGACAGCGTCATGGCGTCGGTTTCTCCGGCCCGGCTCACCGCCAGGCGGGCCTTGCCGACTTCCGGGTGGGCGGCGACGATCTGGGCGATCTGGACCGGGTCGATGAACATGCCCTTCACCTTGGTGCGCTGGTCGGCGCGCCCCATCCACCCGGCCAGGCGCATGTTGGTGCGCCCGCAGGCGGACTGTCCCGGCACGATCCGCGAAAGGTCGCCCGTGCCGAAGCGGATCAGCGGATAAAGGCTGTTGAAGTTGGTCACGACCAGTTCCCCGACCTCGCCATCTGCGACCGGCTCGCCGGTCCCCGGGCGGACAATCTCGACGATGTAGTCCTCGTTGACCACCATGCCGTCCTTCGCCTCGGTCTCATAGGCGATGACGCCCAGATCCGCCGTGGCATAACACTGGCCGACCTGAATGCCCTGATCCTCGTATTCCTGCCGAAGCGTGGGAAACAGCGCCCCGCCGGAAACAAGGGCTTTGCGGATGGAGGAGACATCCCGCCCCTGTTCCCGGCCCCGGTCGAGGAGGATCTTGAGATAGTCCGGGGTTCCGACAAAACCGGTGGGTTTCAGCACTTCGACAGCTTCCACCTGGGTGTCGGTGTTGCCGACCCCGGCGGGAAACACCGTGCAGCCGAGGGCAATGGCGCCCTGATCGAGAATGAAACCACCAGGGGTCAGGTGATAGGAAAAGGCGTTGAGGACGACATCGCCCTTGCGGAAACCCGCCGCAAAGAGGCTGCGGGCACCGTTCCAGGGGTCGAGCCCCGGCGCCTGGGGTTCCCAGATCGGTCCGGGCGACATGAAGACGCGGGCAGCCCCGGCCAGCTCTCCGGCCAGGAACCCGCCGAAGGGCGGATTGGCCCGCTGTTTTTCCAGAAGCTCGGACTTCCTGAGAACCGGCAGGCCGGCGAGGGACGCGCGGTCGGTCACGGCGCCGAAGTCATGCCCCGCCAGTTGCTCCGCCCAGCTTGCCGACTTGGCCGCGGCGTGGGTAAGAAAGTCCGGCAACCGGGCAAAAAGATCCCGTTCGCGCTGAGCGGGGTCTTGCCGCTCGCGCGCATCAAACTGATTGTCGCTCATGGTCGTCTCCGCCTGTTGAGGCCTCAGGCCGGTTTCCCGGTCAGGCCAGCCAGCGCTTCCTTCGTTTATAGTGTTTGACGTTCCGGAACGACCGGCGGCCCTCGCCGCCGACGCCCAGATAGAATTCCTTCACATCCTCGTTTTCGCGCAGCGCCTTGGCGTCGCCGTCGAGCACGATGCGGCCCGATTCCAGGATGTAGCCGTAGGTCGCGTATTTCAGTGCGACATTGGTGTTCTGCTCCGCCAGGAGAAAGGACACGCCCTCGTTCTGGTTGAGCTGGCGCACGATCTCGAAGATCTCTTCCACCAGCTGGGGGGCGAGTCCCATGCTCGGCTCATCCAGCAGGATCATTTTCGGCCGGCTCATGAGCGCGCGTCCGATCGCGCACATCTGCTGCTCGCCGCCGGACGTGTAACCCGCCTGGCTCTGGCGCCGCTCGCGCAGGCGCGGAAAATAGTTGTAGACCATTTCAAGGTCGGCTTTCACCGCGCTGTGCCCGTCCTTGCGGGTATAGGCGCCGGTCAGCAAATTCTCTTCAATGGACAGGTGGCCGAAACAGTGCCGTCCCTCCATCACCTGGATGCAGCCCCTGCGGACGAGGTCGTTCGGTGAAAGCGCCTGGACCTCCTCGCCGTCGAACAGGATCTTGCCCTTGGTCACCTCGCCGCGCTCGGCGCCGAGAAGGTTCGAAACCGCCTTGAGGGTGGTCGTCTTGCCTGCGCCGTTCGCCCCCAGAAGGGCCACGATGCCTCCCTTGGGAACCGTCAGCGAAACGCCTTTCAGCACAAGGATCACGTGGTCGTAAATGACCTCGATATTGTTGACCGTCAGGATCGTTTCCGCCGCTGCAGCTTCCGAACCGGGCTGTTCTACATCCAGTAATGCCATTCCATACTCTCCTGAGAGGCTCCGCCGCGCGCATGACGAGAGGCGCGGCGGAGCGGACTGCCTATCAGTTCGGGCAGGCTTCAGTGCGTGCCGGCCACGGAGCGTTTTTCTCCGCATACTCGGCGGCGGCCTTTTCAAGCAGCGGCCGGACAAGATCGGTCATCGGCTCGATCCAGCCGGAGGCCTGCTGCCACTTCTTGCCGTTCCACTCCTGAATGAAGACCGGATGGCTGCCGGCATGGTCTTCGCAGGTCACCTTCATCGGATGTGCAAAGCCTGCAAGGCCGAGTTCCTTCAGACGGGCTTCGTCCAGATCCAAAGCTTCGAGACCCATGCGCATGTCTTCACCGGTGATGACTTTCTTGCCGGTCAGTTCCTGAGCGGTCCGGATGCCTTCGGCGATGATGACGGAGTTCAGGACGCCGCGGTTGTAGAGCGTACCGCCTATGGTTTCCGCGTCGGTCGAGGACTTGCCTGCGTCGACCACGAATTTCTTGATGTCGGCGATTGCCGGGAAGTCGCTGCCGACGCCGGAGAAGTTCAGAGCCTTGTAGCCCTTGGCACCTTCACCGCCTGCGGATGCATCGTCGTCACCGGCCGACCACCACACACCAATGAACTTGTCCATCGGGAAGCGGATCTTGACGGCTTCCTTGATCGCGGTCGGGTTCATCGCGCCCCAGCCCCACATGACCATGTAGTCCGGACGGTCGCGGCGCACGTTCAGCCACTGAGACGACTGGTTCTGCATTTCGGCACCCGGCACCGGATACTGCAGCAGCTCGAAGCCGTATTTTTCGGAAAGCTGTTCCAGCAGCGGGATCGGCTCGCGGCCGTAACCGGCATCAAGGAAGATGTAGCCGATCTTCTTGCCCTTCAGGTTCTCAAGACCGCCTTCCTGTTCGCCGATGTACTTGATGACGACGGAGGCGCCGTCCCAATAGGTGTCCGGCACGTTGAAGATCCACGGGAAGGTGGAGCCATCTGCAGCGGCGGAAAGACCGTAACCCATGGACAGGACCGGAATCTTGTCGACGCTCGCCTTCGGAATCAGCTGCAGCGTGATACCGGTGGAATAGGGGTTGTAGACCAGTGCGCCCTTGCCCTTGGTGGCTTCGTAGCACTCAACGCCTTTCTGGGCGTTATAACCGGTTTCGCATTCTTCGATCTCGATTTTGACGCCGCCAATGCCGCCATCGCGCTCGTTCAGCATCTGCAGGTAATCATTCATGCCGTTGGCGATGTGGATACCCGAACCGGCGTAAGGCCCTGTCCGGTAGGTCAAGAGCGGAACATAGTTCGCGTCTTCGGCCTGAACCGCGGTTGTCATGGCGCCGGAAAAACCGACCCCGAGGGCAACAGCGGTTCCCAGCGCAAGTTGCTTGATTTTCATCGTATTCTCCTCCCACGCGGTTCCGGACAACCCGTTACCGCCGGACCGGTTACGCCATTCCTCACCGGATCGGTCCAAGTCCGGATGGCGGCGAAAAGGCTGGCCAGCCTTAATAGGGGAATGGCCAGACCCTGAGCTTTTGTTTCCCGATCTGCCAGAGCCGCGCAAATCCGTGCGGTTCGACAATCAGGAAGAAGATGATCAGCGCGCCCACGATCATGAACGTCGCGTGCTCCACCGTCTCCGCGGCCAGGTCGATGCCCAGAAGACCCGGAACGAATTTCAGGAAGACCGGCAGGATCCAGATGAAGGCCGCGCCCATGAACGCGCCGCTCAGGCTGCCAAGGCCGCCCAGGATCACCATGAACAGGATCTGGAACGACAGCCTGATGGAATAGGACGACGGCTCGGCCGCGTTCAGCCAGAAGAACACCATCATGGCCCCCGCAACGCCGCAGACATAGGACGAGACGGCAAAGGCGCTGAGCTTGGCCCGCAGGGGCCGGATGCCCATCAGTTCGGCGGCGATGTCCATGTCGCGGATCATCATCCAGGACCGGCCGATGCGGCCCCTGAGCACGTTGGCCATCACGAATGCAATGAACACGGTAATGGCCAGCACGATGAAGTACCTGGCAATCGGGGTGGCTTCGGCGCCGGAAACGACGATGCCGAACATCTCGCGGTGCGGAACCTCGATCGCCCCTGAGGCATTGTAGTTGTAGAGCCAGGGAATACGGATGAAGCACCACTCAAGGAAGAACTGCGCGGCCAGCGTCGTCACGGCCAGGTACAGTCCTTTGATGCGCAGGCTCGGCAGGCCGAAGATGGCGCCGATGGCTGCGGAGAACAGCCCGGAGACCAGCACCATGACGACGACGTTCGCGTCCGGGAAAATGCTCGTGAGCTTATAGGCTGCATAGGCACCGACGCCCATGAATGCCCCGGTTCCGAGCGACAGCTGCCCGCAGTAACCGGTCAGCACGTTCAGTCCGATCGCCGCCAGTGCGAACACCAGGAACGGGATCATGATGGACGTCAGAAAGAAGTCGTTGGCAAAGGCCGGGATGACCACGAAGGCGATCAGCAGGATGGCAACCATGCCGATCTTGTCCTGCAGGATCGGGAACAGTGCCTGATCCGCCTTGTAGCTCGTCTTGAATTGGCCAGCTTCGCGATAGAACATGGTTAGAGCCTTCCGTGATCAGATTGAAGCATTCTGCCGGAGCTGGTTTGGTTCAAGATCGAGGGATTTGCCGAAGGCCGTGCTGGCCGCACGGTCGAGGCGAAGCCTGAAGGCATTGGGCCAAACCAGCCCGGCCCTTCGGGTTCGATTCCAGCGGACGCCTGCTTTGTCGGGCCGCTTGCCCATAGTCCCGCTATGGGCCGCGCGTCCCTCCGCGCAGATCGCCTAGCTGGACAACGAACAGAATGCTTTAATCTGGTCATGGAAGGCTCTCAAATCCGCTCGATGATGCGTTCGCCGAAGAGGCCTTGCGGCCGGAACAGAAGGAAGATCAGGGCGATGATGTAGGCGAGCCAGCTCTCGATGCCGCCGCCGACGAGGCCGCCCCAGTAGAGCTCGCCGATCTTTTCGCCGAAGCCGATGATCAGACCGCCGACGATCGCCCCGGGGATCGAGGTGAACCCGCCGAGGATCAGCACCGGCAACGCCTTGAAGGCAACGATTTCGAGGGCAAAGGACACATCGGAGCGCGCGCCCCACATGATGCCTGTCGCCAGTGCCACCAGACCGGCTGCGAACCAGACGATGGCCCAGATCTGGTTGAGCGAGATGCCGACGGAGAGCGCCGCCTGGTGATCGTCCGCCACCGCCCTGAGCGCCCGGCCGATCCGGGTCTTGTTGAAGAACAGCGCCAGTGCGGCCACCATGATGATGGCGATGACCGCCGCGGCGATATCGATATGCTGCAGGATGATCAGGCCGCGTTCGCCCATTTCGATTGCGGTCGAACCGGTCGGAAGCCCGAGTTGTTCGGTGATCATCTGCTTCGGTTCGCCGCCGAAGACGAATTCGCCGAAACCGACCAGGAAATAGGTCAGCCCGATGGTCGCCATAAGCAGGATGATATCCGGCTGGTTGACCAGCGGCCGCATGACCACGCGTTCGACCCCATAGGCGAGTATCCCCATGACGCCGATGGTCAGAATGAGCGCCAGATAGGCAGGCACGCCGGCTTCGTTCAGGCCGACAAGGGTAAGGCCGGCGAAGACCACCATGATGCCTTGCGCGAAGTTGAAGACCCCGGAGGCCTTGAAGATCAGCACGAAGCCGAGCGCGATCAGCGCGTAGAGTATCCCGGAGACGAAGCCTTCCCACAGAACCTGCAGGAAGAAATCCGGCATGTCGTACATCTGCACGAAGGGATCGATGAAAATGTCGTAAAGCATGTCCTGGTCCCTTCCCTAGTGGCTCACGCCGAGATAGGCGTCGATCACGTCCTGGCTTGCCTGGACCTCTTCTGGAGGACCGTCGGCGATCTTCTTGCCGTAATCGAGCACAACCACACGGTCGGAGAGATCCATCACCACCCCCATGTCATGTTCGATGAGAGCGATCGTCGTGCCGAATTCCTGGTTCACGTCGATAATGAACCGGCTCATGTCTTCTTTTTCTTCCAGGTTCATGCCCGCCATGGGTTCGTCGAGCAGCAGAAGCTCCGGCTCCATGGCCAGCGCCCGGCCAAGCTCGACCCGCTTTTGCAGGCCATAGGGCAGTCGTCCGACGGGTGTCTTGCGGATGGCCTGGATTTCGAGGAAGTCGATGATGTCCTCGACCTTGCGGCGATGTTCGATCTCCTCCTGCTCCGCCGGGCCGCGCCACAGCATCTGCCAGAAGAAGTTCCTGTGCATTTTCAGCGACCGTCCGGACATGATGTTGTCCAGCGTGGTCATGCCCTTGAACAGCGCCACATTCTGGAACGTGCGGGCAATGCCCTGGCTGGCGGCCTCGTAGGGCTTCATCTTCCGCCGTTCCCTGCCCCGCCAGGTGATCGTGCCTTCCTGGGGATGGTAGAAGCCGTTGATGACATTCAGCATCGACGTCTTGCCTGCCCCGTTGGGACCGATGATCGCGCGGATCTCGCCCTTCCGGATATCGAAGGAGATGTTCGTGATCGCCTTCACGCCGCCGAAGGACAGCGACACGTGGTCGACACTCAGGAGAACCTCTCGTTCAGAAGCCTCCGGCGCACCCGTGGGCGCGAGTTCCTTATCTGCTACAAAGGCGTTCATTCGGCGGCCTCCTGAAAACCTTTGGCCTCATGGGCTTTCATGTCGCGGATCTCGACCGTCGCCTCAATCGCGCCCTTGCGGCCGTCCTCGAAAGTGACCTCGGTGCGGACATGTTTTGAGGTCGAGCCATCGTAAAGTGCCTCGATCAGCGGCGCATAGCGATCGGCGATGAAGTTCCGGCGAACCTTCTGGGTCCGCGTCAGCTCGCCGTCATCGGCGTCCAGTTCCTTGTGCAGGACCAGGAACCGCCTGATCTGGGCGCCTGCCATCATCGGCTCCTGCGCCAGATCCCGGTTTACCTGATCGACATGGCTTTCGATCATGGCATAGACATCCGGGTGGGCGGCCAGTTCCTGATAGGAGGCATAGTTGACGTTGTTGCGCTCGGCCCAGGAGCCGACGGCCGTCAGGTCGATGTTGATGAAAACGCCCACCCTGTCCCGTTCGTTACCGAAGGCGACCGCCTCCTTGATGTTCGGGAAGAACTTCAGCTTGTTCTCGATGTATTTCGGCGCGAACAGCGAGCCGTCGGTCAGCTTGCCGACGTCCTTGGCGCGGTCGATGATCTTCAGGTGACCGTTTTCGGCAATGATGCCGGCATCGCCCGTATGCACCCAGCCGTCCGGCGTCTTGGTTTCGCCGGTCGCCTCTTCGTTCTTGAAATATCCGACGAACACACCCGGCGAGCGGTACATGACCTCGCCGTTCTCTGCGATCTTCAGCTCCACATCGGGCGCCGGCTTGCCGACGGTATCGCCGAAGATCTCGCCGTCCGGCTGCAGCGTGATGTAGACGCTGGCTTCGGTCTGGCCATAGAGCTGCTTCAGGTTCAGTCCCAGCGATCGGTAGAACTGGAAGATTTCCGGCCCGATCGCTTCCCCGGCCGTGTAGCCGACCTTCATGCGCGTCAGCCCCATGCGGTTCTTCAGCGGGCCGTAGACGCAGAATTCCCCCAACGCGTACAGCAGCCGGTCCGTGAAGGCGACGCTCTCTCCGTTCAGGATCTTTTCTCCGACCTTCTTGGCAACACCCATGAAGTAGTCGAACATCCGGCGCTTGGTTTTCCCGGCATCCTCCATGCGCACCATGATCATGGTGAGCATGTTTTCAAAGACGCGGGGCGGCGCGAAGAAATAGGTCGGCGCGATCTCGCGCCGGTCGACATCGATCGTGTCCATGCTTTCCGCGCAGTTGACGCAGTAGCCGGCCGTGAACGCCTGGGCGAGCGAGAAGACATGGTCACCGATCCAGGCCATCGGCAGATAGGCGAGCACTTCCTCGGTTTCGTTCAGATGGTCGAAGACATTGGCGTTTCTTGCCGAAATCGCCAGATTGTCGAATGACAGCATAACACCCTTCGGACGCCCGGTCGTACCGGAAGTGTAGAGCATGACCGCAAGATCGGAGCCCTTGCCGTCCTCGAAATCCTGCTCCCATTCCCTGGCGAGCCCTGCGTTTTTCGACAGGAGTTCGCGGCCCTTGTCCTGGACGGATGCGTAATCGTGCAGATGGGTGTGATCGTAATCCCGCAAGCCTCGCGGCTCGTCGTAGATGATGTGTTTGAGGCTCGGCACGTCTTCGGCCATGGAGAGCAGCTTGTCGACCTGCTCCTGATCCTCGACCACGGCGAACTTGACCTCGGCGTGCCCGAGCACGAAGGCCATCTCCTCGGCCACCGAATCCGCATAGACCGGCACCGGAACCGCCCCGAGCGCCTGGGCAGCAACCATGGCCCAATAGAGCCTCGGACGGTTCGCGCCGACGATAGAGACCTTGTCTCCCGCCGTGAGCCCGAGTGATTTCAGTCCAATGGAAAACGCGCGGATTTCTTCACACACCTCGGACCAGGTCCAGCTTTGCCAGATCCCGAAGTCCTTTTCCCGGAATGCTGTCCGGGTTCCGAAGACCTCCGCGTTGCGCAGAAGGATTTTCGGAAAGGTGTCTTCCCCGCGCGGCGAAGCGCTGGCCGACCCTACCATGTATCGTTTCTTCCCTTAGAAGGCGCCCCGGTTCGTCCAGGGTCGTTCCCTATTGGGTCATGAAACAATCTGTCCCCACAAGCTTCAACCTCTCTTTTTGGTTGAACCCGGGAGCAACCAATGCCCCATGCCCTTCGATTTCAACGCTAGTCCGGCGGATTTGCAGCAGTATGTTTGAAATATGTCGAATTGTTTCAATCGCGCTGCGAGTGCGAAGACGGAGAAAAAATACCCTTCGTGTCAATCACTTGAAGAACGGAAAATATCCGCCACAAACCAGAATTGTTGTCACGCCGCCGGTTTGCAGCTGCCCCTCGCCCCCATTCAGGGCATCAAAGACAGGGATTCATGGCAGGCAGCCGCGGAACCGCCAGCAGGTGGTCGAGCCATTTCCGGAAGTCCTCGTCGGACATGCTGCCGAGCGCCCTGGAGATTTCGGCTCTAAAGCGGAATCGTTCCTCGTCGACACTTCGGCAGGAGGCAACTTTCTCCTCATCGGACGCGCCCCTCATTTCCTTGCGAAATTCGATCAGCCTTGCCTGTTCGTTCTCATGCAGTTGCGACAGGGAAACCGGTTCGACCGAATTGGCCACGACGAAATCGTCGATCCGTCCCAACGCCTCGTCCAGCCTGTTTGAGACCGTCCGGTTTTCAAGATCCTCGCAAACGGCCAGTGCGATCTGGACGGTGAGAAAGATTTCCCTGGTGCACAGGACCGCGCCGGCACCACTGGTATCCATGGAATAACGACTTATCGCGCCATCCTCGCGCCGCTCTTCGAGCCGCACACCTCCCGGCAGGAGAACAGACCGGACCTCGGTTCCGTCGTCCAGCGTCTTGAACTCCGCCTTCGCCTTCGGATCTTCGAAAAAACGGTCATAAGGTGTATTCCATGGCTCGGCCCGCACCGGCACCGTCAGCAAAGGCGCCAGGAACACCATGACAGCGACACCTTTGGCAAACCAGTCAGATCCAGGCATCTGCACTTTCCTCCAATGAGCAATTAACGGGCCAGCACATCCCGCACCTTCGCTTTCAACGACAATAGCGAACTTTTTGAGGCATCGACCGAAATTGCAATCGGTGGCTGCATTTACCTTTGGATCATGGGACCGGGAATGCAACCAGCACAGCGGGCCAACCGAAATCCCTACTCGCCCTGACAAGCCTCTTTCAGCATGGAAACTCCGTCGCGAATCTCACCCGGAGACGATGCGGCATAGCCGATGACCAGGCCGTTGGGCGCTCTCCGCGGCGTGAGCGAATACCTGCTGATTGGCGGAACCAGAAGCCCGGCTTTCTCGGCGCGGCCGGACACCGCCTCGGCATCCAGGGCGGGATCGAAAAGAAGGACGCTGTGCAGTCCCGACTGCAACCCGGCAAGATTTCCAGGAACGCCCTGCTCCTTCAGGGCCAGGGCAAGGCAATTGCGTTTCTGCCGGTACAGCTTGCTCATGCGTGCAATGTGTCTGTCGAATTGCCCGGACGCCAGGAAGTCAGCCAGCGCCAATTGAAGTGTGGTTCCAACACCGTATTCATGAATCGCACGATAGTTTTTCAGCGCCTCGATGATGGGCGCCTGAGCGGCGACATAGCCGACCCGCAAATCCGGAAACAGGGTTTTGGAAAAGGTTCCCAGATAGACCACGCATTCGTTCGGTAGTGCGGCGAGCGGCGGCAGCGGAGGAACGTCATAGCGAAATTCACCGTCGTAATCGTCCTCAAGCACGATTGCGCCATGTGTCATGGCCCATTCGATCAAGGCGGAGCGCCGCGCCGCCGAAAGCCTTCCACCAAAAGGAAACTGGTGAGAGGGCGTCACATAGACGAATGCCACATCGCGTCCCTCATCCGGCAGCGCTTCGACAACGAGCCCGTCCTCGTCCACGGGGCATGGCAGGATCTCGGCGCCGGCAAGTTCGAAAATCTGCCGCACTAGAGGATAACCCGGCTCTTCCATCACCACTTTCGATCCGGGTTTCAGATAGAGCCGGCTCAGCAGATGAACGGCATGAACGATCCCCATGCTGACAAAAACCTTGTCCGACGGCACCGTCAGGCTACGGGCCCTTCGCAGATAGTCCGAGATCTCGGCCCTCAGGCTTGCAGCCCCCTGGATATCCGCGACATCCGGAGACGGAGCGCGCGCAGCCGCATCCGCAACCAGGCGTCGCCAGACCGCGAACGGGAATTTCTCGACCGACGGCCGGCATGGCCGGAAGTCGGTTCTGGCTGCCCGGATCTGGTCCATCCTCGGTTCGGGGATTTTTCTTGGAAGCGCCACCACGCTGTCCGCCACCACGAAGCCCGCACTTGGCGTACGTTCGGCCTGGTCGGAAACAAAGACGCCGGCGCCTTGCCGAGAGATGAGCAGCTCTTCGGAGCACAGGATCTCGATCGCCTCCACAAGCGTGCCCCGTGCCACCCCCCACTCCCGGGCAAGGTCGCGGGAAGGCGGCAACCGGTCACCGGCACGCAGCTTGTGAGCGGTGATCATCCCCCGAAGGTAGGACACCAGCTGCGCCGTCAGCGTGCCCCTGCCTTTCTGCAGGTTGGGGCGCGCGAGGTGGGAAGACGGTGTCATCACGAATTGGTCCATAGTTTTTGATCCATTTTGGATCATTACAATAATCCAAAATTCTGGCAAGCCATGGCGCGAAGGACAATCAGGAAGGTCGAGAACGTTGACGGTTCAAGAGATATTGCAGGAACTTGCAATCGCCTGGACCGACAGGGATCCGGAGGCCGTGGCCGGCCTTTTTGCCGAGGATGCCGTCTATGCCGCGTCGGTTGGGCCGGATCCGGGTCGGAGGGCGCAGGGACGCGCCGCCATTCGCAGGCTGGTCGGGGCAATGTTCGCCCTGGACGAAGGCGCAGTCGCAGAAACCTCCACTCCTGTGGTTTTCGGCGACTGCGCCTTCTGGACCTGGAAATACACTTTGCCTGACGGCAGCGTCGAACTGGGATGCGATTTTCTGCGGGTTCACGACGGCAGGATCGTCCTCAAGGACGCCTACCGGAAAATACAGAGAGACGAAGAGAACTGAAGCCATGGGTTTGTACAAACAACGGCTGTACCGTTCCTATCCGCCGGTCGAATGTGCTGGCGTCCGCCTGAAACCCTATACGATTGCCGCGGCGGGGCGCGAGGACTTCAATATCCAGGCGGCACTCGACTATGCTGCCGTTGCCTTGGCGGCATCGCCCGTTGCCTGGATGCGTCACCGCGGGCTCGGGTACCTCATGCACCATCGCGGAGAGGACGGAAACTGGTTCCTGCTTCGGGTCTGGCTGGAGGGAGACATCCAGGCAGGCCTTCTCAGTGCCGACCACGGGCGCGGTTTCGAGCCGGTCACCATGCCTGCATGCGAATGCGTCTGGGAAGGCCTTGTCACTTGCCATGAACGGGAGGCCTGGATCCGGCACATGATGTCGGAAACCGAAAACCCGGACGGCTATCTCGCCGACCGTCTCGAAGACGGCTTCCATTGATGATCGTGCGCGCGGCGCGGCCTGCCGACGTTGACCGGCTGCTGGAGTTGATGACCGGACTGGCACGATTCGAGGGCTATTTCGACGATTTCGCCGTCACCAGGGATAGCGTTCTCGCCGGAGGCTTTGGCGACGCCCCGATTTTCAAGGCCTTTGTCGCGGAGGTTGAGGGAACCGTCATCGGAATGGCCGTCACCTATGTTGTGCCCTGGACCTACACGTTGCGGCCCCGCCTCGTCCTGAAGGAGCTGTTCATCAACGAAGGGCACCGCGACGCAGGCGCGGGAAGGGCCTTGTTCGCCGCGGTTGCCGAACACGCGCGCCACCTTGGGGCGGGCGAAATTGCCTGGACAGTCATGAACGGAAACAGCAAGGCGGAGGCGTTTTACCGCTCGGTTGGCGGCAAGCCGGATGTAAAATGGCAAAACTGGACGTCTGGAGCCGGCGGATACGAGGACAAATGCTGAGGCAGCTCTTGGGCATTGCCGGCCAGGTCTGTGCGGATCGGGCGTAAGGCTGGCAGCTCAAGGACAGGCGGCGGCACTCTTGCGCACGACCAGCCAGGGCTCTAGTTGAACGCTTCCTTCTTCCGGCTGGCCACCCTGCAGCAAGTCCAGCAACAGCCGGGCCGCTTCCTCACCGACCGCGCGGCGCGGCTGGTGTATGGTTGTGAGGGGCGGCACGAAGTGTCCTGCAATGTCGATATCGTCGAACCCAATCACGGAGACGTCTTGCGGAACCTGCATGCCTGCTTCGCCGAGGGCGGAAATGAACCCGAAGGCCGTTCTGTCACTCGCGCAGAAAACCGCCGTCGGCCGGTCGCGCAGTTTCAACCAGGCCTCCGCCGCCCGTGCTCCAGCATCAAGCGTATAGTCGCCCTCGAAGATCCAGGCTTGCGACGGATCCAGACCGGCCCCTCCCAGGGTTGCCTTGAACCCTTCAAGCCTGTCCCGCCCCGGCCTGTGCGAAAGCAGTCCGGTGACATGCCCGATATTCGTATGCCCCAGTTGCAAGAGATGGGAGACCGCCAGTTCGGCGCCGCGCAGATTGTTGACGACAGCAATGGGAACGGCAGGATCGTCGCTCCATTCCCCTGCGGTCACGATCGGGGGTAACTTGGGATGAGAGGAGCGAATGTCCGAAATCGAGAAGTGCCCGTCGAGAATGACGATCCCGTCGCAGTTGTTCCTGCTGAAGAAATCGCCCAGACTGGAGCGTGACATGGATGGTTTTCGCGTGTCGGCAATCAGGACCTTCAGGTCCCTTTCGGCGCAAACGGTCTCGATGCCCTGCAGGATGTTCGAGAAATGCGAATTTCCGATGTCGGGCACCAGGGCGACAATCGTCCCCGTGTCCCGCCGGCGGAGATTGCGAGCCGCATGGTTAAGCACGTACCCCGTTTTGGCGACTGCTGCGGCAACCCGGTTCCGGGTTTCAACGGAAACGCGCTCCGGTGACGACAGCGCCCGGCTGACGGTCGCCGTGGAGACATTGGCCGCGCGCGCGACATCCTGAACTGTCGGGTTTGTGTTTGGGCGATCGGACTTGGGCATCCTTGGATTTTTAGCCGATACCCATCCGACTTCACTATTTTTCTTTTGCGGCAGGGTCATTTACCCGGCCGCATGGTGCGCCTGTAGCAAACTTTCGGCCGGAGAGACATGCCCCGGAAATCGCTACCCGTGCAAAGGTCCGCCTGAAAAGGGGAGGCCCGGCAGCTGGGGAGCCACCGGGCCGATTGACTGACTGGAGATCAGAATGTGTCAGTCAAAGTCTAATCGGATGATTAGAACGTACGCTGCATACGAACACCGAAGAGGAGTTCGTCCTGGTCGTCGACGCCGCTCACATCGATATCCGAGTTGGAGTAACCGACGTCAGCACCCATGACGAAACCGGAGACCGGCTCCCACTGAACGGAACCGTCGATGGCGTAGCGGGTGATCGTCGCATCTCTCGACGTACCCACGATGTTGTTCTGGTCAACCTGAGCGTAGGAACCGTCAAGAGCCAGACCGATCGTGGAGGTTGCCTGGATGTAGGCACCTGCGGACAGCGAGTAACCGCTGTTGGTGTCGTCGCCGGAGTAGTCGGAAACGCTGAAGGACGAACCGTTGATGGTCGTGGACAGGCCGGTGATGCCGTTACCGATATAGGCCAGGGCGCCGTCAGCATAGAAGCCCTGGAAGTAGATGTTCGAACCGGAGTTGATCATCGGCAGGTTGAACACCACGCCACCACCAAGTGCCCAGCCGAAGTTGTCTTCGCCGCCGGTTGCGTTGTTGTTGGCAACGTCCGGGTAGACCTGGTGCAAGGCACCGGAGAGTTTCGCGGAACCCCAACCCTGGGAGATGCCGAGAGCTGCAACGACGTCCGGAGCACGGGTACCGCCGTAGGAACCGACTTCGCGGTTGGAACGGTCTTCAAGAGCGATGGTCGCGTTGAAGCCGTTGCCGAAGGCAGCGGTGTAGGCAATCTGGTTGGTGGTCTGGTCGGACCAGTCACGGTCGACAACACCCATGAAGGCCTGACCGGTGTAGATGTCGAAGTTCGACGTCGCATAACCGGCCGTCAGACCGCCCCACTGGATGTAGGCGTTGTCGAGAGTAGCAGAACCATCACCGTTGGTGTTGGTCATGTACATGGAAGCGTAGGCGCGCAGGGTACCGAATTCGGTCGCGGTGCGGGCGTCGAGGTACAGGTAGCCGCGGGACAGCCAGGAATAACCGTCCTTGCTGCGGTCGCCCCAGTTACCGTCTTCCAGGACGTTGTTGACAACAACCTGGGTACGGACACGGCCGCCGACGCGCAGGCAGGTTTCGGTGCCCGGGATGTAGTAGAATTTCGAGCCGTAAGCGTCACAGACGCGAACATAGTCGACCGGCTCCGGAGCTACCGGAAGGTCTGCGGCCTGAGCGGAAGTAGCTGCAGCAGCTGCCACGGCGCCGAGCATCAAGCTCTTGAGTTTCATTGTTTCACTCCAATTTCGAATTCAGTCTGACAACCGAAGGATGTATTGTGATTACTCAACCAAAAACCTTCGCTCAAACCTTTTAACTACCAAAATCAGATTAATACTTAATCCAACTTGGTTGCAACGCAGCTAAGAAGACAGACGACTCGTTGAAATTCAAGCTTCAAAAAACCGGTTTTTAACATTGAATCGAAGAGTCATATTTTTGCAACACATTGAATATCTTCATTTTTTTGAATTTTATCACTTTTTGAAACGGCCCCTTGATTTCCAGACAACCCACCCCCATATCACCCCGCCGCCAATTACTTATAATACTTATATTATATTTCAGCCCAATTTCTTCAACTAATCTATAACGAACATGAAAATCTGCATGACTACACTGTTCAGTTTACGAATTTCCGAGAACCTTTTATTGCGTCTGAAGAAAATCCGTTCTCATTTTTGTCCGTCTTTCCTATGTTTTTTGTCGATAAAGCCGGTATTGAGCTGCCTGGAAAAGGATTTTCTTGCAGAAAACATCCGTGACCGACGTCTGCGACCAGCTATCACCGCCGACGCAGGGCATGAATTCCTGATCTGGAATTTTATTTGGAAACTTTCCGTTCAGTACTTGAAATTTGAAGTCGTCGAACAGATGTATTAGCAGTCGTCCGCGGACTCGCCCTGCAACCGGGCTGTCCGGCGTCTCCCTCCCGTCTGTCCAGGTCGTGACAAGGAACTTCCATGACTGAACTTGAAGAAGGCGGAAACGCCGATTCGACGGACCTGATGTCGCTTACGGTCGGCATCGTTTCCAAGTACGTGACGAACAACACTGTCGCGAAGACGGAACTGACGAGCCTGATTCACGAGGTCCATGGCGCCCTGGAGAATGCGGCCGGCAAGAGACCCGCGGCGAGACGCGAACCGCCGGTACCGGCGGTGCCGATCAAGGACTCCGTGACACCGGATTTCATTATCTGCCTCGAGGACGGCGAGAAGTTCAAGTTCCTGACGCGACACCTCAAGACCAAATACAATCTGACGCCCATGGAATACCGCAGGAAGTGGGGCCTGATGGCCGATTACCCGATGGTCGCTCCCAAATATGCGGCAAAACGCGCGGAAATGGCGAAAGCCTCGAAGCTGGGTCATCGCAAACGCTAGCGGCCGCTCGCCCCGTCCAGGCCCCGCCTCCTTTACCGTTTTTCCCCGCCGCGCTATTCCGGTTCAGTCCGCGCCGGTTTTGATCTAGTCTCCCCCCATGGAGGAAACACAGCAACTCAAGGCACAGATCGACCTGCTGCAGGCGGCGCTCGATCACATCAATCAGGGCTTCACGGTCTTCGATAGAAACCTGCGCCTGGTCGCCTGGAACCGGGGCCTGTCCGAAATGCTCGACATGCCCGAGGGCATCATCCGGCGGGGTTCGCATCTGGAAGCTTTCATCCGGGTAAATGCGGAACGCGGCGAATACGGTCCCGGCGACATCGAAGGCAAGATTGCCAGGCGTATCGAACGCGCGAAACTGTTCGAGCCCCACTATTTCGAACGGGTCCGGCCCAACGGCCAGATCATTGCGGTGTCCGGGACGCCACTGCCGCAGGGCGGCTTCGTGACCATCTATTCGGACGTCACCGAGGAACGGCGCCGCCAGGAAAAGCTGGAACGGACCGTGGAAGAACGCACACGCGCGCTCCGGCAATCGGAAGACTGGCTGCGGCTTGTCACCGACAACATTCCGGCCCTGATCGCCTATCTTTCGCCCGGCCCTGTGTTCCGCTTCGCCAACCGCCGCTATGCAGACTGGTTTGGACAGTCCGTCGCCTCGATTGCCGGACGGTCCGCACAGGAAGTCGTCGGCCCCGAACTGTTCAGGGAACTGGAGCCGCACATCGACCGGGCCTTCGAAGGCAACGCGGTCTCTTACGAATATCAGCGCAAACGCCCGGACGGCACGACGGCCTATATGCGCTCCACGCTGATCCCGGACATGACGGTCGACGGCCGCACGCTCGGGATCTTCGTACTCTCTTTGGATGCGACCGACCAGAAACAGGCCGAAGCGGCGCTTGTTCAGTCGCAGCGCATGGACGCAGTCGGCAAACTGACCGGCGGCCTGGCGCATGACTTCAACAATCTGCTGGCAATCCTCATGGGCAACCTCATGAGCCTCGGCCGGATGGAAACGCCGATAGAAAAGGACGCCCTCGACCGGAAGCTGTCACCCATGCTGGAAGCCGCCAAGCGGGGATCTGACCTGATCCAGCGACTGCTGACCTTCAGCCGCGGCAAGGCCATCGATCCGCAGACCGTCCCCCTTGCCCAGGTGATCGCCAATGCCGGCAAGCTGCTGGACGGCTCCCTGCCGCCAACAATTACCCTGAAGACCAACGTCGAGGACGACGGCATCGCAGCACGGATCGACCCGACACAGATGGAAACCGCGCTCATCAACATGGCGTTCAATGCGCGCGACGCCATGCCGGACGGGGGCACGATCAGCATCGGGCTCGCCAGAACCGCTCTGGACAAAAGGGAGGCAGACGAACTTGGCCTTCCTGCCGGCCTCTATGCGAAGGTGACCGTCGACGACACCGGCACCGGCATGGACGAGGAAACTAGACTGAGGGTTTTCGAACCTTTCTTCACGACCAAGTCCTTCGGCACGGGCAGCGGACTGGGCCTGTCCATGGTTTATGGCTTCATTCATCAGTCGGGCGGCACAATTAAGCTCAATAGCGAACTGGGCAAGGGCAGCTGCCTCGTGCTTTACCTTCCCCTGAAGAACCTGCAGGGCACCGCGGCCGGCAACGAAAGCCGCGCGGACCGGCCCGCACCCAAACGCGGAAATGGGGAGTTGCTGTTGCTGGTTGAGGACGATCCGGATGTGGCCAACGCGGTGACCGATCAGTTGCAAAGTCTCGGCTATGCGGTTCTGTGCGCCGAAAGCGCGCAGGATGCGCGCAACCTTGCACAGGAACTGCCCGAATTGCGCGGGGTTCTCAGCGACATCGTCATGCCGGGCCAGGTCAACGGACTGGCCCTGGCCCGCGAAATCCGCCGGAACCGGGCTGATCTCGGCATCGCGCTCATGTCCGGATATACCGATTGGGCGGCCCTGTCCGGTCCGGAAAGCAGCTGTGAATTTCCGGTCTTGGCGAAACCTTTCGCAGATGATCAACTGGCAGACACGCTGCAGAAGATTCTGTCCCCGAAACCCTAGGAACGCCCCTTGCTGACACGCTCCGCACAGGCTGCCAAACGATCAGTGTTCGTCGTCGACGACGAGCCGGAAATCGGCAATCTGCTGCTGGATGCAATGAATCAGTTCGGCATGGTGGGCAAGGTCTTCGCAACCGCCTCTGAGATGCTTTCGGCACTCAGCAACGAAACGCCGGATGCCTGTATCGTCGATCTGGGGCTCCCCGACATGGAAGGCATGACCTTGATCAACGAAATCCGGCGGCAATCATCGGTACCGATCATCGTCCTGTCCGCCAGAGGCCATTCAAGCGACCGCGTCATGGGACTGGAGCTCGGGGCGGACGACTATGTGGTCAAGCCCTTCGACCCGCGCGAAGTGGTCGCCCGCATTCGCTCGATCCTGCGCCGCGCCTCCGATCAGCCACCACCCATGCAGAAGGTGGAGGAAGCCCGCTTCCAGGGCTGGACCTATCAGCCCTCTTCCCATTGCCTGACCTCGCCCGAGGGAGAGGAAACCTTTCTGTCCACCGGCGAGGCGACCCTTCTGGAAGCTCTGCTGCGCGCGCCCAAGAGAGTGCTGACGCGTGACTATCTGCTGGAACACGGTGGCCGCGACGAAAGCCTCGACCGGTCGATCGACGTTCGCATCTCCCGCATCCGCAAGAAGCTGAACCGCAAGAACGAACCGGCCTGCATCCGCACCATCTACGGCTCCGGCTACATGCTCGCTTGCGACGTTATCTGGCCCTAGGTGTGGAACGATGCGGCCGACCGATGTCACGGCAACCGATCAGAGATCATCACCGGGAGGTTGCCAGTCCGGTTGGGTTTCAAACGTTGTCACATCGTCACCGAGTTGATCCCAATGCTGCTTGCTGCGCGCATAAACAACAACCTCGACGGCCAGGTCGGCAGCGTCATCCATTGTTCCGAGTGACAGCGTCACATGGTTCGGTGAACGGGTGTTCGTCCCGAAGATCGGGCTGCCGCAGCTTGGACAAAAGCCTTTGGTAACTTCCGAACCGTTTTTGGATGTGTATCTGAACTTGCCTGTCCTGCCGTTGAGCGTCAGTTTCTCGAGCAAAAACATGGCGCCGATGGCATGACCCGTTCCGCTGATCCTCCGGCATTCGTCACAATGACATTGCGCCACGACGACCGGCGGCCCCTGGACCTCGTAACGGACGGCGCCACATGCGCACCTACCCGAATAAGTTCGGTTCAATTCGTTGTCCATTGATGCATCACAGTTCACCAAGCGAACGGTTAGGATATCTGCTCACGCCAATCAGGTCACCTTCCACCGGCCTCACTTGCGCAGGAAGGCTCGAACCGGTCATCCGTGACAGTCCGCCCCCGGATCGGCAGTGGCAATCCTCCGGTCTGTGGAACACAGTGAGAAAACCAATGTGGCCCGCTGAGCAAACCTCAACGGGCCACAACTTGTGAGAAGCGGGGAAGCATTCCTCCGCTTCCTTGTTGTTTCGTTCCTTCCTAGAAACTCAGGGAGATGTCCCTGTGATAGGAAAGACAGCTGGCCACATCGAGCGCCATGTCCCTCGGCAGGCGGCTCTGCTGCCGCAAACCGATGTTATTGACGATCACGGCGTCATAGGCTTCCAGCTTCGGCTGGATCTCGGTAGCCGCCTTCTGGCGCCAGGCAAGATCCTCGTCGAGCGCGGCAATTGCCTTGTCGATTTCAGCGACGGCCTCTTCCGCGTCCGGCTTGCGGCTACGCATGATCTTGCGGGCATCCGCAAGTCCCTTGCGGATATCGCTCGTACCTTCGGCCTCGCCGACCTTCGAACGCATTTCGGCAATCGCCTCCACCGCATCCTTCGGATCAAGTTGCGGCACCTTCTCCTTAAGCGCCTCCAGCTCCGGCCTGAAACTGGAGACCAGATCGGCATCCGCCAAAGTGGCCTTGAGTTCAAGGATCGGCTCGTAAGCCTGATCGACTGTCCGGCGGTATGTCGCCCTGGCCATATCCTCGGCCTTCTGGATCTTCGAGAAGGTCGCGTAGGTGTCCTTCCAGGATGACGGGATCTGGGCCATGAGGGCGTCGCGTTGCCCCTGGAGAACCGCGATCCGTTCACGTGCCCGCTCACCTTGTGCCTCCGTGTAGATGCCGGTGCCGCCCGAGCGGTCAACAATCACCTGAAGGTCCTCGATCCTGGCATCGATCCTGCTCACGTCGCGTTCGACTTCACGAACCTTGGCGTGAACCGGCTTGTAGTCTCCGGAAGCGGCAACCACCTGCGCCTCCGCATCCTTGATCGCCTGCATCATCGGCAAGGCTTCCCGGGCCTTCTCAAACCCTTCCGCCATATCCTTCTGCACCTTTTTCGGCAGGTAGCTCATATCGATGCTCTCGGCCGAACTGATCGCTGCGAGAATGCTGTCGCCATTCTGCTGGAAGTCCTCATAGATCAGGGTTTCCATGCAGTACTGCAGTCGCGGGTTCTTCGGTGGCGGTGCCGTCTCGGACAAAAGCGTCGACCGGTTCGGCAGGTAGTTCACCAACTGCGGGTAAAGACCGACAACGGCGAGCGCGACCAGCTGAAGGCAGATGAACGCGATCACACCCTTGTACATGTCGATGGTCTTGACCACCGCCGGCGCCACCCCGCGCAGGTAGAACAGCGCGAACCCGAAGGGAGGTGTCAGGAACGAGGTCTGGATGTTCAGACCGATCATGACACCCAGCCAGACAGCCGTCACATTGGCAGTCGGATCGGCCAGCAGGATCGGCGCCACGATCGGCACGACCACAACGGCAATCTCGATGAAATCGAGAAAGAAGCCGAGGACGAAGATCACCAGCATCACGATCAGGAACTGGGCCCAGAAGCCGCCCGGCAGGCCCTGCAGGAAGTCTTTGACCAGCTCCTCCCCGCCAAAGGCGCGGAAGGACGAGGTCAGCATGGCCGCACCCAGAAGGATGATGAAGACGAGCGAAGTGGTTTTCGCCGTATCCACCATCACGCCGCGGAGCGTGTCCTCCAGTTTCAACGTCCGCCAGCCGGACCAGAAAATGGCGATCAGCAGCAGCGACACGGCGATGATCGCCATGATCAGCGCCAGAAGGTCGTCGCTGGTCTCGATGAGCTTGATATTCACCGCTCCGAAGAAGCTGACAACGACCGCCAGACCGAGCAGGGCGATCACGGCTATGATCGCCGGGGAATAGGCGCCACGCTTGCCTTCGCGAAGGCGGTAACCGGCCATGACCATCGCACCGACGGCACCGATGGCACCGGCCTGGTTGACGGTGGCAACACCTGCGACGATCGAGCCGAGCACCAGGAAGATCAGGGCCAGCGGCGGGACCAGCGTGATCACCACCTTGACCGCGAACTGGCGGGTAAAGGTCCCCTCTTCGTGAACCGCCGGAGCCGCCTTCGGGTTCAGCAGCGCGAAGCCGAGGATGAACAGCATGTAGAGGCCGACGAGCACCAGACCCGGCAGGAACGCCCCGAGGAACATTTCACCCGCGCTGGTGGAGACCACCGAATAGTCCGACGGCATGGAAAGTTCGCCGGTGCTGGCCTTGTAGAGTGTCTGGCGCAGCGAGCCCGCCTGGTCGACGGCACTCGCCAGCTGGTCGGCCAGAATGATGAGCACGATGGACGGCGGAATGATCTGCCCCAAAGTTCCGGATGCGGCGATCGTGCCGGTGGCCAGCGGGACGGAATAGTTGTTGCGCAGCATTGCCGGCAGCGAGATCAGGCCCATGGCGACGACGGTCGCGCCGACGATGCCGGTCGTTGCCGCCAGCAGCGCGCCAACGAAAACGACCGAAATTCCGAGCCCGCCCGGCACCGGTCCGAACAGTCGTGCCATGGTGACCAGAAGGTCTTCGGCGATCTTGGACCGCTGCAGCATGATGCCCATGAAGACGAACAGCGGAATGGCGATCAGCGTATCCCGTTCGGCCTCCCAGTAGATGCCGCGGAAGTTGGTCGCGCCCGCGCTGAGCCACTGGCTCGGTCCGCCATGGGCGAAATAGGCGTTCGGATCGCCCGCGAACAGATAGCCGCATCCGGCGGCGATGCCGATGGTAAGTATGGCGGAGCCCGGGAGCGCGAAGGCAACGGGGAAGCCGGACCCGAGCGCGATCGCCATCAGGACGATCAGAAGAAGAAGGAAGATAAGTTCCATATCAGGCGGTCTCGGGCTCTATTGAATTGAATGGCTGTCATGGTCCCGGCCGCCCGGTTCGCCGCGAATATCGGCAACCGCGTCCAGGAAATAGGCCACGAACTGGATCATCATGGTCACCGCGAACACACCGAGGAAACCGGCCATGAGATACTTCACGTAAAGACCGAAGAGAGCCTGCGTGGTCTCATAGGACAGGATCGGGCTGTTGATGATGTTCTGCTTGCCGCCCATGCCGACGATCAGGATGACGGTACAAAGGCTCATGCCGAGGACCACCGATCCGATGGCATTCACGTAGCCCTTCGCCTTGACTGACAGTCCGGCATAGAAGATGTCGACACGCACATGCCCTTCCTCCTTCAGCGTATAGGCGCTGGCGAACAGGAACAGGGCCGCGTACCAGAAGCGGACGAGGTCGGCCAGAAACGCTTGTTCGTAGGAAAAGACGAACCGGCCGATGACGATCAGCAGCTCGGCGACAACGACGAGGAGTGCGAGCCAGGTAAAGCCGAGCGTGCGCGAAAATGCGGCAATGACGAAAGACAGGGCGATCAGCGGCATATGCAGGTAGGGTCCGCGGAACTGGGACCGACCGAGATCGTCCGCAAGTTCCTGTCCGATGATGCCCGGGAGAAGATTCTCCACGCGCAGGAAGGAGATCACGCTGTCGACGAGGCCGACGATGAGCACCGCGAAAAACACGGCCCTGATCAGATAGGCATTGATCCTGTCGATGCGAATGCTGTCTTCGCGCAGGCTGCTGTTGTTCTTCAACACATAGGCCAGGGCCGTCAGGGCGAGAGCCGCATAGAGCCCCAGTTGCAGCCAGGACCAAAGGATTGGAAGAGACCCGTTGGCGGTACCGCCGAAGATCGGAGCAACTCCGGGGAGATCTTGCCAGTATGTCAGGTAGTTGTTGAGCAGATACGCCGTCATGATGGCCAATACGATCCAGCCGAACAGGCGAAAGATGCGGGCGCTTCCCGGCGAATAGGTATCACCGGGTTTCACAACAGGCGAGCCGTCTTGAACCGAGTCCAAGGCCGTCATCGTGGCTTTGCCTTCTTGTCTTTGTCGATATGAAGAGGGGACGGAATTTCTTCCGTCCCCCGAACATGGCAGCGCTTACGACGGAATGCCGAGGAAGCGGTTGCGCTTGTTGCTGTAGGCAATATCGGAAATCGCCATCCAGCTGCCGATTTCCTGACGGGCGTTGATGACGCTTTCGAAGATCTTCTTGGAGAGCGGGGAATGATCCATCGCCTCTTCCAGAACTTCCTGGGCGGCTTCACCGAAGCTGTCGTAGATCTCGTCGGAGAACTCGCGCAGCTCGACGCCGTGCTCGTTGATCAGACGGGCGAGATACTCACCGTTGTTGGCGTTGGTTTCCGCCATGGTGTTGGCGTTCTCTTCCGCGCAGGCAGCGATGATGATCTGCTGGTCGACCTTGTCGAGACCTTCCCAGAAGGCCTTGTTCATGCCCATGGCCAGCATTGCGCCCGGCTCGTGCATGCCCGGATAGTAGTAGTACTTGGCCGCTTCGTAGAACTTCATGAAGTAGTCGTTGAACGGGCCAACCCACTCGGTTGCATCGATCGCGCCGGAAACGAGGTTTTCGTAGATCTGGCCGCCCGGCAGGGACACCGGAGATGCGCCGAGTTTCGCCATGACGTCGCCGCCCTGACCCGGGATACGCATCTTCAGACCCTTCAGGTCGTCAGCGGTCTCGATTTCCTTGTTGAACCAGCCGCCCATCTGCACGCCGGTGTTGCCCATGGCAAGGTTCTTCAGGCCGAATTCGCCAGCGATTTCGTCCCACAGTTCCTGGCCGCCGCCATATTTGATCCAGGCGTCCATCTCGGTGACGGTGAGACCGAACGGAATGGCGGTGAAAGCTGCCCAGCCCGGGTGCTTGCCTTTCCAGTAGTAGTCGGCGCCGATGTAGGCCTGGGCGTTGCCGGAAGCGACTTCATCGAAAGAGTCAAACGCACCGACACGCTCGCCAGCTGCAAAATACTGAACGTTGAGGCGACCTGCGGTCAGCTCGGCAATGCGGGCGGCCAAGCGCTGCGCCGGGATCCCCAGACCCGGAAAATCGCGCGGCCAGGTGGACACGATCACCATGTCCTTGGTGCCCTGGGCAATCGCCGGAGCGGCGAGCGCGGAACCAGCAGCAATACCGCCGGCGCCAAGGCCAGCCTTTTTGATAAACGAACGACGATCCATTAGTTTCCTCCCTAATCGGACCCGATTTCGGACCGGGTACACACTTGCACCGATCTCGCCGTATGTCTAGTTGACGGAGTGGCTAGAACGCTATTCGTGGTTCTGCGCAGCTTCTCAGTAGTTCTACCGAGACGCGCGCAACAGATTTCCGTAATCCGGAGCGCCTGCGCAACATGAGGGCAAACATGGTGACCTTTAAGACAAAATTGCTGCTCATCACGATTCTGCCCCTGATCGCCGTGTCGCTTCTGATCGGCGGGGCGACCTACTACCAGTCCCGCGAGCTTATCAATGCCCAGACCCGGGCGGTTGAACAGAGGATCCTGACCGCCAAGCGGCAGGAGATCCGCAACTACGTCAGCCTGGCCCTGACCTCGATCGAACAGATCTACAAGCTGGAGCCGGGCGGCCGGGACGCGGCGCAGGACGAGGTGAAGGAGATCCTGCAGCATCTGACCTTCGACTATGACGGCTATTTTTTCGCCTACACGCTCGACGGCACCAACATCGTCCATCCGAAACTGCCCAAACTCGTTGGCGGCAACTGGTGGGACCTGCAGGACGCCAACGGCGACTACGTCATCCGCAACCTGATCGAAGAGGCCAGAAACGGCGGCGGATTTCATCAGTATGTCTGGCACAAGCCTTCCACCGGCACCGTTGAGGAAAAGCTCGGCTACGCGATCCTTCTGGACAAATGGGGCTGGATGCTCGGCACCGGCCTCTACACGGACGACATCGCCCGCGAGGTCGCCGCGATCCGGGCAGACTTTGCCCGCAGTATCCGGCAGACGCTGTTCGTCATCTTCATGATCACGCTGGCGGCGATCATCATCGCCGGATCCCTGATCGCCGGCGTGCGTTTTTCCGAACAGCGCTTTGCCGACAGCAAGCTGAAGGAACTGACCAACCGGATTTTCCAGGTACAGGAACAGGAGCGCAAACGGGTCTCCACCGAGCTGCACGACAGTATTTCGCAGCTGCTCGTCTCCGTCCGCTACGGCGTGGAGATGATCCACAGCGAGGCCAACCGCGATCCGGATCTGCAGGCCCAGGCTTCGAAGTGCCTGAAGACGCTGGACGGCACCATCGCGGAAGTGCGCCGGATCTCCCGCGACCTCAGGCCAAGCGTGCTCGACGACATGGGGCTGGCCGCGGCCCTTGGCAGCCTCGGCAAGGAATTCCAGAACCAGTCCGGCATCACCGTGAACGTCGACGCCGACCAGTGCCGCAACCGCTTGTCGGAAGGCGCCAAGACGGCGCTCTACAGGGTGGTGCAGGAGTGCATGACAAATGTGGCCCGCCATGCCCAGGCCAGCGAGGTCAACATCAGCCTCAAGGTCGGCCTGCAGTCGCTCGTGCTGTGCGTCGAGGACAACGGCGTCGGCCTGCCGCGGCCGCTGCCGAAAGCCGGCGGCCTCGGTTTCCGCAACATGCGCGAGCGCATCGAAACCTATGGCGGCAAGCTGACCCTCAGCCGCAGGAGTTCCGGCGGCACCCGGATCAAGGTTCAAATGCCGCTCGACAACCAGATCGCAAACGCGGCATGATGACAAAATGACAGTGCATTCACCTTCCCCGGATGCGGGAGCCCAAACGCAAAGCGCAGGCAAGCCCATCCGGGTGCTTTTGGCAGACGATCACGAACTTGTCCGGGATGGCATCCGCGCCCGCCTGCAAAAGGTGGCCGAGCTGGAAGTCGTCGGCGAAGCGACCAACGGCAGGGAAGCCCTGCAATTGGCCGGAGAACTGCGGCCGGACGTCCTTCTGATGGACGTCTCCATGCCCGTGATGAACGGTCTGGAAGCCGCCCGGCAGGTCAGACAGGCCCTGCCCGGCATCGCGGTGCTGATCCTGTCCGTGTACGACAATCCGGAGTATGTGCGCGGTGTTGTGCAGGCAGGTGCCCGGGGTTACATCCTGAAAGATATTTCCGCCGTTGAGATGATCACGGCCATCACCAGCGTGGCCAACGGCGGTTACTATTTCTCCTCCGCCGTCGGCCCGACCCTGGTTGGCGCCGGAACATCCGCGCCGGTGGAGGATCCCTACGGCCTGACGGACAGGGAACGCCAGGTCCTGACCGCGATTGCCAAAGGACAGCCGAACAAGGAAGTGGCGAGACAACTCGGCATCAGCGTGCGCACGGTCGAATCCCACCGCCTGAACCTTCGGGAAAAAGTCGGCAGCAAGAATGCCGCCCAGCTCTACAAGGTTGCCCAGGAACTGGGCCTGCTCGGCTGACGTTCAATCTGGGCGCTTCTCTCCACACATTGAAGCTGGTTCGCAAGGTTGGCCTAACCCCAGCCCAGAGTTGCCGTCAGCAGGGTCAGCCCGAGCAGCAGTACGATCGCCGCGCCCCCGATCTCGATGGCTCTGTGGATCCGGCCGGACATCGGACTGCCTTCGCCGAACAGCCGGACGGCAAGATCCTTTGCGCCAACGGCAAGGCCGGCCAGAAGCGACACGGTGATGCCGGTCCCGACCGCCATGGCAAGCGTCGAGGCGATGCCGGCGGCAATCATGCCCTGAGAAAGCGCGAAGACCAGCACCACCAGCGCGCCGGTGCAGGGGCGCAGTCCGACCGCAAGAACGATCGAGGCAGCCCGTGCCAGGGTTATCCGGCCCTGGACCATGTCAGGGGTCGGGGCGTGCGCATGCCCGCAGGTCGAGCAGATACCGTCCGCGCCGATGTGATGATGATGGTCGTGGCCGTGATGATGATCATGATGTGTGTGCCCATGCCCGTGGCTGTGAGCACCGGCTCCGGCAAGGGCCAGACGGCCGCTTGAAATCCGTGCGGTTGCCGCAGCAAGCAGCGGACGGCCGGCCTTTTGCCACAGGAGCCAGCCGCCGAGCCCGGCAATCAGCACATAGGAACCGATCTCGAACCAGCGGGCCGTATCCTGAATGGCAAGGCTGGTGAGGTTGAAGGCCACCGCCAGCCCGCCGACCAGAACGATCGCCGTCACCGCCTGGGCAAAGGCGGACGCGAAGGAAAGGACAATACCCTTTTTCAGCGTCTCGTTGTTGGCCAGCACATAGGACGTGATGATCGCCTTGCCATGGCCGGGGCCCGCCGCGTGAAAGACGCCATAGGCGAAGGACAGGCCGATCAGCAGCCAGACGGCATTGGGATTGGCGCGGAAAGACCTGAGGCTGGCCACCAGCGCCTGGTAGAATTGTTTCTGCTTGGCGGCAATGGTGCCGAAGACCGTGTCCAGAAGGGATGACTGGACAGCCTGCTCACCGGAAGATTTCATTGCGGCGGGTTCTGTCCCGCCGGCCTGAACCGCCGCATTGCCGTCGACCTGCGCTGTCTGCGGCGGTTGAGCGGCGGGATTTTCCGCTTGCTGCACCGTTCCGGCACCTTCTGTCATGCCGTCTTTCGAACCTGCAGCGGACGCTGCAATCGCACCGGAGCAGTCGACGATCATCTGGTTGACCTGGGTCGCGGCGGCCGACTGGAGTTCCGGCGGAAGATCGCGCTGGTCAGGACCGATCTGGGCAAGTGCGAAGGCCGTGGCGTCGTCAAGGGGGGGCGGCTCGTTGCGGGTCACCTGACAGGCCCCTGGCGCGTTCAAAGTGCCGGTGGCGGCCTCTTCCCGGCCGAAGCGGAAATCGACGTAGTAGGTCGGATCATAGACGTCGAGCGTGATCGTGTTGCGCGCGTCGCTCGCCTCCTTCATCGGCAAGGTGAAATGCAGTTCCAGCAGGTCGACGCTTTCCGGCATCGTGCCGCCGTTCATGCGCACGTCTTCCTGCATTGCCTCGAAATCTTCCGGTTTCATCGCCCAGTAGTCCTCGAGCGGCACCTTCGCCACCTCGAGCCAGTAGTCGACCGGTGCGTTGAAATCGAACTCGACCCGCGTGTTGTCTCCAAAGGTGAAATAGCCGAAATCGGCCATGCTCTCCACATTGACCTTGGCAAGCTCACTCAGCTCCTCACGGGAGTAGACACCGTCCTGATTGGTGTCGAAGCCCTGTATCGCGAAGGCGGAGAAGGCATCGTCGAAGCGAAAGACCTGCTGAACGGCAACGGCCATGCCCTTGTCGTCAAAGACCAGTCTGGAACGCGCTTCGACAAAGACATGCGGGTGGGCTGACACCCCTGTCTGCAGGGCCGACAGAAGGCAAAGGGCAAGCACGGTCCTGAGGCCGGCGAGGAGAAAAGCCGCAGGAAGTTGGCCAGGGAAAAAGCGCACCGGAATCACCACATTCGACAATGTTGCATGGTTGTACCAAGGGTCAGAGATAAAGCCCCATCTGATGGAACCCTGCTTGTGACCCTGGATATCACATGACACGTATCGTGTTCCTTGGCGACAGAAGACGGCAGCAAGATGACGGCACGGGCTTCGCATCGCAAAAACATCGCGAAAATATTTTCACCTCTTTCAAAAGTTAAGGGAACGTATGATCCGCATTTTCCTTTCAAGTTAGGAGAAAAGAGACATTATTCCCCGTATACTGCGTAAAATATTTGCAACGATAACCACTTCACCGAGCCAGATATGAACGCCTTGCACACATCTATCCATCACAGCGCCGTTTTCGATCATCCGGAAATGGGCAGTCACGAGGACATCGTCTTCGTCCAGGACAGGAAAACCGGCCTCAGGGCCATCATCGCGGTTCATGACACCACCCTGGGCCCGGCCCTCGGCGGTTGCCGCGTCTGGCCTTACGAAAATCCCTCCGACGCCCTGACCGATGCGCTGCGCCTGTCTCGGGGCATGACCTACAAGAATTCGCTGGCCGGCCTTGATCTGGGCGGCGGCAAGGCGGTGATCATCGCCGATCCGCGCAAGGACAAGACGGCGGAGATGATGGAGGCCTTCGGACGCCATGTGGAGCGCCTGTCGGGCACCTACATCACGGCCGAAGACGTCGGTGTGTCGCCAGAAGACATGGAAGCGGTCGCCCGTCAGACGGCCCACGTGCGGGGCACCCAGGCGACCGGTCTCGGCGATCCCTCTCCCTACACCGCGCTCGGTGTCTTCGAGGGCATCAAGGCATCTGCGAAACATGTCTTCGGCAGCAGTGATCTCGACGGCAAGACCGTATCGGTCCAGGGCCTCGGCCATGTCGGCTACGACGTTGCCGGACGGCTCCACGAAGCCGGCGCGAAACTGATCGTCTCCGACATCCATGCCCCGGCCGTGCTCCGCGCGATCGAAACCTTCGGCGCAACGGCGGTCGACCCGGGCGAAGCCCATATGGTCGATGCCGACATTTTCGCTCCCTGCGCTCTGGGTGCCGGCCTCAACGCCCGCACGATCCCGCACATCCAGGCGAAGGTCGTGGCGGGTGCGGCCAACAACCAGCTCCAGACCCCGGCTGATGGCGAGGCTCTGAAGAAGCGCGGCATTCTCTACGCACCGGATTACGCCATCAACGCCGGTGGCGTCATTTCGATCGCCCTGGCAACACCGGGTGGCGGCGACAAGCTGGTCCGGGAAAAGACGCTTGCGATCGGCGACACGCTGTCGACAATCTTCGAGCGTGCCGACCGCGAAGGCACCACCCCGGAACATGTGGCCGACGCCATGGCGGAAGAACGCCTTGCAAAGGGCAAGACCGCCTGAAACCCATAACAGGTCGTGAAACGAAAACGGCGGTTCCCACCGCCGTTTTTTTCATGAATACCGATCCGCGTTGGCGGCCTTGAACATCTGGCGTACCAGCCGCTTGGCATTCTCCACGGCCTCGTCGCCAAGTTCCGCGTAACAGGCGGTAACGCCCTCATGCAGCAGATAAAGGGTGGACGCGAAAGCCGCCTGCCCGCTGAGCTCGCCGAAGAATTTCAGCATCTCTCCCTTGTGCCGTTTGACCGTCGCCTCGATCTCGCTGCTGTCAGGATTGGCGGCAAGCGCCTGACGGAAGAGGCACTCCTTGCCTGCCGTCATCTTCATCCAGCCGCCAAGCTTGTCGAACAGCTGTTCCGCGGCCGCCAGTCCGGGTTCGCTGACCCCTTCGCGGACATACTTGAGATACCGGCGATGGCGGTGTTCCAGCGCCCCAAGAACCATGGCTTCCCGAGAGGGAAAATGGCGGTAGAGGGTCCGCATGCTCACGCCGACGCCTGCCCGCAATTCCGGCACGCTCGGCTCTGCAAATCCCCGGCTCCAGAAGACCTGTTCAAGGCCGGCGGCAATCTGTTCCTGAGAATCGTTCATAGAACAAACTCCTGATGCATACGTCGACCCTGCTGGATAAAGCCCAACAAAGCAAGAAGTGTCGTATTAATACTTAGCGTTGAATAACCCGGGGTCAGGACCCGCGGCCGGCCTCTCCAGCCAGGATATTCCACCTGACGGAAAGCGGAACCATGTCAACAGGTCGGCCGGGCCGCAAACCATTCGACAAGGAAATCGACCAGAGCACGGACCTTTGCGCTCAAGTGTCGCCGGTGCGGGTAAACCGCATGAATTCCCAGCTGGGACTCCGAATAGGGTTCCAGCACCGCCTTCAGGTTGCCTTTCCTGATGTCATGATAGACGAAGAACAGCGGTGTTCTCACAAAACCCAGGCCGCGCAGGCCCGCTTCGCGGGCAGCCGCAGCGCTGTTGACCTCCAACGGCCCCTTCACCGCAACGGAGACCCGTTCACCGTCGACACTGAAAGCCCAGTTCTGCTTGAAACGGTAATTCGTGTCGATAACGCAGGGTCGGGACACGAGATCTGCCGGAACCTTCGGTTCCCCGTATTTCTCGATAACCTCGGGCGTTGCGCAAACGACCGTGCTGAAGGTCGCGATCTTGCGGGCAATCAGGCTCGAATCATCAAGCTGCGTCACCCGGACGGCAAGATCAAAGCCCTCTTCCACCAGGTCGACAAAGCGGTCTTCCAGACGAAGGTCCAGAACGATCTCGGGGTATTTGACGAGAAACTCCACCATCGCTTCGTTCAGCATGTCGTCCCCCATGGAGCGGGGCGCGGAGACGCGCAGCCTTCCGCGCACCTCCTTGTGCGAGGACTGGACGGAGGCCTGCAGGTCATCGATGCGCTGGAGAATCTCCACCGCTTCCTTGTAATAAACCTGCCCGACTTCTGTCAGGGAAACCTGCCGCGTCGTCCGGTTGAGCAGACGCACGCCCAACTCGTCCTCAAGCTCACCGACATATTTGGAGACAAGTGCCTTCGACCGGCCCATTTCCCGGGCAGCGGCGGAAAATCCTTTTGAATCGACAACCTGAATAAAGCAGCGCATCCGCGTGATTGCGTCCATCCGGATTCCTTTTAAATCTTCCCGTCCGGATGCCTGCTTAACGCATTTTGAAGGGAGGGCAAAGGCGGCAGCCGGTCTGGAAGCAGCCTTCCCCCGCCTCCAATGCGGCGTCAGCCTGCCGGAAAACGATTATGTGCGAGCTGGTCTGCGCCGGCCGAGCCGCGCCAGACCGGCCAGGAGACGCATGACGAGAAATCCTCCGAGCGCGCCTATCCCCGCCCCGGCAAGCCCCTCGGCTGTCACCGGAAGGGCCGGCTCATAGTCCCGCGCCGTGGACCGCGCCATTTGCGGATCAAAACCGCGGGCAAAGGCAACGAGCCTCAGGAACGGCCCGGCCGCCTGCATGTCCGCCGCCTGCCGTTTCAGCCGGTTGAGCCGCGTTTCCGCCACCGCCATGCTGTTGCCGCGCGCCTGGATGAACGGATCCTCCGAAGCCTGCTGACGGGCGATCGCTTCGGACACTGTCAGGCCAAACGCCTCGGCATCGCGTCGGAAGTCGGCCACGATCTCCTCAAGAGCGTCGATCGCACCGCCCAGGCGTTGACGATACTGCTGTGAGAACTCCGGCAACTGCGAGGCCGCGGTTCCACCAAGCAGCATCGCAATCAGCAACAGAACCCGTGCCATCGTTCCTCCCTGGCCCTCCCGGAAGCGCGAGAGCGAACTCCGTCAATCCTGCAGGCTGACAATTCCCGCTTCACCGCTTTCCGTTCCGAAGGCCAGACGCACCCCTTCGGCGTCCCAGCCCATGGCGGAAACCGGACCGGTGCCCGGACGCCGCAGCAGAACTTCCGCATTGTCCGCGAACCGGCACATCAGGATCATGCCGTCCTGGTATCCGACGGCGCAAACATCCTCCACCGGGTGGCACGCGACCGCGCTGACCAGATTGTCGCCGCGCGTTCCGAGCTGCAGGGGTGTCTGGCCCATCGGGCCGGTCTTGCCGGAGAACGGCCAAAGGATCGCGGCATTCGCTCCGGAGGTCGCCAGGTATTTGCCCTTGACCGACCAGCTCATGGATTTCACCTTGGCCGGATATCCGGTCATGCGCATGTCCTGCGTGTCCGCGAGCCGCCAGCCGTGCAGGGCATTTTCCTGCATCGCCGTGACCAGATACTTGCCATCCGGCGAAAAGCAGACGCCGAGGTGGGCGCCTTTCCAGGTCAGCTCCACGGGAGCGCCTTCCGTTCCCGCCCACCAGAGCGTTGCCCCGTCGTAGCGCGAAACGGCAAGGCGCATGCCCTTCGGCGCGAAGGCCAGGCCACCGACAGCGCGGTCATGGGAGAACTCCTTCTCCCGCCCGTCGGCGAATCGCACCCAGGCTGTCCGGCCGCTGGCAAAGGCAATGGCGCCCGATGGCCCCGCGGCGATCAGGTCGATCCACTTGCGCGGCCGTTCCGCCACCAGTTCAGAAGAACCGTCCATGCCGGTCAGATAGATGCAACCGTCGTCGCCGGAGGTGATCAGCCCCTTGCCGTCAAGGGCGGGCTCGGCGGCCAGCAGGCCGGTCTTGTGCGGCCTCAGCCGGGTTTCCCCGTTGGCCGAAAAGACAACCTCGCCTTCACCGGTCGCGAAATAGGCCCCGTCCTTCAGGAACCCGGCGCGGACGACGAAACCGTCGACTTCCACTGGTGCTACAGTCGGCAACTCTCAAATCCTCACGTAGCGGCACACGCCTGAAAACTGTCCCGGAGCACATCCCAGTTGAGATCGCGGCCAATGAAGACGAGCCGGCTTTCCCGCGGTTCGTCCGCCTTCCAGTCACGCTGATGGTCGCCCTCGACGATCATGTGAACACCCTGGATCACGTAACGCTGCGGATCGTCCTTGAAGGCAAGGATACCTTTCATGCGCAGGATATTCGGTCCCTGCACCTGGGTGACCTGATTGATCCAGGGAAAGAACATGTCCGGATTGAGATCGCCGGCTTTGAGCGAAATGCTTTTCACCGCGTGAGGATCTTCGTCGTGATGGTGATGATGATGGCCGTGATCATGGTCATGATTGTGGTCGTGATCATGATGGTGATGATCGTGATCGCAGTCCGGGCCGCATTCATCGGCGTGGTGGCCGTGTTCCAGGAAATGCGGGTCGAGCGACAGGATCCTGTCGAGGTCGAAGGCGCCCCGGTCCAGAACCTTGGCGATCTCGATGCCGCAGCGCTCGCTGCGGTGAAGTACGGCGTATGGATTGATCGCCCGGATCCGCTCCTCGACAGTGGCCAGTTCCTCGGCGGAGACAAGGTCCGTCTTGTTGATCAGGATCACGTCGGCGAAGGCCACCTGATCCTCAGCTTCCTCGGTATCCTCCAGGCGCTGGAGCACGTGACGGGCATCGACCACCGCCACCACCGCATCGAGCTTGGCGGAGGCGCGCACATCGTCGTCCATGAAGAAGGTCTGGGCGACAGGAGCCGGATCGGCCACGCCCGTGGTTTCGACGATGATGGCGTCAAAGGCGCCCTTGCGCTTCATCAGGTTCTGCACGGTGCGGATCAGGTCGCCGCGCACTGTGCAGCAGATGCAGCCATTGTTCATTTCGAAGATTTCTTCGTCGGATTCGACGAGAAGATCGTTGTCGATGCCGACTTCGCCGAATTCATTCACGATGACCGCATAGCGCTGACCGTGGTTTTCGGTCAGGATCCGGTTGAGAAGCGTTGTTTTTCCGGCTCCCAGATACCCGGTCAATACCGTGACGGGGATCTGTGCCTGAGCGTCCTGGGTCGCAGACATGCGCAACTTCCTGGCAAGAGAAAATCTGAGATGCCCGCGTCAAGCAGGCCGTTTGGCCGGGAATATAAGCACAACGAATGCACATTGGGAGGGCGGGCCGGAATTTTCCTGTGGCAGCCCGAACCGTTTCTCTCCAATCCCGCCTTTTCCTTCACCGCCCGGCACCCATAACATACGGAAAGCTGACTAGGGAGCGGAGGCACAGATGCTCAGGACAATTGCGGGTTTCGATCGGATCGGAGAAGAAAATGCCTTTGCCGTCCTGGCACGGGCAACCGAGTTGGCAGGGCAAGGCCGCGACATCATCAACCTCGGTATCGGTCAACCGGATTTCAGAACGCCGGACCACATCGTGGAAGCCGCGGTCAAGGCGCTCCGGGACGGGCATCATGGCTACACGCCGGCTACCGGCATCGCGCCCTTGCGTGAAGCGGTGTCGGCGGACCTCTTCAAACGCCATGGGGTGGAGACCGATCCGGACAATGTCGTGATCGTGCCGGGTGGCAAGGTCACCATGTTCATGGCCATCCTGATGTTCGGCCAACCGGGTACCGAAATCCTCTATCCGGACCCCGGTTTTCCGATCTACCGGTCGATGATCGAATTCACCGGAGCCCTCCCCGTTCCCGTGCCGATCCGGGAAGAGAACGACTTTGCCTTCTCGGCGGAAGAAACGCTGTCGCTGATCACCGACAAGACCCGCCTGCTGATTCTGAATTCCCCGGCAAACCCGACCGGCGGCGTCACCCCGCGCAGCGAAATCGAGAAACTGGCGGCAGGGCTGGAGCGGTTTCCGGATGTCGCCGTTTTGTCTGACGAGATCTACTCCCAGATGACCTATGACGGCATGGAGCACGTGTCGCTGATCGGTTTTGAAAACCTGCGCGACCGGCTGATCCTGCTCGACGGCTGGTCGAAGACCTATGCCATGACCGGTTGGCGGATGGGGTTCTCGCTCTGGCCCGACGGGCTGATCGACAAGGCACGCAAGCTCGCGGTCAACGCATGGTCCTGCGTCAACGCACCGGCCCAGTACGGCGGATTGGCTGCGCTCACCGGACCGCAGGACGAGGTGGCAAGCATGGTCGCTGAATTCGACGCCCGCCGGCGCGTCATCGTCGATGGCCTGAATGCCATCGACGGCATTTCCTGCCGAACGCCGCTTGGTGCCTTCTATGCCTACCCCAACATCGGCAAGACAGGCTGGAAGGCAAAGGCCCTGGCCTCGGCCCTTCTGGAAGAAGCGGGTGTCGCGGTCATTGGCGGTCCGGATTTCGGCGTTCTCGGGGAAGGATACATTAGGCTGTCCTACGCAAACTCCACCGCCAACATCAAGGCGGCACTGGAACGGATAGAGCGTTTTCTAAAGACTTCGAAATAGCCCGAAGGCCATCCCGGGTCAGGGCAGCGCATGGGAGAAATTTGCCAAAACGCCCTGAAACTAAATTATGCTATTTGTTATAGCTCCCTGATTTCAAAGCCTCTCCCGTGACCGGGCAAGGCGGACCCTGACTGAAAGGGAGACACGGGAAGGGACATGGCAGAAAGCATAACGCTGGATCTTGAGCAGTCGTTCGCGGACCTGTCCGAATGCGTCCTAGTGACAGATTCGGAGCGAACCATCGTTTATGCCAACAAGGCGATGGAAGAGCTTGTACAGGTCAAGCGCGAGGACCTCGTCGGATCGACGATGAAGCGTTTTTTCGCCGATCCGTCGCAATATGAGCGGATGGCCGCGCTTTACAGCCTGTCGCCGAAAAACCAGCGCAACAAGGCGTATGGTGTCGAAATCATTCGCAGCGACGGTACTTTCACCTCCGTGGAAGTGGTCAGCGCGCCGCTGTGCAAGTCCCCTGATGAACTTTCCGGGCTGCTGTTCATTGCTCACGACATCAGCGAACGCAAGGCTCTGGAGAACAAGCTCAGCGATATTGCCCTGACGCTTGAAGATGCCCTCGATTCAATCTCGGAAGGCTTTGCGATCTTCGACAAGGACGATCGTCTGGTCATCTGCAACGACAATTACCGCGAAATCTATGCTCATTCCGCCCCGGCGATTTTCCCGGGCAGCCGGTTTGAAGACATGCTTCGGTACGGCCTGCGGCAGAACCAGTACGACACCGGCGGCCTGAGCGACGAAGAATGGCTGGCCGAACGCCTGGCGGTTCACGTCGCCGCGGACGGATCCGTGATCGAACAGAATCTTGATGACGGACGCTGGCTGCGCATCTCCGAAACCCGCACGCGCAGCGGCGGCATTGCCGGCATCCGCGCCGACATCACCGAGTTGAAGGTCGCCAGGGCTGAGGCGGAAAGCGCTTACAAGAACCTCGCCCTGATCGCCGACAACGTGTCCGCGAGCATTTCCGAAGTCACCCCTGACGGCATATGCCTGTTCATCAACAGGGCCGGTTGCGAGTGGTTCAACAGCACCGCGGACAAGCTTGTCGGCACACGGCTGCGGGAGCAGTTCCCCTGGAAGGAGCGCGAGTTCCTCAAGTCGACCCTGGAAGAAGCCAAGAAAGGAGACAAGGTCTCCGTTGAAACGAGCCTGCATTTTCCCGATGGAATTCGGCGCGAATGCCGGTTCGACTGCAATCCCCGCTTCAATGGGGATGGCGGTGTCGACGGTCTGGTGATCCTTGTTACCGACATTACCGACCGGAAGAGGTCAGAGCGCACCCTTGCCGAGCTCAATGCCCTCACGTCGACGAGAGAACTCAGCCACGAGGAAAAGATCTCGGAAATACTGCGTTTGGGCTGCGAGCATTTCGAACTGCCCTTCGGCATCATCAGCCATGTCCTGGACGACCAATACACGATCACGCATGCGCAGAGCCCTGATCATACGCTGGTTCCGGGCACCGTCTTTTCGCTCAAGGACACATATTGCATCCAGACACTGAAGGCGGAGGCGCCGCTCGCCACGGCGCATGCGAGCGAGTCCGATTTTTCACGCCACCCCTGCTACCAGATTTTCAAACTGGAGACCTATATCGGCGCGCCCCTGCTCGTGGACGGCGTTGTCCACGGGACTATCAACTTCTCCGCACCCGATATCCGCAAGCGGCCGTTTTCGGCTGCCGACATCCAGATCGTGCGCCAGTTTGCCGACTGGATCGGCTATGAAATCGCCCGCCAGCGCGACCACCAGGCCCTGATGGACGCCAAAACAAACCTTGAACGGGTCGCCAGCACCGATGACCTGACCGAGGTGCTCAATCGGCGTGCCCTGCTGGAACAGGCGGAAAGGGAGGTTCAGCGGTTCCGCAGGTCAAAGCAGCCGCTCACCGCGGTCATGCTCGATATCGACCACTTCAAGCAGATCAACGATCAGCATGGTCACGCGACCGGAGACGCCGTCCTGAAGAAATTCGCGCAGACGGTCACCTCGTCCTTGCGCGCCGTTGATATTTTCGGACGTGTCGGCGGAGAGGAGTTCTGCCTGATCCTGCACGAAACCGGCCTCGACAAGGCCCTGGTTGCCTGCGAGCGGCTACGGAAGAAAATCATAAAGGAATGCCAGTTCGAGGAGATCGGACAAACGATCACCTGCAGCATGGGCCTCGCGGCCGCCGAACGCGAGGATGTTGAGTTCTCGCCGATCATGCAGAAAGCCGACACGGCGCTTTACGCCGCCAAGGCAGCCGGCCGCAACCGGTGCGTTTGCTACGAAGGCGAATCCAACGAAAAATTCGAGAGATCGGTACTCTCCTGACCGGGGCGCCACACAGGGAAACGATGCGACAGAAGCGCTAATGCGCTCTTTTGTCGCTTGAAGGCACATTAATGACGCTCTTTTGACGCCTGTCAGATTTGATGAGACAATAATCTATTCGCCTGCGGAGAGTACCGGAACGAATAAACAACAAAATCACATATAATTTGCGGCCCTCCGCCAAATCAAACTTGAGAAATCTTCGCATATTTCCTTGCGAAGAAGGTCAGGGAGGGTTTTTTGTTCAATACAATACTCATACCAATCGATCTCGCTCATGCGGAAAAGATGGAAAAAGCTGTTTCCATTGGCTCTTACCTTGCGAAATCCGGCGGCATTCCAGTTGTTTTCGCGGCGGTGACTTCAGCATTGCCGGGTCCGCTCGCTCATACGCCCGATGAATTTCGTGAAAAGCTGGATGTCTTTGCCGCCGGGCAGGCGGACAAACACGGCATTTCCGCAACCGGCCACGCCGTCATCTCCCACGACCCCGCAACGGAACTGGAAGACGCACTCCTGCAAGCCATTCACGAAACCGGCGCAGACCTGGTTGTCATGGAAACACATGTTCCAAACCTCTCGGATCTCGTGTGGCCGTCGAATGGCGGACGCATTGCGTCCCATGCGGACGTTTCCGTCTTCCTCGTCAGATAACGCAATTTCTCAGCAACAAGGAACGCTCCCATGAGCGACAACACTGCCAATCAGGGCATTCCGGACCCGGAAGGGGCTGCCACGGTCATTCAGACCGACTACGAAATCGGCCAGGACAACATCGAAACAAACGTCGGGCCGTTCAATCTCGACATTCACAATCCCGTATTCCTGGTCTCCGGCCTGACAATCGTTGCCTTCGTCTTCCTGACCCTTGCCTTTCAGGCCGAGGTCGGACCGGTGTTCGACGCTCTGCGCAAGTGGCTGACGTCCAATCTGGACTGGTTCTTCATCATTTCCGGCAACATCTTCGTCCTGTTATGTCTCGCGCTGATCGTCACCCCGCTGGGCAGCGTGCGCATCGGCGGCAAGGAGGCCTCTCCCGACTACTCATACTTCGGCTGGTTCGCGATGCTCTTCGCCGCAGGCATGGGGATCGGACTGATGTTCTTCGGCGTCCTGGAACCGGTCTACCACATGGCCTTCTCCGCGCCGGTAGGCGTACCGTCTCCCTTTGATGCGGACGGCAATCTCATACCTGAAAACGTTGCAGCGGCGAAGGCCATGGGAATGGCGGCAACCATTTTCCATTGGGGTCTTCACCCCTGGGCCATCTATGCCGTCGTCGCTCTGGCATTGGCGTTGTTCTCCTACAACAAGGGACTGCCGCTGACCATGCGATCGATCTTCTACCCGATCTTCGGAGAGCGCACCTGGGGCTGGCCGGGACATGTCGTCGATATCCTGGCCGTGTTCGCGACGCTGTTCGGCCTCGCCACCTCTCTCGGGTTCGGGGCGCAGCAGGCAAATGCCGGCCTCAACTTCGTCTTCGGCGTCCCCGTCGGCAACACGGCGCAGATTGTCCTGATCATCGGCATCACGGCGGTTGCCCTGATATCGGTGCTCCGCGGGCTCGACGGCGGTGTGAAGGTCCTGTCGGAAATCAACATGCTGATCGCCGCGGTCCTGCTGCTGTTCGTGATTTTCGCCGGCCCTACCGGAACGCTCGTCTCCGGTTTCTTCTCCAACATCGGCGCCTACGCCAAGGAGATCATTCCCCTGTCCATGCCGTTCGGCCGCGAGGACGACGGTTTCCGGCAGGGCTGGACGTCCTTCTACTGGGCCTGGTGGATTTCCTGGTCGCCCTTTGTCGGCATGTTTATCGCGCGCGTCAGCCGCGGCCGCAGTGTGCGTGAGTTCATAATCTGCGTCCTGATCATCCCGACGCTCGTGTCGATCATCTGGATGACCGCCTTCGGTGGAACCGCGATCGAACAGGTTCTGACAGACGCTGGCAGTCAGGTGCATAAATATGTGATTGCCAGCTACAATCCTGAACTGTCGCTATTCGGCATGCTGGCGGATCTGCCCTTGTCCTCGATCACCTCCGTGATCGGTGTTGTCCTGGTGATCGTCTTCTTCGTCACCTCGTCCGACTCCGGCTCGCTGGTCATCGACACGATCACGGCCGGCGGCAAGGTGGACGCACCCGTTTCGCAGCGCGTGTTCTGGTGCACCTTCGAGGGACTGGTTGCCATCGCTCTCCTGGTAGGCGGCGGTCTCGGCGCCCTCCAGGCCATGGCGGTCTCGACCGGCTTCCCCTTCACGATCGTGCTTCTGCTGGCGTGCTACGCCATCGTGAAAGGTCTGTTGGACGAACCTCGCTAGAAGAGAGGCCTTCTGACCTCGCGCAAAGCAAATGGGCGGCCTTCAGGCCGCCCGTTTTTCTTTGACATCCTATTCCGCCAGCCGGGGCGCCAGACGCACGCCCGGTGGAGGCGAGCTCTCCCGCACCCGCATTTCCGGTTCGATGACGATCGGCTTGTTGGGCACACGGTCACCCGCCACCTGGCGCAGCAGCGTCAGGGCCGCAAGGCGGCCGATCTTGTCCGGCTGGTTGGAGACCGTCGTCAGCGCCGGCGTTCTGGCATCGGCGCCGTCGATATCGTCATAACCGGTGATCGCCATGTCGGGCCCCGGCTCGATACCGGCCCGGCGGAACGTCGTCATCATGCCGAGTGCCACGAGGTCGTTGAAACCGACAATGGCCGTCGGCCGTTCTTCGGCCTCCATGATTTTCGGCACCGCCGCGCGCCCGTCCGCCTGGGTCATCAGTTCGGGCAGATCAATCTGCTTGTCCGGGTCGATGCCGGCTTCCTGCAGGGCTTTCCGCCACCCTTCGTTCCTGAGGCGGCCGGTGGAACTTTCCCGCCGTCCGCCCACCATGGCAATGTTGCTGTGCCCCTGGGCGATCAGATGCTTGGTGATCTGGTAGGTGCCGGCCAGATCGTCGCCGCGCACGCAAGGTGCCCAGACGCCCGGCACTTCGCGCGCCACCAGTGTCACCGGAATGCCCTGCCCCACGAGGCGGTTGATCTCCTCCGCGGAGGTGCCGACGGATGGACACAGGATCAGGCCGTCCGCCCGATGTTGCAGCAGCGTGTTGACGAACGCCCGCTGGCGCTTGACGTCATCCCTATGGTTGCAGATGAAAATCATCTGCCCCTGCTCTTCAAGCACGTCTTCCAGCGCGGAGAACACCTCGGCAAAGAACGGGTTCAGGATGTCATGCACCGCCACGCCGACAATCTGGCTGCGGGACGTGCGCAGCGACGCTGCCGAGCGGTTGTAGATGTAGCCGATCTCTTCGGCGGTCTGTTTGACCTTCTCGCGCGTTTCCTCGGCAACCAGGGGGCTGTCCCTGAGCGCGAGGGAAACCGTTGCCGTCGAGATGCCGAGTTGATCGGCGATATGTCCAAGCGTCAGCCGCTTTCCGGGTTTCTGAGGAAGATCCGGGGGCGGAGACTTGGATCCGTTGTCTTCAGACATTCACTGTTCTCAATTACCGCGGCAGGGTAAAGAGGACCGTTACAGCCCTCTCCCGCCGGGGTAAACAGATAATTGCATCGATTTACCGATATTGAGGAGCGGAATCGTCGAATTCCTCTCTGAGGTTAACGACCACCCGCCGGTTCTGCACCTGGCAGGTGACCGCGTCGCAATCGGTGACCGGACGTTCGATGCCGTAACCCTTGACCCACATGCGCTTGGGATCAACACCCAGCTTGACAAGCTCGGCCATGACCGCGTCCGCCCGCTTGGTCGACAGGGTTTTCTGCGCGGCATCGCTGCCCGAGTCGTCTGCGTGCCCCTGGATTTTCACCAGCCATTTCTTGTTGCTCTTCAGCCATCGGGCCTGGCTTTCAATGGTCATTTCCGCTTCATCGGAGACGACTGCCGAGCCTTTTTCGAAATAGATGCGGCGGCCGACGTTCAGGATGAAGTCTTCTTCAGACCCGCTGCTGATGTTGCCGAAACCCGCGGCCGGTGCGTTGGTCACATCCGGTGAGGACAAACCACCCGCGCTGTTGCAGGCAGCCAGCACAAACCCGCACAGAAGGACGACTGCTGCGCCCTGGCCGAAACGGCCGATCCAATTACCCAAGGAATTCCCCCAACCTCAAGTGTCAAACTTGACTGCCTCATTCCGTCAGCCAGCATTGGCTCCCAGATGCTCCAGCACCAGAACGCCCGTGCCCTTCGGACAGCGTTGATACAAATCGATGATGTCTTCCGGGAACATGCGGATACAGCCGCTGGAGACGTCCCGCCCGATACTCCAGGGTTCCAGAGTACCATGCAGGCGGTACCCAAGGTCCGCACCGTCCCGGTAGAGATACAGGGCGCGCGGCCCCAGCGGGTTGTCGGCAGCCCCGCCATCGACCAGACGCGGCAGGTCCGGCTGACGCTTCAGCATTTCCGGCGGTGGCACCCAGCGGGGCCACAACGCTTTCCGGTCGATGCGCGCGCGTCCGAACCACTGGAAGCCCTCGCGGCCGACGCCGACACCGTACCTGAGAGCGGTGTTGTTTTCCCAGATCCAGTAAAGAAAGTGATTCCTGGTGTCGACGACCACGGTGCCCGGCGGTTCGGGACTGAAATATTTCACCATCTGACGGCGCCAGACCGGCTCAATGCGATTGAAGTTGGTTCTCCGGTACCGGAAACCGTTGTCATCCTGGTAGCCGTTGAAATAGGCGTTTGCCGCGGTATTTGCCGATGCGGCCTGCGGCATCAGCAAGGTACCGGCAACAGCGGCAGCGCCACCCAGAAACTTGCGGCGGTCGAGTTCCATCCCAATCCTCCCAAGCGGGTCAGCAAGCCTCCTTGTCGCTGCCCGTCGTGAAGCGGTATTAAGACTTGAAGACACCAAGCCAGTCAACCGCCTGCCCCGGTCGCAATTGACCTGCCCCGTCTCCGCCAACCGGAAACTCAGATCCCCTTCACCCGCTCACGGTAGAGAATATAGAGGCCGGAGGCGACCACGATCGACGCACCGACAAGCGTCGAGATTGTGGGAACATCGGCAAAAATCAGATACCCGAGGGCAATCATCCAGACGATCTGTATGTAGATGAAAGGGGCCAGGACCGGCGCGGGCGCGATCCGGTGCGCCATGATGAACAGGAAGTGCCCGCCGCCGCCCAGCGCACCGGTGGCAAACAGCAGGACCCATGTCCAGGCATCCTTCGGCGTTTCCCAGACGGAGAGACCGGCCGGCGTCATGGCGACCGCGGCAATGAGACCCGACAGGATCAGCATTCCCGCTGAGCTGTCCGTTGCCGTCAACTGACGGGTCAGGAGCGCATAAAGGGCATAGAAGGTCATCGCGACGACCGAATAGATCGCCGCCCAATGCATGCCGCCCAGTCCCGGCTGCGTGACCACAAGTACACCCAGGAAACCGACAATGATGGCAGCCCAGCGCCGGATACCGGCCCACTCCCCCAGCATCGGCCCGGCAAGCGCGGTGATGACGAAAGGGCCGGCGAACATGATCGACATTGTCTCGGCCAGCTGCAGGTGGCGAACGGCCAGGAAATTGAAGATCGTCGTGCCGAGCAGGCAGCAGGCCCGCACAAGCTGCAGCACCGGGTGTCTGGTCGTGAGGAGCGACGGTTTCTTCCACACCTGGAACAGCACCAGAGACAGAATGACATGGCTCACGAACCGCAGCCATACGATCTGCAGGGTCGGCACACTGGCGGAAAGATACTTCGCTGTTGCGTCCAGAACGGCAAAACACAGACAGGCCAGAACGATCAGACCGATACCGGCAATCGGCGCCGAGGCTGCGGCACCGGAATTCGGACTTTCTTGCGCCATCGGCGGTCGAACCTTTTGACAATTCATCCGCGGATGAAGACTTGGGGGTGGCATTCCCTGCGGGAATACCCTGTTGAGATCGGATCGCCGGCCCACTACCTAAGGATCTGGTTAAGCGGGGACGATCATGCCTGTCGCAGAAATTGAAACATGGCTGGGGCGCCTTTCCATTGAGGAAAGCGGCGGCGCAATCATCCGATTACAATGGAACGGACCCGCAAGCCAAGACAAAACACCTTTGCTGCAAGAAGCAGCGTCCCAGGTGAGAGCCTTTCTTGACGGGCGCCTGAAAAATTTCGACCTGCCGCTCGCTCCCAAGGGCGGAGAACTGCATCAGGCGGTTTTCAAGGCCATGCAGGCCATCCCCTATGGACAGACCCGAACCTACGGCGATCTGGCAAAGGAACTGGGCACTTATGGCCAGCCGATCGGCCAGGCCTGCGGCGCCAACCCGATCCCCATCATCATTCCCTGTCACCGCATTCTGTCGGCGACCGGCCTCGGCGGTTATTCCGGCCAGGGAGGCACGGAAACGAAAATCGCCCTCCTGAAACTGGAGGGCGGCTTTCCGTTTCTGTTGTAGCGTGGAGGACGATCTCAATACCGCTGTGAACGCCGCGGCCTGCGGGATCGCGTTACAAGACGATGGAGCCGACGAACACCATTGCAACGGCCAGCAGGCTCCAGAACAGCACATTGCGGATCTGCGCATACCGGATCGCGGCTTCGGACCGGCTGCGTGAATGAGTGGAAGGGCCGAACCCGTAGCGGGACCGTCCGAAAGACGCATCCGACACATGCCGGAACCGGCGGCGCAGCTCTTCTGCCCGCCGGGCCCCGCGCTCCTCGTCGATCGTATGATAGCTCATGGCCTCGCTCCACCCCGATTGGACAAGCTGTAGAAAGCTCACCTTCCGCAGGTGGTCATCCGGCAGGAAAATTTCAAATGACGGATTGTTAATGTCCCCTCGGCCCTTGCGCGCTGGAGCAGGTCAGGCGGCGGAACGTTCCTTGTCCTTGCCGCCCTGTTTGCCGCCATCCTTATCCGCGTCGGCCCCAGCGGCTTCCTCGGCATCCGGTTCGAGATCGGCTTCATGCTCCGGATCGTCGTCGACGGAAATCGACAGGTTCTTTTCCACCTGGCGCAAGAGCTTGCGCAGTTTCTTGCGGTCCTTTTCGTCGAGACCGGACATGGCCTCCCGTTCCAGCCGCTTCCATGCCTTGTCGACGGAGGCGACCAGTTCCTGACCCGCCTCGGTCAGGTAAACCCGCGCCAGGCGGCCATCCTTGTCGGAGACCTGCCGGCGGACATAGCCCTGCGCGGACAGGCGCGTAACCATTTTCGTGACGGTGGGAGGCTGGACACCCAGCGCAAGAGCAAGCTGGCTCATGGTACGCCCGTCCGTGTCCGCCAGAACCTTCAGCACCAGCTCCTGCCCAGGATGCAGGCCGATCCGCATCAGGTGCGCACCTGATCGGGCCCGCTGTGCCTTTGCTGCCTGAACCAGACGAAACGTTATGCTTTTCTTGTAGTTGAAAGCCATTGCACCATACCCGCTGCCGATTAGCCCGAATCGCGTTTTCTTCCGACGCGGCGGCACACTAGCGTCAGTATTTAACCGTCAAATGACACCTTGCCATCTGGCGGCGTTTTTTGAAACCGTGTACGGGCCATGATTACGTTACCCGGCTAACAATTCAGTCCCGAACCTTCAGCGAACCGGCGAGGAAAGGCAGCGCCAGCGACAGAACCGCGAGCGTGACAAAGGACGTTCTGAGCGAAAAGGCGCTGCCGACGAAACCGAGCAGAGGCGGCCCGAACAGGAAAGCGCCGTAACCGAGCGTCGCAACCGCAGCCAGGGCCGCGCCCTTGGACATATGCGGATCGCTTGCAGCGCGGGACATTGCCAGCGGGAACTGCACGGCATAACCGATCCCCATGATGAAACAGCCTGCCCAGACCGCCCAGATATTGAGACCCGAGATCAGCAGCAGGCAACCGACCACCGCGACCACGCCGCTCCACCGCGCCACCGCCACGGGACCGAAACGGGCAATGACCCTGTCTCCGGCGAGCCGCATGACGACCATCGCAAACGAAAACACCGTGAAGGCGGTCGGCGCAACCGATTCCGCATACCCCAGATCCTGGATCTGGTAGAGCGCCGCCCAGTCGGTGACCGCCCCTTCACCTAGTGCCGAGACGAGCGCCATCAGGCCAACGAACACAAGGGCACCTTTTGGAATGGCAAAGAGAGGAGCCTTGGCTCCCCGCCCACCCAGACTGACCGACTGCGGCCAGGGCTGGCGCCAGAACCAGATGAGCAAGGGCGCGGTCGCGACACACCAGATCAGGAAATGCACCTTGACGGACAGGCCTGCCTCGATAGCCACACCTCCGGCCGCGGCCGCAATGCCCGCGCCCAGGCTATAGAGTCCGTGAAACGAGGACATGATGGGCCTGCCGAGAACCGTCTCCACCTCCGCGCCCCAACCGTTCATGGAGACATCCATGGCACCGAAACAGAGCCCGGACAGGAACATGGCAACAGCCAGGACCGGCGTTGTCGGTGCCACCCCGATCATTGCAAAGCTGACGAGGGTTGCAGCCGCAAGCACCTTGGTGACGGGGGCCGCCCCGAGCCGGTCGACAAACAGGCCGGTAAACGGAAAGGCGACGAAGGCCCCGCAGGCCATCAGCAACAGCAGCAAGCCAAAGCCGCTTTCGTCCAGGCCGGTGGACAACTTGATGTCCGGAATTCTGGAAGCCCAGAGACCGATAAGGGCTCCGCCCATGAAAAAGATCGCCGAGACGACCCGGCGTGCGGCAATGGCTGGCATGTTCTGACCTGAATAAGGGGCGAAATCGGCCCGGATGGATCGCCCCTTGTGTCACGGCTCCGTCCGTTTCACAAGCGCCACACCATGTATCTGCGGCATGCAACCATACCCGGAAAGACTGGCGGGTTCGCGATAATCGGATCTTCTGTCTTTTCGGCTTCGTCCGGACGGTCAGGCAATCAGGCCGAACAGGCGCGATGACGCCTCACCTGCCAGATCCACAGCCGCCTGATAGGCGGCAACGGCCTGCCCGTACCGGGAACTGGATGAAGCTGAACCGCTCTCCCCGTCCTCCGGCCGCGCGTCCGATGCCGGGCTTCCGGCATCCTGAGCAGCGTCCTTGCCGGATTCCGTGGCTGTTACGGTTTGCGGACCGTCACCACCGGTACCGGTATTTTCTGATTTCTGTTGCCGCAGTTCGGCTTGCGCCTCGGCGAGCTGCGCCCGTGCCTGCTGGGCGACCTTCAGGTCCTGTGATGACGGTTCCGCAGGTGCGGTTGCCGCGCGAATAACGACCTGCATCTTGCGGACGGTTGCCTCGGGCGTGCGCTCCTTGGCCGTGTCGATCTGCACCTCTCCACCAACGGCATAACTCTTGCCGTCGGGCCCTTGCTGGAAAGTATAGCTGGGGGCACCCGCATAGGCTCCCCCGGCGCGTGCGTGGGCATGCTCATGCGCCTTGACCTCGCGGTCACGCTGCTCAAGCTTGTCGACCTGTTTTTCCTCAGCCTCGCTCAAGCCCTCGCTGCCGGCCTTGCCGCCGTCAGCCTCCTGTGCCGGTTGCGAAGTCCCGGCCTCGTCTTCGACTGCGGAAACGGATTGCCCTTGCGATGCGGAAGAAGATGTTTCTTCCACACCGGCCGTCTCCCGGGCGCTAGAGGCGTCCTGCCGGAACCGCCTTGTGCTTGCCTCTGCCCCGCTGTCCTCCTGAAGCACAAGAACGGCTTCGGCGGTCAGCGGCGGGCTGACGGAAATGCGGCTGGCGGCAGCCCTGCTCCCGGCCTGGCTTTCACGCGCAAGATCCTGATCCCGGCTTTGGGGGTTTTCCCCACCGTCGGGTTCTGGCGCGGCCGCGCCGCTGCTTCGCAGCAGGTTTGCCGGTGTATTGGTCAGTAGCGCACCGATCATGCCGCTGATTGTCCGGCAAAGGCGTCAGCAAACTCTAAACGCCGGCTGGAGGTGCCTCATCATATGATCGTGAGCAAGTCCGCCGGTGCCCTGAGCCGGTCTGGTCCGGCCGGGCCACCGCCTCCCGCCCTTGCCTCACCGTCCGGTCTATGCCAAGCAGATCGCATCGCCACCGGGAACAGGACAAAGAGGATGCTGCCAAGGCGTTTCTGGCACGAGATGACAACCGTCGACTTTCAGGACCCGGAAAGGGAAAACTGGATCGCGGTCCTGCCCGTTGCCGCCATAGAGCAGCACGGCCCTCATCTGCCGCTGGTCACGGACACGGCCATCGCGGAAGGACAGATCCGGCGCGTCGTAGAGCTTTTGCCCGAAGATCTGCCGGCAACCTTCCTGCCCGTGCAGGCGGTCGGTAAATCGGACGAACATATCTCCTCGCCGGGCACACTGACCCTTGCCTGGGACACCGTCACGCGCTGTTGGCTGGAGATCGGCGAAAGTGTCGCACGTGCCGGCATCCGCAAGATGGTGCTGATCAACTCCCACGGCGGCAATGTTCCTGTCCTCGACATCGTCGCCCGGGAACTTCGGGTCAAGCACAACATGTTCGTGACGGCGACGAACTGGCTGCGGTTCGGACAGCCGGACGATCTATTCCCGGAAGAGGAATTCACCTACGGCATTCATGGCGGAGATATCGAAACGTCCTTGATGTTGCACCTGCGGCCTGACCTGGTGCGCATGGAACTGGCTACGGACTTCACGTCCGAACAGCAGGCATATCTCAAGGAATTCAAGCACCTGCGCGGCCACGGCAAGGCGCAATACGGTTGGAAGGCCCAGGACCTCAACCCCACAGGCGCCTTGGGCAACGCGGCACGGGCAAGCGCGGAAAAGGGCCGGCGCTCACTCGACCACGCCGCACACGGATTTATCGAACTGCTTCAGGACATAAATGCCTTTGATCTCCACCGGCTGTGGAAATCGGAAGACTGATACCAGAGAGCGCAAAACAAAAAAACACAACCGTCTACAAGCCTGCAAAACGTAACGGCAACAGGCAGGAACTGTATCGGACCCCGGATGCAGATAAAGTGTCAGTATCCACGCCTTTCGGGACAGTTGAATACCTGCAACTGCGGCAGTGTCTTCGCCTCGTAGTTGACCTCCCCCTGATAAAGAGACACATTGTTTGCAATAAGTCTGGGGGGGCTTTTCTCGGGAACCATGAATCTTTCAATCCGGCAACTGGCGACTTTTCGCGAGGTGATGCGCAGTGGTTCGATTTCCGAAGCCGCACGCACACTCGGCCGGACACAGCCGGCTGTCAGCTCCACCATCGCGGGCCTGGAAGCCGAGCTGGAACTGAAGCTTTTCGTGCGCGAACAGGGCCGGCTGGTCCCGACCCCGGAAGCCGAGTTTTTCCTGGAAGAAGCCGAAGCAATCCTGAAGCGGCTGGAGATTTCCAAACGCACCCTCAGAGGCCTGGCCAACCGCGAACACGGCCAGCTGCGCATCGCCGGTATTCCGGAAGCCGTGGCAGATTTCCTGCCGAACAGCCTTGCCAAGTTCATCGCCGACAAACCGAGTGTGAAAGTTGCGCTGGCAAGCCGGACGTCGGCGGAAATCGAAGAGCTGATCGCCGCCCAGCAGTTCGACGTTGGCTTTGCCGAAACCCCGCCGGCTCGCAATTCCTTCGACCAGATAGATTTCGATCTGGAATGCATGTGCGCCCTTCCGGCAACCGACCCGCTGGCCGCCAGGGAAGTCATCACACCGGTTGAGCTGGACGGCTATCCGCTGGCCCTGCTTCACTCCGAGCACCGCAGCCACAAACAGACGCTGGCGAGGTTTCGCGATGCCGGCGTGCGTTTCAATCAGCGCTTCGAACTTCAGACCGCGCATGCGGGACTGAAGTTCGTGGAAGCCGGTCAATGCGCGTTGGTCTGCGACATGATCACGGCCTACAAGGCTCAGGAAAACGGGCGCCTCGGCATGGGCCCGCCCATGATCGTTTTCCGGCCGTTCCGCCCGAGGATCCAGAACAGCCTTTCGATTCTGACGCCGACGCACCGTCCGATTTCCATCGTCGCCAAGGATTTCTGCGACTTTCTGTCGGCGGAAGTGGACGGCATGCGATCTGCAATGATCAAGAAGGTCGCCTGATCCGGGCGGACTTTTTCTGTTTTATTGTCCGCCGAAAAGAGGCCGATGGGGATGCACAGGTCATGAACTGGCTGGCTTGGCCTGTTCAGTGTGCTGCACTTCTGAAAATCGCACTGTTCGCCGCCACGATGGCAACCGCATTCGTCCGGTTCTTCGCGCCAAGCCGCGTGATCGCGTTGCGGATATGCACTTTCACGGTGGCGGTCGACACATTCAGATCATAAGCGATCTGCTTGTTCACCTTGCCCTCGCAGAGCTTCAGCATGATTTCCAGCTGGCGTGGCGTCATCGATTTTCTGAGATCGATCGGCCAGCGGACATTGCCGGCAAAGGCGTTGGCTTCGCCGTTCAGGGCAGTTTCGTTGTGAAGAGCAAAATGTGCCGTCATCGTTTCGTCCCAGGCTTGTCGTGAACCAAATTCGATGGCGGGACTGTTCACCAAAATGCTTATGTTGTAAAATGTTAAAAAGCTTACTGCATATTGCTAATGTTTTGCATTTTACGGAAGGAAGCGGTGCATTGGGCAAAAAACTCTATTCCGGACACACGCTGCGGCAAATCCGTTCCGACTTTGGCCTGTCCCAGAGCGAATTCGCCAAAAAAGTCGGCCTTTCAACCGCTTACGTCAATCAGATCGAGAACAACAACCGGCCTGTAACGGCCTCTGTTCTGCTGTCCATCAACCGCATCTTCGGCACCGACCTGGCCGCCTTCGAGAAGAACGATCTTGACCGGGTGATGCAGGATTTGCAGGAAATTTTTGCAGATACACAATTTCATTCCTCCACGATCGGACGTCAGGAACTGCACGAACTCGTCACCCGCGCCCCCGGCATCACCCAAGCCATCATGGATCTTTACGGCACCTTGCGCGGCTATCACGACCGCGAGGCGATCGAAGACGAGC
>NZ_JBNKYW010000232.1:0-7640 GCF_050301095.1 Roseibium sp.
AACGGCGAGTCAGGGAAGTAGTAGGACGCGGCGTTTTCCGGCGTGACCAGCGGCGCGCCCAGAATGAAGCGGCCTTCCACCGGTGCATTCGAGGTGTAGTTGGCCACCGTCAGGTCAATCGCCGTCGCGATCATTGCCGGCGGATAAAGCACGTCAACCGGGATGAGTTCGTCACCATCCATGATGCCGCGGATGATTTCCTTCATGCCGGCGCCGCCGACCACGAACATTTCATCTTCGCGTCCGGCCTGCTTGATGGCTTCAACCACGCCGATGGCGATGTCGTCGTCCTGCGCCCACACACCGTCGATGTCGGGGAAGCGGCTGAGGAAGTCCTGCATGACTTCGAAGCCGTCATCGCGGTTCCAGTTGGCATGCTTGTTGTCCAGAACGTTGATGCCGGAGCCCTCGATTTCCGCCATGAAGGCGTCGAAGCGCTCGTTGTCGATCACGGTCGGAATGCCGCGCAGGACAACGATGTTGTCACCGTCCTTCAGGCGACCCTTCATGTATTGCGCCGATACCCGGCCGAGCTCGGGATTGTTGCCGGCGACATAAAGATCCTCGATCCCCGGCTGGCTGAGACCGCGGTCGACAACTGTGATCCAGGCACCGGATTTCTTCACGTTCAGCACCGGATCGGTGAGCGGCTCGGATTCGAACGGCAGCACCACCAGCGCGTCGATCTGGTGAACCGAGACAAGGTCTTCCAGCGCACTCGCCTGGGAGGCCGGGTCCGGTGAGTTGACCAGGATGAGGTCCACATCCGGATAAAGCTTTTCGAGGCGCTTCTCGGCCTGCTCCGCGTGCCAGTTCATGCCGGCGGCCCAGGCATGGGTCGGGGTCGGATAGCTGACACCGATCTTGATCTTCTCGTCCGCAACGGCGGTCCCCGCAAAGGCCAGGGCTCCAGTAACTGCAAGGGCCCCCAGGGCTTTTTTCATAAACATCGTTTCCTCCTCCAATGCTGTCGATTGGACGCACCTTTCCCGTCCGGTGCGAGCCGGTGTTTCTGTTTGGGGGACGGGGCCCGGTTCTGTTGAGTTCAGCGCGTTACGGCTTGCCGCTCTTGCCGAGCTTCCAGTCGCTGCGCTGCAGGAGAACCGCAACGATGATGATCAGGCCCTGCATCGTGCCGTTCAGGTAGTTCGAGATCATGTCGGTGAAGTTCAGAATATTGCCGATGGTGGTCAGGATCAGGGCCCCCAGTATGGTGCCTCCGATCCGGCCGTAGCCGCCCTTCAACACCGTGCCGCCGATGATCACTGCCGCGATGGCTTCCAGTTCCCAAAGGACGCCGGTCGAGGCGGAGGCCGAGCCGAGCCGGGGCACGTAGATGATCGTGGCGAAGGACACACACAGGCCCTGAATGACGTAGGTGAGCGTTTTGACCCGGTCGACATTGATCGCGGAATATTTTGCGACCGCTTCATTGGAACCGATGGCCGTGCAATAGCGGCCGAAAGCCGTCCGGTTGAGCAGCAGCCAGCCGCAGATGGCGACCAGGATGAAGACCCAGACGGGGAACGGCAGCCCAAGGAAACTGTCGTAATAGACCGGGCGATAGGTGCCGCGGATGTCGAAGTTCAGGGAGAGCGTGCCGCCGTCGGCAAAATAGGTGACGAGCGAGCGGTAGATCCCCATGGTGCCGAGTGTAACGATAAAGGCCTCGATCTTGCCCTTTGTGGTCAGCGCGCCGTTGATCCAGCCCGCGCCAATGCCGAGCAGGACGGCAAGGCCGCAGCCGAAGAGGACGGTCGGTATGCCGGTGCCGAGCGTGTCGACCATATTGTTCATGACGATGATCATGACCCCGGCGATCGCCGCGGCCATGGAGCCGACAGAAAGGTCGATGCCGCCCGCGGTGATCACGAAGGTCGCGCCGACGGCGATGATGCCGATGAAGGCCGAACGGGTCAGCAGGTTGGTCAGGTTGCCTTCGCTGACGAAGGACGGGTTCAACAGAAATCCGATCAGGCACAGCAGAAGCAGGGCGAGGGCCGGACCGAGCGTTTTCAGGTCGACGGCGGGGCGCTTGGCAACTCTGTCCTCGGAGGCTGTGGTCATGGTCAATGGAGGTCCTCCCGCTTGAGCCCGGCGGCATAGCGCATGATTTCGTTTTCGTTGATGTGGTCGCCCGTCAGGATGCCGGTGATATGGCCCTCACGCATCACCACCACCCGGTGGCAGATGCCGATGATTTCCGGCATTTCAGATGAGATCACCACGACGGAGACCCCTTCGGCGGCGAGCGCGGCGATGAAATGGTAGATCTGCTGCTTGGTGCCCACATCGATGCCGCGCGTCGGCTCGTCTATGACAACGATCTTCGGATCGCATTCCATGATCTTGGCGAGTAACAGCTTCTGCTGGTTGCCGCCGGAAAGCTTGCCGACCGTGATTTCCGGGTCCCGCGAGCGCACGTCGAAGCGGCGGATCGCGCGTTTGAGAGCCGCGTCCTCCGCCTTGCTGTCGAGAGCAAAGTTCCTCACGAATTTCGGCAGGGCGAACAGCGTCAGGTTCGGGCGCATCTTCTTGTCCAGAAGCAGGCCCTTTTCCTTCCTGTCCTTGGTGAGATAGGCGAGCCCTTTGTCGCGGGCCTCCGCAACGGTCATGGCTCCGACGTCCTCGCCGAACAGGCGGATGGTTCCGCCTTCGACGGGGGCAAGGCCGCAGATGGCTTCGAAGACGGCGGTCCGGCCGGAACCGATCAGGCCGGAGAAGCCCAGGATCTCTCCCTTGCGCAGGTCGAAGCTGACGGTGTCGATGCCCGCTGCCCTGAGGTTTTTCACCTCCAGCACCCGCTCCGCGTCGACATCGGCTTCATGCATCGGCGGAAAGAGGTCGGAGAGTTCCCTGCCCACCATCATCTGCGCCATCATGTCCGGCGTCAGGTCTTCGGACGCGCGTGTGTCGATCCACTGGCCGTCGCGCAGTATGGTCACCCGGTCGGCGATGGCCTTGACCTCGTTGAGCTTGTGGGAAACGAAGACGATACCGACACCGCCTTGCTTGAGCTTTTCGACCTGACGGAAGAAGACCTCTGTTTCCTCTTCGGTCAGGACGGCGGTCGGCTCGTCCATGATCAGGATGCGGGCGTTGCGGCTGACGGCCTTGACGATCTCGACCATCTGTTTCTGGGCGATGGTCAGGTCCGAAATCCGGTCGTCGGGGGAAATGTCCAGGCCGATTTCATCGAGATATTTCTGGACCCTCGCCCGCATGGCCGCCTTGTCGAGGAAACCGTTGGATTTCAGCTCGCGGCCGAGGAAGACGTTCTCCTCCACGGTCATCTGTTCGGCGAGGTTGAGTTCCTGGTGGATCAGAACAATACCAAGCTTCTCTGCTGCGCCGTTCGGGGGGAGGGCGGTCTGCTGTCCGTCGAGGCGGATCTGGCCTGAGGTCGGGTCGTGAAAGCCGGACAGGATCTTCATCAGCGTCGATTTGCCCGCGCCGTTCTCGCCGATCAGGGCATGAACCTCGCCGGGACGCACGTCCATGCTGACGCTGAACAGCACCGGCACAGGCCCGAAGGACTTGCTGATGTTGACGGCTTCGATCACCGCGCCTTGCGTGGATGGATCCACCTGCATTTATCGTTCCTCCCAGGCGCGGTCATTCTCTTCGAGACCATCGCCATAGTCATGATGTAAACGTTTTCATAATCGATGTAAACCTTTACATTGGCCTTTGTAAACCTTTTCATGGGGTGCGATGCGGTCTATACAGCTTGGATGGTGTTGCGATTCATGGACTTAACCGGAGGCCGCACCGCAGCATGTCTGGAAACAAAAAATGAGCGAACCGGGCGAGCGGCCGGCAACCATCGAAGATGTGGCAAAACTGGCGGGCGTTTCCATCGCGACGGTCAGCCGGGCCCTGCGCTCGCCGGAAAAAGTAGCCGAGAGCACGCGCAAGAAAGTCACCGCCGCCATTGCCCGCACCGGCTACACCGCCAACGCCATGGCACAGAACCTGCGCATGCAGCGCTCGAAAATGGTGCTGGTGCTGGCGTCCTCCATCGCCGATCCGAATTTCGCCGGCATCCTGACGGGCCTTGAAAAGGCTGCCAACGACCGTGGCTACGGGGTCCTGATCGGCAACACGGAAGGCACCACGGGACTGGAGCAGAACTATCTGCGCTTCCTGTCGACGGGCATGGCCGACGGGCTGGTGCTCTTGACCGGCCACGTGCCGGTCGCGGGCGAACCCCAGGCACCGCTCGGCTCCCTGCCGCCCATCGTGGCGACGGAACGTCCGGTCGCAAATCCCGAAATCAGCTATGTCGGCGTGGACGATGTCGCCGCGTCAAAGGTCGCGACCGAATACCTGATTTCGCTTGGTCACCGGAAGATCACCTATATTTCCGGCGGTCCCGCGGATGTCCGCAGCGATCTGCGCCATTCAGGCTATCGGCGGGGACTGAAGGAATCGCCGGAAACATTGCGCGACTGGCGGGTCGAGGGCGACGGATCGGCGGAAAGCGGCCGGGCCGCCGTGGAGCGGCTTTTCATCAAGGACGATCTGCCGACCGCCTTCTTCTGCTTCAACGACAACACCGCCATCGGCGTGATCTCCGCGCTGCAACTGCGCGGCTATAACGTGCCGAACGATTTTTCCGTGCTCGGCTTTGATGACATTCCCTTTGCCAACAATTTCACCCCGGGCCTCACCACCATCCGCCAGCCGCGCCACCACATCGGCGAAAAGGCGATGACCATCCTGCTCGACCGTCTGGCCAACCGGACGCTGGAAAAACAGAGCCACCTGCTGCACGGCGACCTGATCGTGCGCGAAAGCTGCGCGGGCGTGTCGCGGGCGTCAAAGTAGGCTGTCGGAGGCCGTGCGGCTCCGGTAGGGCGCCAGGTGGGCGCTGACGTCGTCCAGGAAGGCCCGGGCGAGTTTAGACAGGCCGGTCCGGCCAGCGTAGACCGCATAGAGCGAGACTTCCGGCATCCGCCAGTCCGGCAGGACTTCCACCAGATCGCCTGTGGCGAGTTCATCCCTGCACATCAGGCCCGGCACATCGCCGATCCCGGTTCCAAGTCGCACGGATGCCTTGACGGCCAGATAGTCGTTGACCGACAGCGTGGCCTCGAAAGGCGTCTCAAAGGTCTTTTTGCCCTTCCGCAAGGGCCATACGGTCTTGTCCCGAGACAGGAAATTGAAGCCGATCAGCGTGTGCTGCAGAAGGTCCTCCGGCAGGCGGGGGGGCTGGTGAACGGCAAGATAGGATGGTGCGGCACAGAGCCTGTGGCGATGGGTAAGCAGCTTGCGGATCACCAGGTTCGGCGCTGATGGGCGGGCCACACGAAACGACAGATCGATCCGGTCGTCGACGAAATCCAGCATGCGTTCGCTGACCAGCACCTGGATCTGCGCTTCCGGATGACGGCGCAGGAAACTGTCGACGGGTTTTGTGAACAACAGCTCCGCGAGATTGGGCGGAACCGTCACCCGCAATTTCCCGGCAAGGCTCTCCTGTTTGCCGCGAATGACCTGATTGGCATAGCTGAGCGCGCTGATGCCTTTGCTGCAATGATCGAAATAGGTTTGCCCCGCCTCGGTGATCCGCAGCGGTTTGTGAGACCGGTCGATCAGGCGGACTTGAAGGTCTGCCTCAAGCTCGGCGACCTTGCGGCTGACGGTGGAAAGCGGCATGTGCAAGGCGCGGGCGGCGCCCGTGAAGCTCGCCTGGCGGATGACTTCCACAAAAACAGCGATGGCGTCCAGGTTACGCATGATATTCCATATCTGGAAGATTGCTTTCGAAAACAACGTATAGTCCCGAAATTGGAAGCTGACTAGGTTGACGTTCTCAGAAACCAAGCGAGGCGAAGCCATGACCAATCTGGACAGGACCATCAACTACATCGAGTTCCCGCTCGTCGACGCCGGGCGCACCAAGGACTTCTACGGCTTCGCCTTCGGCTGGCGCTTTCAGGACTGGGGCGAAACATACATCAGCTTCGACGGTGCCGGCGTCGAGGGCGGCTTTAATGGCGCGACAGGCGTGCCGGTCAGGGCGCCGGGCGTTCTGGTCGTGCTCTATGCGGCGGACCTTGCCGCCACGCTCGCCGCGGTGAAAGCGGCGGGCGGAACCATCCTGCAGGAGCCCTACGACTTTCCGGGAGGCCGCCGGTTCCATTTCGCCGACCCCAACGGCAACGAACTCGCCGTCTGGACGGAGGCAGCGCAATGACTGTTCTCGTGACAGGGGCGACCGGCACGATCGGTTCGGAACTCGTCCGCCTGCTTTCGGGCAACGGGCATCTCGTGCGAGCCTTTTCCCGGTCGGCGGAAAAGATCTCGGCACTGTCCCTTCCGGGAGTAGAGGCCTTTCCCGGGAATTTTGCCGAGGAGGACCGTCTGAAGGCAGCGCATGAGGGTGTCGAGGTTCTGGTCCTTATCACCCCGTCCGCGCCGGACGCAGCCGATCATGCGAGGGCCTGCATTTACGCCGCACGGCTTGCAGGCGTGCGCAAGGTGGTGCGTCTTTCCGCCATCAAAGCCGAGACCGGCGGGCCGACGGAAAACACCCGCCTTCATGCCCTGACGGAGGCGGAAATCCGCGAGAGCGGCATGGAGCATGTCTTTCTGCGCCCGAATTTCTTCATGCAAAACCTTTTTATGGTGGCCGAAACCATCAAGGCGAAGGGGACATTTTCCTTTGCCAATGGCGACGGCCGCACGGGGCTGATCGACACCCGCGATGTGGCTCTGTGCTTGCGGCACTGCGTGGAAAGCGACCGGTGGAACGGGGCGGCGCATGAGCTGACCGGTCCGGAAGCGATCAGTCTTCAGGAAGCCGCCGAACGGCTCTCGGCGCTTCTGGGCAAACCGGTGCGCTATGACCCGGTCCGGCCGCAGGACGCCCATGACTTTGCGTTGACGAGCGGTTGGGGTCCATGGCTGGCCGCGCTTCTGCGCGACTATGGTGCGGCCTACAGTTCGGGCTGGGGAGACTTCGTCACCGGGCAAGTGGAGAAGATAACCGGTCAGCCGGCACGGCGCTTCGAGGATTTTGCGGAAGATCTCCTGCTGCCGGTGCTCAGGACCTGACGGCTTTCCGGTTCAGGACCGCCTCTGAGCCGGAGCATGCCTCTGCCTTCTTGCCCGTGTTCGCAATAGATACTCGTCAATCCGGCCAAGTGGCGCACGGTCGAACGCTGATCCGGACTACTGCGTGAGCGGAGCGAAGTCTCCGCCCACCGCAGTCATCCCCGGCTTGATCGGGGATCTACTCGTTTCCAGAGCCGCTGCGATTTGGCCGGTAAGGTTCCTCAGGTCCGGGCCGGATCGGACGTTCGAAGTTTGCCGAAAGCTGGATTGGATCCCCGATCAAGTCGGGGATGACCACTATGGAAATGCGGCAGACGAGTACAAATCGTCGGACGCCCTGGAACGAGAAAATCGCAAGCCAGCAAAGCTCACTGTCATCCACCTTGCCAGACTTTTATCGCCTCGACCGGGTAGATCAGCATCAGCACGTTCAGCGTGAGATTGTCCCGGATCACGTAAAGCGCCAGCAGCTCGAAGAAGATGCCGGTGAGCACCGTCACCCAGACGGGCATCCGCCAGGCGAACAGGAAGCCGGTGAGCATCCACATGATATCGGCGACGGAGTTGAGCACGCTGTC
>NZ_JBNKYW010000233.1:0-3394 GCF_050301095.1 Roseibium sp.
AGAAGATGGGGTTGCACTCACCGAGTATCTGATGCTTCTCGGTCTCCTCGTTGCAGGTGTCATCGTCGCGGTGACAGCAGCGGGCACTAACCTCGCCGCAGCATGGGACAGCTGGGGCACCTTCTGGACCACCACGGTTTCCTATTCCGGGTAATTTCTCAAGATCTGCAACCGCGTCTATGCACGGCGCGGTTGCTTGTTCTAATGGTCAGGGCCGTCCTGACCATTAGAATAGCTTTATAGAGGAACCTGGCCCGCAAAATGGATGCCGGGGACTTTAGCGGCAGATAACGGTGGTGAAATCTGCGCTTACCTTTGCAAGCGTTAACCGGTGAATTTGGGGCAGAATAAACAAGGTGACCGCAGCGCGGTTGCCAACGCCCGGATTTTCCGGGAGCCAATCAGTGGAGGCTGTCATGCGTAGATCGACGTTCTTCAGTATCACGGTGTCTGCATTTCTCGGCGTTGCCGCCGTGTTCGGAACCAAGGCGTATCTGAACAACCAGCGCCTTGCGATGCTCAGCGCCCTTGCCACACCAGAGCCGGTGGTCAGTGAAATAGTCGTCGCTTCTCAGAGGTTGCGGTTCGGAACCCGCCTTGAAAGGCAATCCTTCAAGACAATCGAATGGCCGTCTTCGGCCTTGCCTCCCGGCGCCTTCAGCTCCATTGACGACATCATCGGCGACGGAGACAAGCCTCGCTATGTCAAGGCCTCGATCGATGTCGGTGAACCTGTCCTGGATACCAAGATCACGGGTTTCGGCGAACGCGCCACCCTGTCTTCCGCGGTCACACCCGGCCTGAAGGCGGTGTCCATCCGCGTCAATGATGTGCTTGGCGTCGCCGGCTTCGTCTTGCCTGGTGACCGGGTCGACATCATGCTGACTCGTACCCAGCGGCGCAGTTCCACGACCGGAGCCTACACCGATGTGCTTTTGCAGGGTGTCAAGGTTCTTGCGATCGATCAGTCGGCGGACGACAGGGCCGACAAGCCGAACGTGGTCCGCACGGTGACGCTGGAAGTTGCGACAAATGAGGCACAAAAGCTGGTCCTCGCCCAAAGAGTTGGACAATTGTCGCTGACTTTGCGTAATATCGCGTCCGCAGATGTCGAGGAGATTGTTCCGGTCAATATTGCCGATCTCGGGGGAGCGGAAGTCGCCTCCGGGCTGGAGACCAATTCCGTTACGGAAGAGTTAAACAATCAAGCCGATAATGATGCTATCGTAACCGGGACGACGTCCCGATTCGCGGTGATTGGTGTTTCGCGAGGGGTCGATCGCGTTGAATATAAGGTCGGCAAGGATCTGGCAGTCGGGTCCTCGTTCGGCAGGTAATCTTGTTTGGGCGGAAGTATGAAACGAATGTCTTTGTTCATGTTATTCTGCCGGTGGTGCGTGTCTCGACTGGCCGTTCCGCTGGTGCTGCTTGCCGCGGTCGTCGGGGCAAACCTCCTGGCGGTGGATGCCGGCAGAGCTCAGGTTCAGGAAATTTCCGTCTCGATCAGCAATGCCAGCGTCAGCCGGATGGAGGTCAGGCTCGGGTCGACGCTGACCGTACGCACGAACAGGGCGTTTTCCGACCTGGTGGTCGGAAATCCGAACGTGGCCGATATCGTACCGCTGACGGAACAGTCACTTTATATCCAGGGCAAGTCTCTCGGCCTCACCAACATCTCGATCTATGACGACGCGAAAAACCTGCTTGGCATCATTGAGATCAAGGTTCAGTACGACTTCGCCGAGGTCGGTGCCGCCGTGCGGGCGGCCGCTCCAGGCTCGGCAATCAGCGTGTCCAACGTCGGCAACAAGATCCGATTGAGCGGACAGGTGGCCGATGCCATTCAACTCGGACGAGTTTTGGAAGTCGCGCAGCAGTTTTCCGAGGATCCGGTCATCAACGCTCTTACGGTGCGGTCGCCGCAGCAGGTGGCCCTGGAAGTGCGTGTGCTGGAGGCCAGCCGGCAGATCGGCCGCGACCTCGGCATCAACTGGTTCGGCCGCAGCACCACCTCCATATTCAAAAGTGGTTCCCGTGGACAGGTTGCCCCGAACGATGACACCGGGCTTCTGCAGCATGTGCTCGGCTCCGGCGCCAGTGCCGTGCAGCAGGGCGCGCTCCCGTTCGGGACGCTGGTGGCGAATGTGCTCAGCATTTCGGGCCTGAACATCGACGTGTTGATCGATGCCTTGGAAGGCAAGGGCCTCGTGCGCCGTCTGGCGCAGCCCAACCTGACCACCATCAGCGGTGAAGCCGCCCGTTTCCATGTCGGGGGCGAGGTGCCCATCCAGACCGCAGTTTCGAATTCCGGCGGCGTTGCCACCTCAACGGACTACCGTCCCTTTGGTGTCCGTCTCGAGTTCGTGCCAACCGTTCTGGACGGCTCGCGCATCAACCTGCGTGTCATGACGGAAGTCAGTGATATCGACAATTCCATCGATGTGAACGGCAATCCGGGCTTCACCTCGAGACGTGCGGAAACCGTAATAGAGTTGCGCGACGGGCAGAGTTTCGGACTGGCCGGGTTGCTTGAGACCGTGAACGCCAGGGATATTCAGCAGTTGCCGTGGCTCGGTCAGGTGCCGGTTCTGGGAGCGCTGTTCCGCTCGACAAGTTTCCAGAAACGGGAAACCGACCTGGTGATCGTCGTCACGCCGCGTCTGGTGAGACCCGCCAAACCGGGAGAGAAGCTGGCATCGCCGCTTGACCAGACCCGGTCTTCCGACGATTTCGAACTCTTCGCGCTGGGCCTCATGGAAGTTGACAAGGACATGATCAGGAAAGCGCGCAATGGCGAAGGCGTTACCGGTCCCTATGGCCACATGATCGATTTGAAATTCGGGGACGGGTATGTCTATTCGAAAAAGTGATTTCTTGAAGGGAATTGCAGGCCTGACGGTGGCTTTCCTGCTGTCGGGATGCGCCGATTACATGAGCCGGCGGGATTCGGTGACGGCTGGTGCGGGCAATGCAATGGATGCGAATGTCGGCATTCAGACGATCCAGCCGTTCCCGGTTGCCGCCGAGCACACCTATATTCCGGGGGACGGCAAAGCGGTGGCAAACGCGGAAAAGCGTTATGTGACGCCGGGCGATCCGGACGTGGTGACAAGCGGTTCGTCCGGTTCCGCGGAGATCCAGTAGTAACGGACGGGCAAGGAAACAGTTAGCGGCAGGGCATTCTGTGACAGAGGCTTCATGAAACTCAGGAAGGGCCGGTCATATGGTGAATGTGCCAATTTCAAAAGCTCAACGCAGATGGCGTAGACGCGGCTGTCTCGTCAAAGAAGACGGCTACGCGGTAACTCTCGCACTCGTCGCAATGCCGTTGATCCTGGGCTTTGCGTTGCTGGTGCTGGATGCGTCGCGTGTCGTCAACTTGCACACGGATCTT
>NZ_JBNKYW010000234.1:0-42383 GCF_050301095.1 Roseibium sp.
TCCGCAGCCGGTTGCCGCGCGGTCACCGGTGCTGCGGGCGGCTTCGGTACGGAAGCGGCCGCTGCCGGAGTTCTGAGCGGAGGTTCTGCAGGGGCTTCTTCCGGTGACGCTGCCGGTACCGGAACCTTTGCCTGGAGCGCGGGCGCGAGAGGAGCTGCCTCGGCGGCCGGGGACAGGTCTTCCGGGCGGGGCGGGATCTCCGGTCCGGGCGCCATTGGCGATTTGACTGATGTGGCAAGCGCCGTACCGGCCAAGGCGTGTGCGCCGGGGCGGCCTGCCGCAAGCGGGGCGTTGCGGATAATGTTCTGTTCAACGACGACGTCGCTCGGACCGCCGACGAGGAGCAAGTGTTCCACATTGTCCCTGCGCACCAGCACAAGCCGGCGTCTTGTGTCGACGGTGGCGCTGTCCATGACGGCAATTCTGGGCTGCCTGCTGCGGCTCTGCGGCGTTGTTGCGCCCATCAGGCGTTTCAGAATGAAAACGAACAGTCCGAAAAGCAGCAGGACCGCGGTTAACGCGAGGATGACCGCAATTACCTGAGAAAAGCCTCCGTCCACGTTGAAGGTGTCTTCTATCAACTTAAGCATTTGTACCTCGTGCCGCCCGTGACCGCGCTGTGACTGTGTCTGCCGGATACCCGAAATTTCCGCCTCAATTGGGGAATGTCTTTCTTATCCCCAGTAAATCCGGTTCCGGTGCCGTTACGGGCAGATCGCCCCCAAACCTCTTTGTTCTTTTGCTTTTCAAAGCTTCAGACGGCGGATGCAGAGCCTGAAAGCACAGAAGGATTGCTTGCTGATCCGCTTCGAATCTCTCTAGGTCTCAAGTTAACAGAGATGGGCAAAATTTGCCTGTCGAGGGCGGCGCTCATTTCGCGAAATGCAAAGGAATGTTGTGCTCTTCCACTGGTTTTTGAGGGGTTTGCGTGATTTGCGCGCGAATTGCGTTAACCTTTCATTAACTATTTACCCGGCAATCATTGCCTAGTTGGTTAACGGATGGTGAACGAGGATGGCTGTTACGGACCTGCCGCTGTTCCAGGCGCTCAAGAGCAAGATGCGATGGCATCAGGCGCGCCAGGGCGTGCTCGCCGAAAACATCGCCAACGCGGACACTCCCGGCTACAGCGCCAAGGACGTCAAGGACTACAAGTTCAGTGACTATGTCGGGAAGGCCTCGCTTGCGCTTGCGACAGACACCACGAGGAACGGGCACATTGCCGGAGCAATATCCGGGAGCAAGGATGCCAGGGTCGAAATGGTGGACACCTTCGAAGTGACCCCGAGCGGCAACAGCGTCAGCCTCGAAGAAGAGATGATGAAAATCACTGCCAACCAGATGGACTACCAGGCGGCGACGACACTCTATGCGAAGGGATTGGGCCTCATCCGGACGGCCTTGTCCAAGAGCGCTTAAGACCTGACGGCTTAAAGGACCGATAGAATGGACCTGATCAAATCCCTGTTCGTTTCCGCGAGCGGCCTCAGAGTGCAGAACGGGCGCATGAGGATCATCGCGGAAAACATCGCGAATGCGAATTCGACCGCCAAGACACCGGACGAGTTGCCCTATCGCCGCAAGGTCCCGACGTTCAAGTCCCAGTTCGACAAGGAACTCGGGGCTCAGATGGTCGAACTCGGCAAGGTTGCGGAAGACAACACCGACTTCCAGTCCGTTTTCATGCCGGGTCATCCGGCTGCGGATCCCAACGGTTATGTGCTTCAGCCGAACGTGAACACCCTGATCGAAACGACCGACATGCGTGAGGCGCAGCGGAGTTACGAGGCCAATCTGAACGTTATCGAATCGACGCGGCGGATGCTGCAGCGAACCATCGACATCCTGAAGGCGTGATGCGCCGAAGGTAATCCGGAAAGGGAGTGGGGCCCATGTCCACGCCATCAATTGCAAACAACGCCTACCAGATGGCCGCCCGGCTGCAGCAGCAGGCGCGCGCGCTGGAAGAATCCTCCCCGCAGCAGGTCGACTTCGGCCAGATGGTGCAGGAGGCCGTCGGGACAGTGATCGACAAGGGCCGTGAGTCGGACCAAAAGGCGGTCGGCATGGTCGAAGGCAAGACCGATGTCGTGGATGTGGTGACTGCCATTTCCGAAACCGAAGTTGCCCTGGAAACCATGGTCGCCGTTCGCGACCGGGTGATTTCCGCCTACGAAGAAATCATGCGGATGCCGATCTGATCCTGAGGCGGGATCAGTGGGAGTATCAGGCGGCAAGGGCCGGCAGGAGACGTCTGAATGACGGGTGGTGAAGTTCTCGATCTCGCACGCGAAGCCGTCTGGACCATGATCCTGGTGGCCGGACCCGTCATGATCGTCGGCCTCCTTGTCGGCGTCGTCATTGCCCTGTTCCAGGCACTGACCCAGATCCAGGAAATGACGCTTGTCTTCGTACCGAAGATCCTGGCGATCTTCCTCACGCTGCTGTTGACCCTGCCTTTCATGGGGCAGTTGCTGGAATCCTTCATGGGGCGGGTCGCCGAAATGATCCTGTCCACCAGCTAGAGCACGTCCTTGAAAGCGGTGGCGCATGACGATCCAGCTTGATTTCCTTCCCCAGGTTACAGCCATCTTCATGCTGATGTTCGCGCGTCTCGGGACAATGATCATGCTGTTGCCCGCGCTCGGCGAGAGCACGATTCCGACACGCTTCCGCCTGACCATTGCCCTGGCGTTGACACTTGTTCTATTTCCGGTGGCGTCTTCGCTCTATCCGGTCAATCTGCTCCAGAATCCCATGCAGCTGGTCGTTCTGCTTGGCGGCGAAATGCTGGTCGGGTTCGGCATCGGCCTTTGTGCCCGGTTGATCACGTCGGTTTTGCAGATCGCCGGTGTGATCATGGCCAACCAGTCAGGAATGGCCTTCGCGCTCGGTACGGACATCGCGAACGAAGGCCAGCAGGGTGCACTTTACGGCAACTTCCTGTCGATCCTCGGGGTTACCCTGGTCTTTGTCACCGATACCCACTACCTGGTGATTGCCGCGCTTCACGACAGTTTCACGATCTTTCCGCCAGGGGGAAGCCTGCCGATTGGGGATTTCTCCCAAACAGCGACGGAAACGGTCGCTCATGTGTTTACAATAGCCGTACGCATGGCTGCCCCTTTCCTGGTGGTCGGCCTGGTTTTCTACTTCGGCCTCGGCCTTCTCAACAAGCTGATGCCGCAGATGCAGATCTTCTTTATCGCCATGCCCGTGAACATCGCGATCGGGCTGTTTCTCTTGATGGTGCTGATGACGACCGTGATGATGTTCTACCTGGATCATTTTCAGCAGGCGCTCGGCAAGTTTATCGCAGGGTAGCGCTTCGCAATGGCTGACGACAGCGACGACTCGGAAAAGACAGAGGACCCCACGCAAAAGCGCTTGAAGGAAGCGCATGACAAGGGGGACGTTCCCAAATCGCAGGAAGTCAGCACCTGGTTCACCCTGGCCGGGGCGACCCTGATGATCGGCATTTTCGCACCGAGCACGGCGGCCTCTCTCGGCGGAATGATGAAGAACTATCTGGAGCATGCGCACCAGATCACGGCGGACGGCTATGCCTTGAAGGCACTTTGGCGGGATACCGGCGAATCCGTTGCCCTCATTGTCGGTGTTCCGCTTCTGGCGCTGGTGCTGATGGCGGTGGCCGGGAACCTGATCCAGCATCAGCCGCTTCTGACGGCGGAGACGATCAAGCCCAAACTGTCGAAAATCTCACCGGCGTCCGGATTCAAGAGGCTGTTCTCGGCCGACAGTCTGGTCAATTTCGCAAAGGGCATGCTTAAAATCGGGATCGTCGGCGCGATCATGGTCGCGGTGCTGTGGCCGCACCGTGATGAAGCGGACGTGATGGTTTTTTCCGATCCTTCGGTGATCCTGCGCGAGGCACAGGAGCTGATCCTGCAGCTCCTGGCGGCGGTTCTGGCGGTCATGACCGTGGTTGCCGGTGCGGATTTCCTTTATCAGCGCAACAAGTGGTTCAACAAGCAGAAGATGTCGCTGCGTGAGGTCAAGGAGGAATACAAGCAGACGGAAGGCGACCCTCAGGTCAAGGGCAAGATCCGCCAGCTGCGCATGGAACGCTCGCGCAAGCGGATGATGTCGGCGGTTCCGCAGGCTACCGTCGTGGTGACCAACCCGACCCACTACGCGGTGGCGCTGAAGTACGAAGACGGCATGGGCGCACCGCTCTGCCTTGCCAAGGGCACCGACGCGGTTGCGCTCAGGATGCGCGAGATCGCCAAGGAAAACGAAGTGCCGGTGATCGAAAACCCGCCGCTCGCCCGGGCACTCTATGCGACGGTCGATATCGACCAGGAAGTGCCGGAGGAGCACTACAAGGCCGTGGCGGAAGTCATTGGCTTCGTCTTCCGGATGCGCCGCAAGGCCGCCTGGCGGGCAAATTAGCCTGCACCGGCGCTCGATTGGTTATAAACACAGCGCAAACAGGTGAATTTCTGCAAGACTCGGTTTCATATCTGTTGAAATCGGGTAGTAAGCACAGAATGCTTAACAACGGCCTCATGTATGGCGAATCGGGCCGGGGAGACGAGATGTATGAGTGACATGAACGGAGCGCCGAGCGGGCCGATGATCAGCCGCCCGGAGCGTTCCGGGAACATCGGGCTCTTGATCGGTCTGGCGCTGCTCTTGGTTGGCGCGGCTGCCGCCTTCGCGGTCATGGACCGGAACGTGGCGCAACCGTTCATTCTGGCGCTGCTCGGCATTCTGGCCGTGGTTGGCGTGTTCTGCCTGTTCGCCGGTGCCATCGGTTTCCTGCGCCTTTCGGCCCGTCCGGGCGAAGCCAGCCCGCTGGCTTCCGCTTTTGTCGACACTCTGGAAGACGGCGCCCTGATCACCGATATGGAAGGCCGTCTCGTCTATGCCAACAAGTCCTATGCGGATCTGACCGGGTCTGAAACGGCCGCAGACATCCGCGTCGTGGAGCGTGTCTTTTCCTCCGACCCGGACGCGGCGGACGCCATTTTCCGCCTGTCCCAGGCCATGCGCGACGGGCGCAGGGCACAGGAGGAAATCCGTATGCCGTATCCGCTCGGCCGGGCGGAAGGCGCCGCCCGCTGGTACCGGGTCTCCGTGCGCCCGCTGCTGGTTTCCAAGGAACGCGGCGGCGGCAAGCCGATGGCGGTCTGGCAGCTGGCGGACATCACGCGAGACCGGGCCGAGCAGGAAAACTCCTTCCAGGAGCTGCAGCGGGTCATCAATTTTCTCGACCACGCGCCGGCGGGCTTCTTCTCCTGCGATGCGGAAGGGCGCATCGTCTATCTCAACGCGACGCTCGCCGACTGGCTGGGCTACGATCTTGCCCAGTTCGATGCGGGCGATCTGGATCTTTCAGGGATCGTGCGCGGCGACGGCACGGAGCTGATCCGCTCGGTGAAGGGCCAGGCGGGCGAGGTCAAGAGCGAAACCTTCGATCTCGATTTCGTCACCCGCGACGGGCGCGGCCTGCCCGTGCGCCTTCTGCACCGGGTGCCTTTCGGTGAAAACGGCCACGCTGGCGACAGCCGTACGCTGGTGCTCAACCGTTCGCGCGGCGAGGAGGCGTCCGAGGCCCTGCGGGCCGCGGAAGTCCGCTTCGCGCGTTTCTTCAACAACACGCCGATGGCCATTGCCTCGCTCGACAAGGAAGGCCGGGTTCTGAGGACGAATGCGCCGTTCCTGAAGCTGTTCGGCGCCGTCGATACGGACGACGGCTCGCCGAAGCTGGAAGCATACGTGGCAGACAGCGGCCGCGAGGAACTGGCCAAGGCCCTGAGGGCAGCCGCCAACGGGATCGGCGAGATCTCTCCGATCGACATCGCCCTGGTGGAAGGCAACGATCCGCGTTCGGCGACCTTCTATGTCTCCGCGGTGCAGGAAGGTGAAGGCGACGGCGAGGCGGCCATTGTCTATGCGCTGGAAACCACCAAACAGCGGGCTCTGGAAGCGCAATTCGCCCAGAGCCAGAAGATGCAGGCGATCGGCCAGCTTGCCGGCGGTGTCGCCCACGATTTCAACAACGTCCTGACCGCGATCATCGGTTTCTCCGACCTGCTTTTGACCAGCCACCGGCCGTCCGACCCGTCCTTCCCGGACATCATGAACATCAAGCAGAACGCCAACCGCGCCGCCGGTCTGGTGCGCCAGCTGCTGGCCTTTTCCCGTCGTCAGACGCTGCGCCCGCAACAGCTTGAGCTCAACGACGTTCTGGCGGATCTCTCCATCCTGCTCGATCGCCTGCTCGGCGAGAAGGTGGAGCTGAAGGTCATCCACGGCAGGGACCTGTGGCCGGTCATGGCCGATCTCAACCAGCTGGAACAGGTGATCGTCAACCTGGCTGTCAATGCGGGTGATGCCATGGCAGACGGTGGCCGCCTGACTATCCGCACGCGGAATGTGTCGGAAGCCGAGAGCACCCAGTTCGAAAACACCCGCGGTATGCAGGCAGGCGAATATACGCTCGTCGAGGTGGAAGATACCGGCCACGGCATGCCGCCGGAGATCATGGAAAAGATTTTCGACCCGTTCTTCTCCACGAAGGAAGTCGGCAAGGGGACCGGTCTCGGCCTTTCCACCGTCTACGGCATCGTCAAGCAGACCGGCGGTTTCATCTTCTGTACGTCCGAGGTCGATATCGGCACGACGTTCCGCCTGTTCCTGCCGCGTCACATCCCGCAGGTGGTGGAAGCGAAAAAACCGGAAGCCAAACCGGCAGAGCCGGAAAAGGTTGCCGATCTCACCGGGTCCGCCTCGATCCTTCTGGTGGAAGACGAGGAAGCGGTGCGCGCCTTCGGTGCCCGCGCGCTCGCGTCCCGCGGCTACACGGTCTACGAGGCGGGATCGGGTAACGAGGCACTTGAAGTCATGGAAGAAACCGGCGGCCAGATCGATCTGGTGGTGTCCGACGTGGTCATGCCGGAAATGGACGGCCCGTCGCTGCTTGTCGAGCTGCGAAAGACCCGTCCGGACCTGAAAATCATCTTCGTGTCCGGCTATGCGGAAGACGCCTTTGAAGAAAACCTGCCTCCGGGCGAGAAGTTCTTCTTCCTGCCCAAGCCCTTCACGCTGAAGCAGTTGGCAACCACCGTGAAGGACGTGCTGAACGGCTAGGGGAGAGTTTCCAGCATTTCCCGGTCATTCCGGACAAGTGCAGCGCAAGCTGCGCGCCGATCCGGAAGGACGCGTTGAAGAGCCGGGAGGTGCGGACTAGGGTAGGGAAGTGGTTTCAGTCATTTCTCAGAAAGGCATCCCATGCAGTTCCCGGATTTCATTCGCAATTTTCCAAAGCTGGATATCCCGTTTCCGGAAGATGTCGTGAGGGCCTATGCGATCCGGTCCGACGCAGGTCTCGTGATCTTTTTCGACTTCCTGAAGGATATGGAGCTTCCGCCTCATTCCCATCTGGCTCAGTGGGGAACCGTCGTGAGTGGCGAGATCGAGCTGACGATTGAAGGCGAGGTCAGGAAACTGGGGCCCGGGGACCCGTACGACATTCCGAGCGGTGCCGTTCATTCGGCCCTGATCAAGGCCGGAAGCAAGGTGATTGATGTTTTCGAGGAAGCGGACAGGTATCCTCTGAAGACCTGAGTTCGCGAGCAGCGCGGATCGCGCGCGATGTCCTACCAGCCCACGAGAGCGAAATAGAAGACGTAAAATACGGCCCAGAGCGCCAGGCTGATCCCGAGCTTCTGTCTATCCGGGAGCCGTCCGCCGACCAGCCGGGACAGTCCCCATGCAATCAGGCTCATCACCAGGAAGCGTGGCAGCCGCACTATCGGCGAGAGCAGGGCAAATTGTGCAAGACCCGTTCCGGAAAGTCCGGCTTCGGCAGCGAAAATCTTGTAGGGCACGCCGGAAAAGGCACCGTGCAGCATGCCATCGAACAGGCCGCTCTCCAGGAGCTGCTGCACGGTTGTGAAACTGGTCTTCGAGATGCCCGGTACGTGAACCAGGACGCCGCGCGTTGCTTCCGGATCGTGAGCTGCGCAGTACCAGACAAGGATGCCGCCGGTCGTTGCAGCAAGCGCTGCGACCAACGCCGCCCACAAGGCTTTCCCGAGAGAGGTCAGCGCAAGGCTGGTCAGCAGAACATCGGGCACGATGAAGAACAGCGTTGCCTCGGCGAAGCCCCAGAGGGCGGCAAGTGTCCTACTCCCAGGGCGCAAAGGTTTTTTCCGTCGAAAGCTTGTTAAAGCGCTCCTTCAGCTCGGTCATGAACTGAGTCCGGTCTCGGCTCCAAGTCACTGGTTCTCCGACGAAAATATCGCAGAAGAAGGGGACCAGCAGGAACGAGCCTCTTGGTAATGCCTTGCCGAGGCCGTGCGTGAAGACAGGGACGACCGGAGCATCCGGAAAACGCTCGGCGAGGTAGGAAACGCCTTTCTTGAGATCCGTCATCTGCTCCGGTTCTCCACGCGAGCCTTCGGGAAAGAGGATCAGGACCTTGCCTTCGGAAAGAACCTGATAGCAACCTTCAAGCGGGTCGGAGTTCTTGTCCTTGCGGTCCCGTTCAACCGGGATGATGCCGAGCACGTGTTCCGACAGCCAGGCCTTGAGGGGCGTTGAAAAGAAGTAGTCGGCGGCGGCGACCGGCTTGATGTCCCTCAGCTTCGACAGCGGCATAAGGGCCATCAGCACCATGGTGTCGAGATGGCTGTTGTGATTGGCGACAATGATCGCTGGCCCGTCCGACGGCAGCAGTTCCTTGCGCCGCACGTTCAGCCCGAGCAGGAACAGGACTCCGATCTTCACGAAGATGTAGAAGGCCTTCTGGAGCATCATTGGAATCCCTGTAGCGGAACCAATGGAAGTCGGCGAGTTTCCATTCTCTCCGTCGTCATCCCGGCCAAGCGGAGCGCGAGCCGGGATCGGAGAGCCACAAAGCTGTGCTGCTTGCAATCGAATTTCTCCGGCGCCGAGGCGCCCCGGCCTCGGATTTCCGCTGCGCTGCGTCCGGGGTGACGGAGGAGGGGGAAGAGATTCGCTGTCCCGGTGTCGATGCTCATGTTTGCTTCACCCGCCTAGTAGTAGAAATAGCGCGTGAAGTGGAAGAACAGCGGGGCCGTGAAAGTCAGGCTGTCGATGCGGTCCAAAATGCCGCCGTGGCCGGGAATAAGACTGCCGGTGTCCTTGACGCCGAGATCGCGCTTGAGGGCGGAAACCGTGACATCGCCGACAAAGCCTGCAACCGGGATGAGCAGACCGGCGGCAGCGGCATGGATCATGTCGAACGGCGTGACCAGCGGCGCCGTCAAGAGCGCCAGGACGAAGGTGGTGCCGACACCACCCAGAAATCCTTCCCAGGTCTTGTTCGGGCTGACGCCGGGAATGATTTTCCTGCGGCCCAGCATCTTGCCCCAGGTGTATTGGGCAACGTCGTTGAACTGGGTCAGGAAGATCAGGAAGAGCAGCAGGCCCGGCCCACCGGTGCTGTTCTCCGGCGTAGGCGGCATGATCAGCAGGAAGGCCGCGTGACTGATGGAAAAGACACAGAGCATCAGGCCCCAGTTGAGTGTTCCGACGGCCCTCAGGAAACCTTCCGTCTGCTGGGTGAGCAGGCTTGCAAACGGCAGGAACAGGAACATGTAGACGGGAATGAAGACCGCGAACATGCCGTAGTAGCTGTCATAGACCCAGAAATACTGGACCGGGATCGACAGATATGCCCAGAACAGCACCCGCCGGTCGGCGCGGCGGGTCGGGATCATGGAGAAGAACTCCTTCAGCGCCAGGAAGCTGATCAGGGCGAAGACGATGATCGAGACCGTGTTGCTGACCAGAAACGACACCGTGAAGATCGCCACCATCACCCACCAGCTCTGGGTGCGCTGGACGAGTTCGGTCATTTTCTTTTCCGAGCGCCGTGAAATGGCGTAGACGATGATGCTTGCCACCGCCAGGACGCCCCAGATGCCGATCAGGGCCCAATGAATAGTCTGAAGGGTCATGACGCCTGCTTTTCCCTGATGGCCGCACGGACGCGGTTCCAGATGGTGACGGCGGACAGGACCAGCCCCGCGCCGAAGAGGACCTTATAGAGGAGCGCGGACGTGAGGCCGAGCGCCATCAGGAAACCGCAGAGGCCGAAAAGGGCTGCCCGGTCGCTCTTGCCGAAGGGCCCGTCATAGCGGCGGCTCGCACCGATCTGCACGCCGATGACACCGGTCATTTCCCCGATGATAGCCAGAACCACAAGTCCGATGACGATCTGCCCGGGGACGAAGGGCAGCAGCGCGAAGGGCAGGTAGAGCGCGGCATCGGAAAGCACGTCGCCGAGTTCGTTCAAAACCGCGCCGAGATCAGACTTCTGATCGTGTTCCCTTGCAAGCATGCCGTCGATGGCATTAAGGCCCATGCGCACGAACAGCACGAGCGGCAGCAGGATCAGTGGCAGAAAGGCGCCGGGGAAAAGCCAGAGAAGCAGCCCTTCAAGAACGGAAAGTCCGAGGGCCGTCAGTGTCACCTGGTTGGCGGTGACACCCCTTGCGGCGAGGTTCCGGCAAATCGGACGGAGGAGATCCTGAAACCGGGATTTCAGCTGATAAATCGTTGGCATTCTTGAAACTTCCAAAAAGGTTCAAGAAAGATATAGGCAAAAATGCCGGTGTGCACCCGGGAAATTGCCCCCCGGAAACAAGTGCACTCCTTATGCGCCTAGCGCGAGAGCAGGTCATGCAGCGCGGAGATGACCTCCTCCGGCTGCTCGATCGGCGTCAGGTGTCCGCTGTGATCCAGAATGACCCTCTCGGCTCCGGGAATGAGTTCCGCCATTTCCTCGTGAAGCGCTGGCGGCGTCAGTACGTCGTGGCGGCCGCAGAGGACCAGCGTGGGGCAGGTGATCCGGGGAAGCGAAGAGCGGCTGTCGGGGCGTTCGATCCGGTTCTGGCGGATGAAGACCTCTGGGCCGAGTCGTTCGGTCATTGCCCGGACGCGGGCGATCATCTCCCGGTTCGCCTGGTTTTCCGGCGCCAGATAAGAAGCCGCCAGCTTGTTACCGAAGCCGTGGAACCGCCCTGGCTTCTGCGCCATGGCGAGGAGCCGCCGGCGTTCGGCAACGCGTTCGGGCGTGTCCGGCAGCATGGTGGTGTCCAGAAGTGCCAGATGGGTAACGCGCTCCGGCGCGCGGCGCATGATTTCCTGCGCCACGAGGCCGCCGAGCGAAAAACCGGCAAGGGCAAATCGGTCGTCGCTTGCCGCCAGAACCGTTTCTGCCAGCTCCGCCAGAGTGTTGCCCCTGGTTATGTCGGCAACAAGTGGCCGGGCGACACCGGCCAGGCCGGAGACCTGATCGCGCCAGAGATCTGCGTCGTTCAGAAGACCGGGAATCAGGACAAATTGCGGAAGGCTCAAGAAGCAGGCTCCTGGACGGCGGCGAGAATGGCACGGGCGCGAATGCGGACCGGTTCATCTACCATCATGCCGTCCACCGAAACAGCCCCGTCTCCGGAGTCCAGGACACGTCTGGCCCAATCAACCTCCCTGACGGTGGGGGCAAAGGCGCGCCGGACCTCTGCGACCTGTTTCGGGTGAATGCAGAGCTTGCCGGTCATGCCCAGATCTCTTGCATGGGCGGCGTCTTCGAACGTGACGCCAGGATCGTCCAGTTGCGCGGTCACCCCGTCAATCGGCGCGGCAATGCCCGCCAGCCTGGACGCCAGAACCAGTTCGCTGCGGACGGGCAGAAGAACCTCCCGCAGGTGCGCACAACCGAGGTCCGCGCAATAGTCGATGGAGCCGAAGGCAAGGCGGGCAAGGCCGTCCGTCGCGGCAATCGCGCGGGCATTGGCCAGACCTCTTGCGCTTTCAATGAGGGCAATGACCGGAGTCTGCCCGTCCAGAAGTCTCCGGAGCGATGTGATTTCTTCCGGATTTTCTGCTTTCGGCAGAATGACGGCAGAAACATTCAAGGGCCGTAGCGCCTCGATATCCGCCGGATGCCATGGAGTGCAGGAGCCGTTGATCCGAACGAAGACAGGTTTCTCGGTGAAGCTGGTGGTGAGGGCGGCGCGGGCGGTCTCCTTTTCGCTCGCCGGAACAGCGTCTTCGAGATCGAGAATGACGGCATCGGCTTCCGTTGCCACGGCCTTTTGAAACCGGTCCGGGCGGTTGGCAGGCACGAAGAGTGGAGCCTGAATGGAACCTACCATGTTGCGGTCGCCTCCATGGCAACGGGGCCGCCGACCTGAGCGGTCCAGAGTTCCATGCCGATTTCGGTAGCGCTCGCGTTGATGGTGAAATCGGCCGTGTCGAAGATGGTTGCGAGGCTTCGGAAGCGGAAAGACGTCGGGGGCTGACCCTTGAGATCGGCGGCATATTGGCAAAGCAGTGTCGCCTGCAGCGGTCCATGCACGATCAAACCCGGATAGCCCTCGACGTCGCGAACGTAGTCCTTGTCGTAGTGGATGCGGTGACCATTGAAAGTCATGGCCGAATAGCGGAAGAGGTAAGGCGCGGAGGGAGTGATCCGGCGGGAATGCTCGCCAGCCGGGGCTGCATCCGGTTCGGCCTTCGCTGATGTTCGCCCCAGGGTATCCCGATAGACGATGTCCTGGCGTTCGGTGAGGACCGGGGTGCCGCTTGCCGTGACCTCGTGAAGGACGGTCACGAAGCAGAGAGGGCCGGTGCGGCCTTGCTTCAGCAACACGTCCTTGACCGTCGAGACCCGCCGGACTTCGTCGCCGATGCGGATGTCGCCGTGAAAGGTGAACTCTCCACCCGCCCACATGCGGCGCGGCAGGGGCACGGGCGGCAGAAAGCCGCCACGGGCCGGATGACCGTCCGGGCCGAGGCCAGCGGTCGGTTCCGCCGGTTGGGCAAGGCAGAAATGGATGAGGAGCGGGGCGATGCCGCCCGGCACCGTACGTGAGGTGCGGTCAAATGTGGCGTTGAACTGGCGCACGAGTGCCGGGCTCAAGATCTCCGAAGCGCTGTCCTGTCGTCCGATCCAGCCACGAAGATGATCGATGTCGAGATCCATTCAGGTCTCCAGCGGTTTGAGGGCAGGCACAGGGCCGAGCTTGCGGCTCTCGCCCTTGAAGATCGCGGCCGGTGCCGGAAAGGAGACCGGGCCGCCCGGGGTATCGACGGTGACGCGCCGAAGATGCGGATGCTTGGAGAGCCCTTCCATGTCGTTCACCGAGGCCAATGCGATCTTTGCCTCCGACAGAAGCCTGATGGCGGTGCCTGCGTCAAATTTCGCAAAGGCCCCGGCGACAGCGGCATCCGTTTCCGTCCGGTTGTTCACCCGCGCCACGTTGGTTGCGAACCGGGAATCGGTGCCAAGCTCCGGCTTGCCGATGAATTCGTCGCATAGCGTCCGCCATTCCCGGTCGCTCTGGATGGCGATCAGGATGGGAGCGCCTTCTCCGGGATGGAACACACCGTAAGGAGCGATGGATGGGTGGGCGAGACCGATGCGTTTCGGGCTCTTGCCGCCCTCATGGTTCAGGAGCGGCACCGTCAGCCAGTCGGCGAGGACGTCGAACATGGAGACGGAAATCTGCGCCCCCTTGCCGGTAACGCCGCGCCGGATCAAGGCTTCCAGAATGGCGGTATAGGCTGTGACGCCGGTGGCAATGTCGACCAGCGAAATGCCGACGCGGGCCGGTTCGCCCGGACCGCCGGTGAGGGAACAAAGGCCGGTTTCGGCCTGGATGAGAAGATCATATGCCTTGCGATCTGCCATCGGTCCGTCCTCGCCATAGCCGCTGATGGAGCAGGTGATCAGACGCGGGTGCTTTTCGGCAAGCTCATCCGGATCGAATCCGAGCCGGGAAAGGGAACCGGGTTTGAGATTCTGAATCAGGACATCGGCCTTCGCGATCAGACCGGCAAGGATTTCCTTTCCCCCGTCGGATGCGAGATCCAGCGTCACGCTGTCCTTGCCCCGGTTCAGCCAGACGAAATAACTCGACTGGCCGTTTGCAACATCGTCGTAGCCACGGGCGAAATCACCCTCGGGCCGTTCGATCTTGGTGACATGGGCACCGGCATCGGCGAGTCTGGAAGTGGCATAGGGGGCGGCCACCGCCTGTTCGATGGCGACGATTTCCAGTCCTTCGAGCGGCAAGACCATCAGAACGACCTCGGCATGCCGAGCACATGCTCGGCGACATAGGAGAGAATGAGATTGGTGGAAATCGGCGCCACCTGATAGAGCCGGGTCTCGCGGAACTTGCGTTCGACGTCGTATTCCGAGGCGAAGCCGAAGCCGCCGTGGAACTGGAGGCAGGCATTGGCCGCTTCCCAACTCGCCTTGGCCGCCAAATATTTTGCCATGTTGGCTTCCGCTCCACAGGGCGCGCCGGCATCATAAAGGGCGCAGGCCTTGTAGCGCATCAGGTTGGCCGCCTCGACCTCGATGAAGGCCTCTGCAATCGGAAACTGGACGCCCTGGTTCTGTCCGATGGGACGGCCGAACACCTGGCGTTCGCTGACGTAGGACGTGACCTTGTCGGTGAACCAGTAGCCGTCGCCGATGCATTCGGCGGCGATCAGCGTCCGCTCGGCGTTGAGGCCGGTGAGGATATATTTGAAACCCTTGCCTTCTTCGCCGATGAGGTTCTCTTCGGGGATCTCCAGATTGTCGAAGAAAAGCTCGTTGGTTTCGTGGTTGACCATGTTCGGGATCGGACGGACGTCCATGCCTGTCTTCATGGCGTCTTTGATATCGACCAGGAAGATCGACAGGCCTTCGGACTTTTTCTGGACGTCCGCCAGCGGCGTGGTGCGGGCCAGAAGGATCATCAGGTCGGAATGCTGCACCCGGCTGATCCAGACCTTCTGGCCGTTGACCACATAGCGGTCGCCCTTCTTCACCGCTGTTGTCTTGATCTTAGTGGTGTCGGTACCGGTTGTCGGTTCGGTCACGCCCATCGATTGAAGCCGCAGCTCGCCCGCAGCGATCTTCGGCAGGTATTTCAGCCGCTGCGCCTCCGAACCGTGCCGCACAAGCGTGTTCATGTTGTACATCTGGCCGTGGCAGGCGCCGGAATTGCCGCCTGCCCGGTTGATTTCCTCCATGATCACCGAAGCCTCGGTGAGGCCGAGGCCGGAGCCGCCATAGGCTTCCGGAATGAGGGCCGCCATCCAGCCTTCGCGTGTCAGCGCATCGACGAAGTCTTCCGGGTAGGCGCGGGCGTCATCGACCTTGCGATGATAGTCGGCGGGGAACTGGGCACAGAGCGCGCGAATGCCGTCGCGGATGTCCTGGTAATCGTCGGCGTGGGAGGTCATTGCAGCTTTCCGTTGCGGGTCGGATCTGTCCGCAGTTAAGCCTCACGAGATACATTAAACAAATATATGTTTTGGATATTTTTCATATCATTTATGTATAGTTGCAGGTTGAGATCAAACGCAGGCCGGAATGGACGTCAGGCAGCTTCGGTATTTCCTGGAAATCGTCGAGCAGGGGTCTTTAACCCGTGCCGCCGACCGGCTGCATGTGGCACAGCCGGCCCTTTCCCTGCATCTGAAAAACATGGAAGCGCAGCTTGGAACGCGGCTGCTCAATCGTAGCCGCTCCGGCGTGGAGCCGACCGAGGCAGGGGTTCTGCTGGTTCGCCGGGCGCGCGCCATCCTTGATGACCTTGCCCGGACCGAGGATGATATCCGCAATCTGGAGGCAGACCCGGCCGGGATTGTCCGGATCGGCCTGCCGGGTACGATCAGCGGTCTCATCTCGCTGCCGCTGATCCTTGCAGCTCGTGAACGCTACCCCCGGATCACGCTCAACATCGCCGAGGCAATGAGCGGCTTCATCGGTGACTGGCTGTCGGAGGGCCGGGTGGATATCGCGGTGCTCTATACGGAGCCTCGAGACGGCAAGATCGTGTCGGAACTGCTGCTGGAAGAAGAACTGGTTGTTCTCTGGCAGGGCGGTAACGGTCAGCCGGAAGAGCTGGAGCTTGCCGGTCTCGACGGAGTTCCTCTGGTCCTGCCGAGTGCGGCCCATGGCCTGCGGATGCTGATCGACGCGAAGCTGCAGGCAATCGGAATTACGCCCACCATAGCGATGGAGATCGATTCCTTTGCCAATATCAAACGGCTGGTCGCCGCCGGTTTCGGGGCATCCATCCTGCCGCTCTACGCGGCGGAAAAGGAGGTGGAAGCGGGCGAGCTTGCCGTCAGCCGCATTTCAGAACCGGGTCTATGGCGCGGAGCTCATCTCATGTATTCCACCGGGCGGCCCGTTCCACGGGCGCAGGAAGCGGTGCAGGATTTGTTGCGAGAGGTTGTTGCCGGACTTCTCGAAGCCGGGGACTGGGCCGGGGCGCAACGTCCGGGGGATACGGCACAGCGGCCTCAACTCTGAAGCTGATCGACGGCCCTACCAGGAACGAACCACCAACCGGGAACCGGAAAACGAGGACCTGTTCCAGCGTTGACTTACAATGGTGCTGAAGTTGGGGGCGGATGGAGGAAAAACAAAGGTCATCCCCCATCAAGTCGGGGATGAAAGAAGAAGGGAATGATCCTTCTTCAGCCGGTATTTTCGCTACTTCATCACTCGCGATGGTCAGATCCAGCCTGCAGCATGTTCAGCCGTCTTGCAGTGCTGGACTTCTCATTGGATGCGAGGTCTGATTGGTTCAGGATCCAGTCGCGGACCTTTCGGGAATTTTCGTTGAGCTCTCTTTGCCGGGGCCAGATGACATAAAAGCTGTTTCCCGTTCGGAACGAGTGGTCCGTCACCTGGCTCAAGCGGGCGGATTTCAGGAATTCCCCCACCAGATGCCGCCAGCCGAGGGCGATGGCATCGCCGTCGAGCGCCATTTGCAGAACCGCAACATATTCGTTCGCGCGCGTTCCCCTGACAGGAGCCGTGCCGGTGACGCCGGCGGATCTGAGCCAGTCCTTCCAGGTGGCTGCGTAACGGTAAGGTTCGTCCAGATGGGCGAGCGTGTGGGGCAACAGGTCCCTGGGATGTTGCGGGATGCCATGGGCCTCCAGATAGGCTGGAGAGGCAACGGCGATGATTTCTTCCATAGCGAAGGCATCGCAATGATATCCCGGCCAGTCGCGCGGCCTGCCGCCGCGAATGCCGAGGGGAATATCCTCCGCCACGATGTCCAGATCCCGGTCCGCCGTGTGCAGGCGCAATTCGATCTCCGGAAGGTCCGTCCGCATTGCCTGCAGGCGCGGGGCGATCCAAAGAGTTGCGAAGGCGGTGGAGACAGAAAGCGTCACGACATTGTCCGCCGGTTTTGTCCGGATCGCGCTGATCCCCTGGGCGAGCTGGTAAAGGCTGCGGGTCACTTCCGCATGCAGCTGGCTTCCCGCGGACGTCAGCCGGACCTCGCGGTGTCCTCGCTCGAAAAGTGCCTGCCCGACATCTTCCTCAAGCGCCTTGATGGAATAGGAAATGGCGGACTGTGTCATACCGAGTTCGGCACCGGCACGGGTGAATGATCCAAGGCGGCCCGCCGCCTCGAAGGCGACGAGCCCTCTGAAGGAGGGGAGAAGGCGGCGCAGATTTGTCATGAAAAAATCTTATGCCAAACATGATATTTTTCAAGCGTCACAAGACTTCTCCGAGAAGTTAGCATCGAAAATGCAGATGTTCTTGGTGGGTGTTTGGGGAGGTGACCATGAGCCTTGAGACGCAGGTGCAGGACACAGGCGCTGATGTCGGAAGTGGCCGGGCCGTTCGCAGCGGCGGCCGGGCGGGACGGCGGCAAAAGCGCTCCGGGGCTCAGCTTGCTTCCGGTGTGCCTTATATCACCAGACACCTGCCTCCCCATGACATCCTGTCGGAAGAGAGCCTTGCGCGCATCGAGGAAACGGCAGACACGATCCTGGCGGAAATCGGCATCGAGTTCCGGGACGATCCCGCGGCGCTGGATTTGTGGCGGGGAGCCGGAGCCGGAGTCGAAGGTGTCCGTGTTCGTTTCCCGAAGGGGCTTGTTCAGGAGCTTGTGAAAACCGCGCCACGGGAATTCACCCAGCACGCGCGCAATCCGGCCAACAATGTCCGGATCGGCGGCTCGAGCGTGGTGTTCGCGCCCGCCTATGGCAGCCCCTTCGTGATGGATCTGGATGAGGGCCGCAGATACGGCACCATCGAGGACTTCCGCAATTTCATCAAGCTGGCCCAGTCTTCCCCCTGGCTGCATCACTCGGGTGGCACGATTTGCGAGCCGGTCGACGTACCGGTCAACAAGCGGCATCTTGACATGGTGCAGGCCCACATCACGTTCTCAGACCGCCCGTTCCTGGGGTCGGTGACGGCGGAGGAGCGGGCGGAAGATTCCATCGATATGGCGCGAATTCTGTTCGGCGCGGATTTCGTCGAAGAGAACTGCGTCATCATGGGCAATCTCAACGTCAATTCCCCGCTCGTCTGGGACGGGACCATGACGAAGGTCCTGCGCGCCTATGCCAGGGCCAACCAGGGAACCGTTCTGGTGCCTTTCATCCTGGGTGGCGCCATGGGGCCGGTGACGACCGCCGGTGCGATTGCCCAGGCACATGCCGAAACGCTTGCCGGATGCGCGCTGACCCAGCTGGTGCGTCCTGGTGCGCCGGTCATCTACGGCAATTTCCTCTCCTCCATGAGCCTTCGTTCCGGCTCGCCGACGTTCGGGACGCCGGAACCTGCGGCCGGGTCTCTGGTCGTCGGACAGCTCGCCCGTCGCGCCGGCTTGCCGCTCAGATGCGCCGGCAACTTCACCACCTCCAAGCTGCCGGACGCGCATGCCATGAACGAGGGCACCATGTCGATGCTCTCGGCAATACATTGCGGCGCCAATTTCATCCTGCATTCGGCCGGGTTCCTCGATGGGCTTTTGTCCATGTCCTACGAGAAATTCATGATGGACGCGGATTTCTGCGGTGCTCTCCATACCTACCTCGGAAGCGTCGTGGTCGATGACAACAGCCTTGCCCTCGATGCCTTCCGCGAAGTCGGGCCGGGCAACCATTTCTTCGGCTGCGAACACACCATGCGCAATTATGAAACCGCGTTCTTCGATGCCGGGATTGCCGACAACGATCCTTTCGAGAAATGGCAGGAAAACGGGTCCGTGGACGCAGCCACGCGGGCGAACAGGGCCTGGAAGGAGACGCTGGCAGCCTATGAGGCACCGCCACTCGAGGCAGCCATCGACGAAGCCTTGAGCGACTTCGTCGCTCGCCGGAAAGCCGCTTGCGAAGATCGCTGGTATTGAGGGTCATTCCCATGAAAATCACGAATATCCGCGTGACCCATGTCAACGTGCCCTTCGATGCACCGTTCTGGTGGACCGGCGGCCTTTATCCGGGGGCATCGAAATCCATCATCGAGGTCGAGACGGATGAGGGCATCTCCGGGCTCGGGGAAGCGCCCTGGTACCATTTCGGCGAAGTGATCAAGGCGGAAATCGCCCCGGCGCTGATCGGAGCCGACCCGCTGGACATCGCCGATTGCGAAGCGCGCTGCGTGCCGCCCTGGCAGATCACCGCCAACACGGGCGAGGGGGCAGCGTCCGTTGCCTTCGGGGCGGTGGAAGTCGCGCTCTGGGACATCCGGGGCAAACTCTTCGGCCTGCCGCTTTACAAATTACTCGGTGGCGCCGTGCGCAAGGAGATCAGGTTCTCCGAATATTTTTCCTTCCGGCCCGAGCACAATGGCGCCGGTGGCGAGATGAGCCCCGAAGCCATCTGCGCCTATTGCGAGCGGATGCGGGAAGAGCATGGTTCGACCATATTCGAGGGCAAGCTGATCCTGGGCGATCCGCAGCTTGAAATCCGCACGGTCAGGCGCTTAAGGGAAGCGCTGGGCGAGAATGTGCAGATCAAGCTCGATTCAAACATGCAGTATTCGCTGACGACCGCCCGCTGGCTGTTGCGTGAGCTCGAACCCTTCAACATCCGCAATTACGAGGATCCGGTCGCCACCTTCGAGGAAATGGCGGCGCTGCGCCAGCACAGCATCATTCCCTTTTCGACCCACGTTCCGGATCTGAGGCGTGCGGTGGCGCTGGGTGCCCCGGACAATTTTGTCTGCAATTTCGCGGCGCTCGGGGGGATTTCCAAAGCGTTGAAATTCATTGCGGCCTGCGAGGCGATGGGGAAGGGCTTCTGGTGCTATTCCAACGACCTTGGCATCATGACGGCCGCTTACCTGCATGTATCGGCGGCTTCGCCGCTGATAACGGAGGCCTCCCAGTCGCTGTTCCGCTGGCAGATTGGCGATGTGATCCGGAACGGTCCCTTCCGGCAGACCAACGACGTTGTTGCCGTTCCCGAAGGACCGGGGCTCGGCGTCGAACTGGACACGGAGGCCATGCGCCGTTGGGCGGCGAGGTTCGAGGAAGACGGCCCGATGAGCCATTTTTACGACCCGGTTCGCCCGACGCATCACCGGACTCTTCCTCTGCATTAGCGATGAGGAGGCTCAGGCAGCGATTGGCGGCTTGAAGCGGTAGTGGCCGGTCAGTTCGAACTCAAACAGCCGATCTTCGAGCCGCGTGCCTGCGCCGATATTGTGGACCATCATGGGCCGCGAGCCGTCCGGCGACAGGCGCCGTGTGACGATGGCCATGTGCGGGAGATTGCCGGGCAGCATTTGCGTGACGATGTCGCCGGGCAGGTAGTCCGCCGGATTGGCGCTTACCGGCAGATCGGCTCCCCGGCGCTTGAAATAGGTCTGCAGGTTCGGCACCCGGCGGTGATCGATGTTGCGATCCGGGCGGGACAGGCCCCAGATCTTCGGGTAGGCGGAAAAATGCGCCTTCATGTCCTTGTTGACGGCCTGTTGCAGATCGAAGCCTAGGGCGTCGCGATAAGCGCGCACGACCACATCCGTGCACACGCCGCGCTCGCGCGGCAGGTCGCCGTTCGGAAAGGCGAGGCTCACATAGGCCGGGTCGTAAAGGACGGTGACGCCGATCTGGCCTTCGGCTGCGGCGATCAGTTTTTCGGCCCAGGGTTCCGCGTCTTGTTGCAGAAAGTCTATCTTTACCGGATCGGGTAACCCGGAAGAATGGCCGAAGGCGGTTTGGGCCGATTGGAAGGCAGTGTCGATCCGGTGTGCGGGAAGGTTCGCCGCGGTCCATAGCCCGCCGCCTGCGCAAATCCCGCCAGCAATCAGAAAATCACGCCGCCTCATCAGATCCCTTTTCATTCTGCCGGAGCAGGGTTAACGGCAGAGTGAGTCAGCATTAGGGCGCCTTGCCGGGCTTTCGGTTATGGATCAGTGCGGCAGGAGGTTATTCGGGCCAGAGGGCTCAAGTTCAACCAGTCCGTGAAACCCGCACGGGCCCAGCCGTCGCCGATGACTTCCAGCCGTTGGGTTTCCTGGGCCGCGGAAGGCGTCAGGTCGCCCCGGACGATATAGATGGCATCGGGCAAGGTGCAAGCCAGGAAAAGGTCCACGCCGCCGCCGGGATCGTCCACGCACAATTCGCAGCGTCCCTTCTGGTTCAGGAACCACCACAGGCGTTTGGCGCCGGTCTGATCGGTCAGCTCCAGCCGTATCAGGCAACGCCTGCCGTCAAATGCATCGGGGTTTGTCGAGCTTTCGAGGCTCCAGACCAGGAGCCCGAGGTCGATTTCATGCTCCTTGAGAGTGCGGCGGGTCCATCTCTGACCCCAGATGCCGAGCGCTTCCACCAGAGGCACGAATTCACGGCCGGCGTCGGTCAGATCGTAACGGGCGTTCCGCGCGCCTTCCTCTTCACGCGTTACGACGCCTTCATCGATCAGCCATTTGAGCCGTGAAGACAGCAATGAAGGCGACATCAGCGGGACGCCGCGCTGCAACTCGGAAAAACGCCGGGGACCGCCGGCGAGATCCCGAATGATGAGCGCGTTCCAGCGTTCGCAGAAGAGCTCCGCGGCTTTGGCAACAGGGCAGAACTGACCGTAGGATTTCATGACGCGGCCTGGCGGTTCACTACAGATTTAGAACTATATTCCGCGGCCGGCAGCGAGTCATCTTTGACGGCGAGGCGAACGAATTCAGGAGGTGCCGCAATGCAATCCGCTGCTGCCGAAAAAGGCCAGGTGTCAAAGACAGCCGCCGAGATCTACGATGAATTTTTTGTCCCGTCGCTGTTCGGGCAGTGGGCAGGGCCGCTCTGTGAGGCCGCAGGCGTGGAGCCCGGGCAAGCTGTTCTGGATGTTGCCTGCGGAACCGGAGCGACAACGCGCGAAGCCGCCACGCGGGTTCAGCCAGGTGGCCGCGTGACCGGCCTTGATTGCAATTCCGGCATGCTGGCCGTCGCGTCGGCGCGCGCACCGGACATCCGGTGGGTCGAGGACCGCGCCGAAGAGCTTCCGTTTCCCGATGACAGTTTCGACGCCGTTCTGTGTCAGTTCGCCCTGATGTTCTTTGAGGATCGCGCACGGGCGCTCTCTGAAATGCGGCGGGTCTTGCGCCCGGGAGGGCGTCTCGCCCTGTCTGTCTGGGACGAGGCCGCCAATTCGCCAGGCTATGATGCGATGATCGCCCTGATCGAGACGATGTTCGGCAAGGAAGCCGCCGATGCGCTGAGGGCGCCCTTCGTGCTGGGGGAGAGGGCCCGTCTCAGTAAAGTGCTGGAAGCGGGAGGGCTCGCCGGAGCGGAGGTTGCCACGAAGCAGGGGACAGCCCGTTTTGCCTCGATCCGGGAATGGGTGCGCATGGATGTGCGCGGCTGGACATTGGCCGAATTCATCGACGACGACGGCTTCGAGGCGCTGGTCAAGGAAGCCGAGCGAACCTTGAGGGCCTATGAGGGCGCGGACGGAGCAGTCGCCTTTCCCGCGCCTGCCCATATCGTGACCTGGTCATAGATACGAAAGCGGCATTCAGATCCGGAAATCTGAATGCCGGGTAATTTGTGCCGGACCCGGTTACACGATGTTCGTGTCCGAGAAGATGCCGAGGTCCAGCCCGCTCGTTGCAAGCAGAGGATTGTTCGGGTCGAAGACCGTTTCGTAGCCCATGTCTTCCAAAGCTGCGATGGTGGTATTCGACAGGTAATTCGTGGAGTTGATGAAACCCGACATGATTTCGTTGCCGAAATCGAATCCATCCGTATCGGTGAGATAGCCCGGAATATCGCCTTCGTTCCAATGCCCTCCGGCGGTTCCCGAGCCTCCGTCCGTCTCCACGGTCGGGGCGCCGTTAATGCCGTATTCGGCAGCAAAAGCAATTCCCGCATTTGTGCCATTGAACTCAAGCTGGTCGCCGACCGTGTCAACCAAGCCCATGTAATTCCACATCGTTCCGAAACCCAGAACGTGCATCATTTCATGGAACACGATGTCGTTGAACAGGCCCATTCCGTCGAAGGTCTGGGCGTCGGCAACGTCAAATTCCATGATGCCCATGGCTGGCAGGTAGTCGGCGGTGCGATAGGCCGTCGGGCCGGCCTGACCAAGAATGCCGCCCGTGCCGTCAATATCCGATAGTTTGGCCTCGATTTTCACGTCGTCGATGATCTTGCCCCGGAAAAAGACGTCCTGGATGTCACCAGTAATGATGGTGGACAGGAGATCGGCGGCGTCAATAAAGCTCTGCTGCAAAGCGGACGTCCAGGTGCCCTTGAAGACGATTTCGATGTTGAAGCCGGAGCCGTCATTCGAACCAGACAGATAGTCGGACAATACACCCGTGCCGGAACCGGTGTCGCCGCCGCCGCCACCCCCGTTCTTGCCGCCATTCCCGCCGCCGCCGTTTCCGCCCTTGGCTGAGCCAAGGTCATTGGTGAAGCTGAGGCCGGTCATACCGATCAGGAAGTTCCCGGATCCAACCCCCAGCAGTTCCGAGGCGAACCATGCGGCGGTTTCGGAATTGCCTTCGGACAGTAGATCGTGGTTGTCCGACATGATCCCGGAGACCTTGTCACCGAGATCGTTATCGTCCTCGGGTGAGGCGGCTGTCTCTTCAGACCAGCCCGCCGGAGGGACGGCGGCATCGCCGGTCCCGGTTTCCCCGTCGTTCCACTGGACGGCGTCGGCACCGCCGGGGAAGTCGGTCAAATCATTGCCGATGCCATCGTCGAAAACGAATTCATCGGCGTTCAGAAGGGCAACGATATTCGAGCGCATCACTTTGACTCCGAAGATTTTCTTCGATCAGTTTAAACAATGACGCTGAAAAGAAATACAACTTGACGGCCCAAATGGCGATTATGTGTGGAATCTTATGGCTGAAGGTTAATTTGATCCGGGATTTGTACTGGAAATTATTAATGGATCACTTGCTAAAAGTTGTATTTATCCATTCTTGAACGTACTGGGGGTGTTTTAAATCTTTGATTGCATTTCTTGAGGGTGCTTCCTCAGCGGGATTTACGCGCCGCACCACCGGGCCAGAAAGGCCGGTAGCGCGGATCGTTTCCGGTGTTCTTCAGGTGCGGGAACCCGTCTGGGCCTCGAAGGAGGCCTTGACCACATTCGAGGTCTCGTCGGGGTTTCCAACTGTGAAGACTTCAATGGGTTTTTCAAACCCCTTGAGCGTGAATTCACCCAATCTGGCGGTTTCCATCCTGCCTTCGATGTCGGCGAAGACGCGCCGGTTCACCAGAATTTCTCCGTCAGCGGCGCGGTCGCACAGCCTTGAGGCGAGGTTCACCACATTGCCGATGGCGGTATAGTCGAAACGGTGCTCGTCGCCGATCAGCCCCAGGGTGGCGTAGCCCGCAGCCAATCCGATGCCGAAGCCTATTTCATAACCGAGCCGTTCCCACTCAAGGCGGGCCTCCTGAAAGGCGGTCATCATGTCCCTTGCCAGTTGGGCCGCCTGCAGGACGGGATCCTCGACGGCGAGCGGGTCGTTGAGGATGACCATCAGGCCGTCTCCCGAACGATATCCGATGGTGCCGCCGTGCCGGCTGACAAGTTGACCCAGTCGCCGGTGGTAGTCCTGCAGAACGTTCATGACCTCCTCGGGCTCGATACCTTCGGAGAGTTTGGTGAAGTTTCGGATGTCGCAGAAGAGGCAGGCGATGAAGCCGCGGTGGCTGTTCAGCAGGGCTTCCTTGTCCTCATTGGTTATGAGGTCCGCGATCTCCGGGGCCAGGAAGCGCTTCAGCCTTGCCAGACGGTCGATTTCACTGACTTGCCTTTCCACGCGCCTTTCCAGCGAGGCGTTCATGTCGGCCAGTTCGCTTGCCTGGGACCGAACCTTCCTGTTGAGCAGGCTCATCAGCGCGTTCTGGTTCAGGAAGGCGGCAATCACGAGCACGACGTAGCCCATGATTTCGATGCGCACGTCGTAATAGGTGTAGGTCGTGCCGATGACAAGCAGAAAGCCCAGTGCTCCGATGATCAGGGGATGTAGCCGGTGGTGTGTCCTGTAGTCGCGGGCAATGGCGAAGACGGCCAGCAGGGCGAAGCTCCACATGAAGACGGCCTGAACATGCGGATTGATATTGAGGGCGGGAGTGCCTACCGCCGCCGCCAGAACGCTGCTGATTGTGGTGATATAGCACGCCCCGATCGAGGCGCCAGAGCCCAGAAAGGCAAGCCAGCCGAACCGGGTCAGATCGTTTTCTGCCGGTGGAAACGGATCGCTGACGGAGCTTGCCTTGCTTGCCATCGTTGACGCCTTCTGAAGGCGACCCCGTAGCAGTCCGCAAGTCACCTTGTTGATAGGTCACCAACAGGCGGAGGGGCCGGTCTGTCAGAAGCATACCACAAAGGCCTTTAAACCCCGACGTCATTCCGGGTGTGGCGAATGCCAGGCAGACATTGTCGCCTAACCTTGAGCGCCGTGACGCCGCATTTCCACCGCGACCGGCGGAGCGCTTGAAATTGTTTGAAGGACCACGCAATAGCGTTCGGTCAGTTTCAGGAGCTGGTCGATCTGCTCCTGTGGCGCGTCGGTGTCGAGGACGAAGGTGAGGCGGATCTCCCTGAACCCCACAGGCGCGGTCTTGTCGACGCCGAGCGTGCCGCGGAAGTCAAGATCTCCTTCGGCCAAAACGGAAGCTGATTTCAGGGAAACGTCCAGTGCGGTCGCCACAGCTTTGAGTGTCACCCCTGCACAGGCAACGAGCGCTTCCAGCAGCATGTCCCCTGAACACAGTTCAAGACCGGAGCCTCCGGTGGCCGGGTGAAGACCCGCTACAGCAAGCGCGCGCCCGGTCTCCACCTTGCAAGCGACATTTTGATCATCGAGCGTTCCCTCGGCCCTCAGCGTGATCAGGGCCGCCTCGGGATCGGACCGGTAACGGTCCTTGATCGGTGCCTGAAGATTTCTGAGCTCGTTGGCGTCCATGTGCTGCTTCCTTCCCATTCCGTGAACCGCGCGCGGCCGGGGCGACATGCGCAAGGCCAATGGGCTGCTTCTGGGCCTAGTTCCAGGCGTCCAGCTCGTTGGTGAATGCGTCCGTGTTGCCGATGTGGTCCCGCACCCAGGCCGCGTCGTAGTAGCTGTCCAGATAGCGCTGGCCGCTGTCGCACATCAACGTGACGATGGAGCCGGTCTCTCCCCGGTCCATCATTTCGCGTGCGATCAGCAAGGTGCCCCAGACATTTGTACCGGTCGAGGCGCCCGCCTTGCGGCCGATCAGCTTTTCCAGCCACAGGATCGTGGCGACGCTTGCTGCATCGGGAACCTTGATCATGCGGTCGATCACGTCTGGCAGAAAGGAAGGCTCCACCTCCGGCCGGCCGATGCCTTCGATGCGGCTGGAGCACCGTGCGGTGATTGTCCGGTCGCCCGTCTGAAATGCGTCGAAGAAAACCGAGTTTTCCGGGTCCACCACGGTCAGTTCGGTGTCGTGGCCCCGGTAACGGATAAAGCGGCCGAGCGTAGCCGAAGTGCCGCCCGTTCCCGCGCTCATGACCAGCATTTTCGGAACCGGGTGGGGCTCGAACTCCATCTGCCGGAAGATACTCTCGGCAATGTTGTTGTTGCCGCGCCAGTCGGTTGCACGCTCGGCATAGGTGAACTGGTCCATGAAATAGCCGCCGATGGATCCGGCGAGCTCGACGGCCGCGTCATGCATCTCAGGCGCCGAGCCGACGAAATGCGCCTGGCCGCCGTAAAGCTCGATCTGGGCGATCTTGCTGTGTGCGGTGCTTTTCGGCACGACGGCAATGAAGGGCACGCCGATCATCTGGGCGAAATAGGCTTCAGACACCGCCGTGCTACCGGAAGAGGCTTCGATCACAGGCGTGCCTTCCCGGATCTTGCCGTTGCACAGGGCATAGAGAAACAGGGACCGTGCCAGACGGTGCTTCAGGCTGCCGGTCGGATGGGTGCTTTCGTCCTTCAGATAGATATCGACACCTTGCAACCGGGGCAGGGGCAGTTTGAAAAGATGCGTATCCGCGGACCTGTGCGCGTCCGCGTTGATCCTGGCGATCGCCTCGGCTACCCACTTGTCCATCGTTCTTCCTCGCTTCCCGCTGCCCCGTGCGCATGAGCTCGCGAGGCTCAGCCATCTGGCAATTTCAGGTTAGCTGGCGATATCCGGACGGATCAAGCGCGTTGTTTGATGGTTTCGGAACTTGCCGGGCAGCGTGCTTTCATACCAAACAGAGTTGATCAGGAGTATGCGGCGGCTCGAACTGATAGCGCTTTCAGGGTAGGGAAATCACTTCTTACGTAGAGGTAGAGAGGTGACATAGAGCTAAAAACCGCCAAGGATTATTGTTTTAATTGATGTATACATTTTGTTTGCGGGTTTTGGTTTTTTGCATCCTGAATTTAATTTCTGGAAAATGAAACTGCCCTCAATATTATTTGGTATCGTGGCACAAACCGCATGAAACCGGAGGCGCAGCGATGGAGGAGAGCCGCAAGACTGCCGGGACTGCTCACCGGACACCGGAAAGCTCAATCGCACCGGTGGAAGCCAGTGAGGCAGAGCAACAGTTTGCTGCGACACAGGCAATCCTGCGCGTGATTGCTTCCTCCCCGGCGGACGTTCAGCCGGTTGTGGACGCTGTTGCCGAGAGTTCGACCAAGCTGTGTGACGCTCTGGATGCGGCGATCTTTCTGGCCGAAGGTGGCGAGCTTGTTGTCGTTGCGCACTACGGTCCGATTCTGGTTGATTTCAAGAGCCTTCCGATCGAGCGGGGTTCGGTAACCGGCCGGGCCTTCTGCGACCTGAAATCCATTCATGTTGAGGACCTAAGTGCGGAAGGGGGGGAGTTTCCCCTGGGCCAGCAAATGGCGCAAAGAATGGGGCACAGATCCATCCTTTCCGCTCCGATGCTCAGGGACGGCAAGGCGATAGGCGTCATCACGGTGCGCCGGAACAAGGTGCTACCCTTCACCGAAAAACAGATAGCGCTCGTCGAGACCTTCGCCGATCAGGCCGTAATCGCCATAGAAAACGCCCGTTTGTTCGGCGAATTGGAAACGCGCACGCATGAACTCACCGAAGCCCTGGAGCAACAGGTTGCGACGAGTGAGGTATTGTCCATCATCGGCCGCTCGCCGACCGATGCCCAGCCGGTCTTTGAAGTGATTGCCGAAAGCGGTGAGCGGCTTTGCAACGCGATCGTGAGCGTCGTCTATCTCTACGATGGCGAGTTTCTCCATGTGGCTGCAACGAACAGCCTCAATTCCAAGATCAGCGAGATTTACAAGACCTATTACCCGCGCAAACCCGACCGGACACAGGCCGGAGGCAGGGCCGTGCTGGAAGGCAAACCCATTCAGATTGAAGATCTTCTGGAAGACGAACAATACGAAAATGATGTCGCCGTTGCCGCTAACTTTCGCTCCATCCTCGCCGTTCCGATGTTGCGAAACGGCAAACCGATCGGCGCTATAGGCGTGGGCAAGTCGGAACCCGGACTGTTCTCCGACCGGCAGGTCCAGCTGCTCAACACCTTTGCCGATCAGGCCGTGATCGCCATTGAAAACGTGCGGCTGTTCGAGCAGGTGCAGGCCAGAAGTGCCGACCTCAGCGAGGCATTGGACCAGCAGACCGCGACTTCGGAGGTCCTGCAGACCATCAGCCGGTCCGCTTTCGACCTGCAGGTCGTTCTGGACACGCTGGCCCAGTCTGCCGCCCGTCTGTGCGAGGCGGAACAGGCCTGCATCCTCCGCCGTTCCGGCGACCTGTTCACCTGGGTCTCCAGTTACGGGTTTTCAAATGAACTGGTTGCCTATGCCGCGGAACATCCCTTCAGGGCCGGAACCGAAGGCGTCGCCTCCCGGGTCGCGTTGACAGGCGAACCCATTCACGTTCCCGATGTGCTCGCCGATCCCGATTACACGGCAACAGACTATCAGCGCCTCGGCCAGTACCGCTCCATTCTGGGCGTGCCGCTGGTGCGGGAAGGCGAACCGATCGGCGTTTTTATTGTCACGCGCAAGGAGGTGAGCCCCTTCAGCGACCGGCACATCAAGGTCGTGACCGCCTTTGCCGATCAGGCCGTGATCGCCATCGAGAATGCACGCCTGTTCGGCGAGGTACAGGCGCGCACCGAGGAACTGGCGCGGTCCCTGGAAGAATTGCGCAATGCCCAGGACCGGCTTGTCCAGACGGAGAAGCTTGCCTCCCTCGGCCAGCTGACCGCGGGGATCGCCCATGAAATCAAGAACCCGCTCAATTTCATCAATAATTTTTCCTCGCTGTCCGTCGAACTCATCGAAGAACTGGGCGAAGAGATTTCCGGACTAGGGCTGCAGGGTTCGACGCGTGAGAATGTCGAAGAGCTCATGGAGATGCTGAAAGGCAATCTCGAGAAGGTCGTCCAGCACGGCAGGCGCGCCGATTCCATCGTCAAGAACATGCTGCTGCATTCCCGTCAGGGCGCGGAGGAAAGCCGTCCTGTGGACGTCAATGCGCTGGTCGAGGAGAGCGTCAATCTTGCCTATCACGGCGCGCGGGCCGAAAACCGCGACTTCAACATCACTCTGGAAAAGCAGTTCGATCCGGAGGCCGGAGACGTCGATCTCTTTCCTCAGGAAATCACCCGGGTTCTGCTCAATATCATTTCCAACGGCTTTTACGCGACGCGCAAGCGCGCGGGAGCCGAACCGGCAGGGAGTTACGAACCGACGCTCTCGGCAGCGACCAAAAACCTCGGCAAGAGCGTGGAGATCCGAATCCGCGACAACGGCACGGGTATTCCGGCCACCGTCGTAGAAGAGATGTTCAATCCGTTTTTCACGACCAAGCCGCCAGGGGAGGGCACCGGGCTCGGGCTCTCGCTCAGCCACGACATCATCGTCAAGCAGCACTTGGGGTCGATCGACGTCGACACGGTGCCGGGGCAACACACCGAGTTCCGCATCGTTCTGCCCCGCAATGCTGCAACAAGGAGCATTTCCGGATCCCGCACGGAGGTGAAGGTATGAACCCGCTCATCCTGGTGGTTGACGACGAAGCGGACGTGGAGCTGCTTTTCCGCCAGCAATTCCGCCGGGAACTGCGGGCGCACCGGTTCACGATGGAATTCGCCCGGTCAGCGGCCGAGGCGCTCGGGCGGATTGAAAAGGCCGGCGATGCAACGCTTATTCTGATCCTGTCGGACATCAACATGCCGGGCATGAGCGGGCTGGACCTGCTGCCTAAGGCCAGGGCAATCCGGCCGGATGTGCCCGTTATCATGATCACCGCTTACGGCGATGCGGACACCCAGGACAGGGCCATGGCCGGCGGCGCCGAAGCCCTACTGACGAAACCGATCGACTTCGCGGCGCTGCGCGGAGAAATCGAGACACGTGTCGAGCAGGCCCTATGAGCACCTGTGTCCTTGTTGTCGATGACGAACCGGATCTGGAAGCCCTGCTGGTCCAGAAATTCCGCAAGCAGATCCGCGACGGCACGCTGGACTTTTTGTTCGCACATGACGGCGTCGAGGCCCTGTCGGTTCTGGAGGAAAACCGGAACGTCAACATGGTTCTGAGCGACATCAACATGCCGCGCATGGACGGGCTCTCCCTGCTGACGCAGCTGCAGGAGCAGGACCGCGAGCTGACCACCATCATGGTGTCCGCCTACAGCGACATGGCCAATATCCGCATTGCCATGAACCGGGGGGCGTTCGATTTTGTCACCAAGCCGATCGACTTCGCCGATCTGGAGGCGACGATCGACAAGACGCTCCGGCACATCGAGGCCTTGCGAGAGGCGCAACGCCGCCAGGCGGCGGCTGACCAGGCCCGGGCCGCATTGTCACGGTACTTCTCGCCCAATCTCGCGGAAAGACTGGCCTCCGGCAGCGATGCGCTGGACCTTGGGGGCACCCGGCGCGATGTCGTTTCGCTGTTTACCGACCTGACCGGCTTCACGCCGCTGGTGGAGGCAACCGACCCGAAGGTGCTGGGCAACCTGCTGAACGAATACCTGATGGGAATGACCGATATCGTGTTCGATCACGACGGCACGGTCGCAAAGATCATCGGCGATGCGATCCATGTCCTGTTCGGTGCCCCTTCGGAGCAACCTGATCATGCTACCCGGGCTGTTGCTTGCGCGCTTGCGCTGGATGCGTTTGCGCAGTCTTTTTGCGAACGGTGCAGGGCCGAGGATATCTCGCTCGGCCACACGCGCATCGGCGCTCACGCCGGGTCGGCGGTCGTGGGCAATTTCGGCGGCGGCCGGTTCTTCGACTACAGCGCCTACGGCGACACCATCAACGTGGCGGCTCGCCTCGAGGAAGCCAACAAGGTGCTGGGGACGCGCATCTGCGTGAGCCGTACCCTGGCCGAAAAGGCGGAGGACTTTCGTGGCAGGCCGGTTGGGGATCTGTTGCTTCGGGGGCGCGGCGAACCGATACGGGCCTTCGAGCCGCTCAACACCGAGGATTATTCGCGGGAGGACACGAAAGCCTATGCCGCAGCCTTCTCCCAGATGGAAGCGGGGGACCCGGGTGCCGTCGGTGCCTTCGCCGCCCTCGTCAGCCGCAACGCTGACGACCGACTTGCCAGTTTCCACCTCCGCCGGCTCCTGAATGGAGAGACCGGGACGGTGATCAAGGTTTGATGAGCTTCGGGCAGCAACCGGGACAAAACTGCCAATACGGTGTATAATTTCGCTACAGACAGGTTGCGGCCTTGCGTGCTCATTCACGCAGTGCGGCGGCGCCTGAAGCCGCGACCCGTTCCAACTGCTGTTGGAGGGAAAGCTATGGCCCATTTTCACGTTTTTGACGACGTCCACCATATGGTGGAAAACATCAAGGTCCGGCATATCACGACCAACGATGTGTTCGATGCCTTGCGGCAAGGCTTCGAAGACTTCAAGGAAAAGCCGTCACACCTTGTCTTTGCTGCGATGATCTATCCGATCGTGGGATTCATTCTGTTCAAATGGGCGTTTGAACAGGAATATCTGCAGTTGATCTACCCCTTGGTGACCGGATTTGCCTTGGTTGGACCGTTCGCGGCAATCGGCCTCTATGAAATCAGCCGGCGGCGCGAGCAGAATCTCGACACATCCTGGATCCACGCGCTGACGGTATGGCGGTCTCCTGCCATGCCGGCCATCATGTTCGTCGGTGCCCTGCTGGTCGGGCTGTTCGTGGCCTGGATGTTCACCGCCCAGTTGCTTTACATCAAGCTCTACAGTCCGATGCCTCCGGAAGCCTTGCTGCCGTTCCTTTATGACGTCCTCACCACGTCAAAGGGATGGACACTGATCATTGTCGGCAACGCGGTGGGGTTCCTGTTCGCTCTGGCAGCCCTTGTGGTTTCCGTTGTCTCCCTGCCGCTGCTGCTTGATCAGGATGTGGGAGCCTATTTTGCGATCAAGACTTCGGTTGCCGCGTTCTTCGTGAACCCTGTCCAGGTTTTGCTTTGGGGCTTCATCGTGGCCGCCGGGCTGTTGCTGGGTTTCGTGCCTCTCATGATCGGGCTCGCGCTTGTCCTGCCCATACTGGCGCATTCGACCTGGCATTTTTACCGCAAGGTTGTAGACACCTCCAAATAACAGGCAGAGCGCGTCCGGATGAACCCAGCCGGTCGCGCTCCGCTAGACCGCGTCGATAGACGTTTGAGTTCCTCTGTATCGAGACCGCAAGTCGGTCTTGGAACTGTCGGGTGGTCAGCGCTGGCCCGGATGTGGCGGTCGAGAGGTCCGCCGGTCCTGTTTCCATGAAAGATCACCGCAAGCTATCGACGCCACGGGCACGTGACGGTGCGGTTTGGCGCCAATCCAGGGCCGATCAGCCGGAACCCGGGAAGAGACTTCGCGAAAGGAACGTGTAGTCGGACTCCAGGGACATAATGATCACGAAGACCAGAACGGCAACTGGCGGAAGCAGGATGGCATAAACGAGCGCAAGCCGCTCCCAGGCCATATGCATGAAGACAGCGATGATCAGGGCGGCCTTCAGGATCATGAAGGACAGGATCAGGGTCCACCTCAGATAGCCTTCCACTCCGAAGAAATCGACCAGATAGGATCCCGCACTCAGAATGAACAGCCAGGCCCAGACGACCAGATAAACACGGATGGGGTGCTCCTGATGGTCCGTTGCGGCTTGTCCGGACGCCGTCCCGCCTTCGAAAGCGTGATGTGCGATACCGTGTTGCTGTGCGCCAGCCTGTGTCATTGTTCCCTCCTACCAGAGATAGAAGAATGCAAAGATGAAGACCCACACGAGGTCGACGAAATGCCAGTAGAGACCCATGATCTCGACGCATTCGTAGCGGCCCTTGCGGCTCGTGAAGAAACCGCGCCGGCCTTTGTCGTAGTCGCCGCGCAGAACCTTCCGTGCGATGATCAGGAGGAAAATCACGCCAATGGTGACATGTGTGCCGTGAAAGCCCGTGATCATGAAAAAGGACGATCCGAACTGCGCCGCTCCCCAGGGATTTCCCCAGGGCCGGACGCCTTCGACGATCAGTTTTGTCCATTCGAATGCCTGCATGCCGACAAAGGTCGCGCCGAGCACGGCGGTTGCCAACATGAGTGCGGCTGTCTTCCTGCGGGCATGGCGGTACCCGAAGTTGACGGCCATTGCCATGGTGCCGCTGGAAGAAATCAGGACAAAGGTCATGATGGCGATCAGGATGAGCGGCATTTCCACGCCGCCTATATGAAGGGCAAAAACTTCGCTCGGATTAGGCCAGGGCACGACTGTCGATGATCTTGCTGTCATATAGGCAATCAGAAAGCAGGCGAAAACGAAGGTGTCGCTGAGTAAAAAGATCCACATCATGGCCTTCCCCCAGGAGACATTCTTGAACGCTCGCTGATCGGACGACCAATCGTCAACGATCCCGCGCATCCCCGAAAGACGCGGCGGCGCCGTTTCCATGACATTTTGCGAATTTTCACTCATGGCTTTCCTCCTTCAGCTCAGGAGTTGGCTGCATGTGATGATGATTTTGTCAGCCCATCCGGTCAGCACGACGACAATGGCGAGCCAGACGAACAACAGGAAATGCCAATATGCGGCGCAAAGTTCGAGCCTCAGCAAAAGCTTGCCGCCATTGTCAGTGTTCCATGCACTGGCAAGAGTGCGGGAGAGGGCGATCAGGCCTCCTACAATGTGGAGACCATGGAGGCCTGTCAGAAGATAGAAAAAGGTTACGGCCGGGTTGGTGGTCACGACAACTCCATTGCCGACCAGTTGCAGCCAGACCGTGAACTGTCCGACGAGAAAGAGCAGGCTGGCAGCTCCTGCGACGACGAGACCCCGGCGGGCCTGACGCAATGCGTCGTTTCGGGCGTCCAGCAAAGCGCAATGCAGGGCGACACTGCTGGCGATCAGAATGCCCGTATTGAGCCACAAAAGCCCGGGCAGGGGAAAAGATCTCCAGTCCGGCAATCCCATGCGCTCGAAATAGGCACTGGCAAACAGGGCAAAAAGAGCCCCGACGACTGTGAGAAAGACCCCAAGTCCGATCCTGGCTGTCTGCCTGCTTCGGGTTGCCGGATCCGGGCCAGCGGCCGGAGCTCCTTTCTCCAGCCAGGGTTTCGACAGCAGGTTTTGCCGTGCCAGCCACCAGCCGGCCGTGCAAAAGAGGATAATGAGGAAGCTCAGGATGATGCTCATGCCGTGGTTCCTTCGGGCGGCGCCGGCCACGGATCGTTCTGCGCTATGAAGTCCTCTTTCGCACCGGGGACGCTGTAGTCATAGGCCCACCGGTAAACCACCGGCAGCTCTGATCCCCAATTCCCATGCGGTGGCGGTGTTGACGGCGTATGCCATTCCAGCGAAGTGGCGCGCCAGGGATTGCCGCCCGCATTGCGCCCGTACCGCAGGCTCCAGAGGAGATTGAACAGGAACAGGATCTGGGCAGCGCCGACGATGAAGGCCGCTATGCTGATGAAGGCATTCAGCGTATCAACGGAAGCCGGGATGAAAGCCGCATCTCCGAGTTCTGGGTAGCGCCGCGGCACGCCGACCAGGCCGACGTAATGCATCGGGAAGAAGATTGCGTAGGCGCCGACAAAGGTGACCCAGAAATGGATCCGGCCAAGCACCTCGTTCAGCATTCTCCCCGTGACTTTCGGATACCAGTGATAGATCGCGCCGAAGATCACCAGGATCGGTGCCACGCCCATGACCATGTGGAAATGGGCAACGACGAACATAGTGTCCGACAGCGGCACGTCGACGACCACGTTACCGAGGAACAGTCCGCTCAGACCGCCATTGATGAAGGTAACGATGAAAGCGAGCGCAAACAGCATCGGCAAGGTGAAATGGATGTCACCGCGCCACAGCGTCAGCACCCAGTTATAGACCTTGATCGCGGTCGGGATCGCGATGATCAGCGTGGTGGTGGCGAAGAAGAAGCCGAACCAGGGGTTCATGCCGCTTACATACATGTGGTGTGCCCACACGATGAAGCTGAGCGCGCCGATTGCAACAATCGCCCAGACCATCATGCGGTAGCCGAAGATATTCTTGCGTGCATGTGTGCTGATCAGGTCCGAAACGATGCCGAATGCGGGCAGGGCGACGATGTAGACTTCAGGGTGGCCGAAGAACCAGAATAGATGCTGGAACAGGATCGGGCTGCCGCCGCCGTATTCGAGATGCTGACCCAGCTCCACGAGCGTGGGCATGAAGAAACTGGTGCCCAACAGCCTGTCAAAGAGCATCATCACACCGGCGACAAACAAGGCCGGAAATGCGAGCAGGGCCATGACCGTCGCGGTGAATATTCCCCAGACCGTCAGGGGCAGGCGCATCAAGGTCATGCCGCGCGTGCGGCATTGCAGAACGGTCACGACATAGTTCAGACCGCCCATGGTGAAGCCGATGATGAACAGCACCAGCGAGAAGAGCATCAGAAGAATGCCCCAGTCACGGCCTCCCGGCGTTCCGGACAGGATGGCCTGTGGCGGGTAAAGCGTCCACCCCGCGCCGGTCGGACCGCCGGGGGCGAAGAAACTCGAAACCAGCACCAGGACGGCGAGCAGATAGATCCAGAAACTGAGCATGTTGACATAGGGAAAGGCCATGTCCCTCGCGCCCACCATCAAGGGGATCAGGTAATTGCCGAATCCACCCAGAAACAGTGCGGTCAGCAGATAGATCACCATGATCATGCCGTGCATGGTGATGAACTGGTAATAGGCTTCTGGCGTTATAAAGGAGAAGGTGTCGGGGAAACCCAGTTGCAGCCGCATGAGCCAGGACAACACCAGGGCAACCAGACCGATTGCGATAGCGGTGCCGGAATACTGAATGGCGATGGTTTTCGCGTCCTGTGAGAAGACATACTTCGTCCACCAGCTCTTGGGGTGGTAAAGTTCAACGTCCTCGGCTTCCGCGGGCGCGACGGCATTTGCCACCTGAGATGTAAAGTCTACCATCTCCTCTTACTCCCCGCTGCTCCTTATCTGCGCTTGCAAGGCCGATCCAAGGCCGGTTCCTTCAACGCCTCCTGTTTCCTTGCCTGCCTTGTTTGTCTTCCCTCTCAGGGCTGCAGCTCGGCGATTGTTTTCACCGGCGTTCCGGCGGCCAATTCTGCAAATGTCTCCTGATCCTGAAGCCAGGCCTGATAGTCTTCGTCCTTGTCGACAATCACGGTGCCACGCATGAAACCGTGACCGGTTCCGCAGAGTTCCGCACACAGGACCTCAAAGCTTCCGGTGCGTGTGGGCGTGAGCCAGAAGTAGGTCACCGTGCCCGGGATGAGGTCCATTTTGGCCCGGAACTCCGGCACGTAAAAATCGTGCAGCACATCGACGGAGCGCAAGAGAACCTTGACCGGAATGCCGATGGGCAGATGAAGGTCATCCGCCTCGATCACGATATCATCCTGCCCGTCGGGATCGTCCGGATTGATCCCCAAGGGATTTTCGTAAGAAATCAGACTGTTATTGGCACTGCCCAGCTTTCCGTCTTCACCCGGCAGGCGAAAACTCCATTGCCATTGCTGGCCGATGACTTCAACCTCGCGCGCATCCGCAGGCGGGTTGACGAATTGAGCCCAAACATAGAGACCGGGTGCGAGCAGTGCGGCCACACCGATGCTCGTAACGACCGTCAACCAGGTTTCAAGCCGTTTGCTCTCCGGTTCGTAGGCTGCCTTCGAGCCTGCCTTGTGCCTGAAACGGATAAGGCAGTAGGCCATGAAAAGGACAACCGCAGCAAACACCGCCCCGGTAATCCAGAAAGTGATGACAAGGGTATTGTCGATGTAGGTCCAATTTGACGCTATTGGCGTCAACCACCAGGGGCTCAGCAAGTGAAACACGAGCGAGCCGATGACGATCAGAATGAGTACAACAGCGATAGCCATTCGTCGTCCTCCTCCTCAGGAGAGGAACGACAATTCTACCGCAAATCAGCCACAGGACCAAGGCGCACGGCAGGAGCATGGAATGTGGCGAGCCCCTGTGCCTGTGATCTGTCAGCCCGGGCAACCTTTCCGACCGGTTGCCCGGTCCTCACTCAAAGCGGGATTCCCGCGATCTGGGCAATGAGTTCGAGGCTGTTTTTCGCGCTGAATTTCTTCATCAGCCGTGCACGGTGGACGTCGACGGTGCGCGGCGAGATGCCGAGACTGCGGGCGATTTCCTTGGAGGTCTGCCCCTCGGCCAGCAGTTTCGCGACCTGACGCTCCCGCATGCTCATTTCGGCAAGCGGACGGTCCTCGGATATGTCGGCGAAGGTCCAGACGGCCTGGGCGAAGGGAGCGGCGGGGTCAAGGGACTGGCCGCGGACACGGCACCAGAACAATTCGCCGGACCGCCGGCGCATGATCCGCTCGTCCCGATATCTGCCGGTTCCCATCATTTTCTGAGCGCCGATCTGACCGATCCGGTGGAACTCCTCCGAGGACGGATAGAGGATCGAAAGCGATTGGCCGGTCAGGTCTTCTTCTTCGTAGCCGAACATCTCCGCAAAGCGGCTGTTGCAGCGCCTGATATCCCGGTTTTCCGTGTAAACCAGCCCGACCGGCGCGTTGTCGAAGGCAATGACAGCGGCGTCTTCCATGCTCTCCCCGTTACGTAAATAGACGGAATATCCCCCATGAGGCGGCGGTAGTATCTGAAAGGCCGACAGAGGAGGCAAGCATGGACGCACATATAGTCGGTTGGGGACACACAGCTTTTGGCGCACTGAAGGACAAGACCTTCGAGGACCTGATCCTCGAGGCCGCGGGAGAGGCGCTGGAGCATGCCGGATTGCCGGCCGGCGATGTCGATGCCATCTGGCTCGGGCATTTCAACAATGCCCTGGTGCCGGACGCCTTTGCGTCGTCGCTGGTGCTGGGGCTCGACCCGGCCCTGCGGTTCAAGCCGGCGACGCGGGTCGAGAACGCCTGCGCTTCCGGATCTGCCGCCGTCTATGCCGCGCGCGACGCCATTCGCTCCGGACGGATCCGGACCGCGCTGGTTCTGGGTGCCGAAAAGATGACCGAACAGGACACGAAAGGCGTGACCAGGGCACTGGCCGGGGCGTCCTACCAGACGGAGGAGGCCGGCGTTTCCTTCCCGCAGATTTTCGCCCGCTTCGCTCAGGCCTATTTCCAGGCATACGGCGATCAGTCCGAGGCGCTTGCCAGGATCGCCGCCAAGAACCACGCGGCCGCGCTCGACAATCCGCTGGCGCATCTGCGCAAGGATCTCGGCTTCGAGGCCTGCAACACGGTGTCCGACAGGAACCCGGTGATCGCACCCCCGCTGCGCATGACCGATTGTTCCCTCATCAGCGACGGGGCAGCTGCTCTGGTCATGACGGCCGACGACATGGCTTCGGATTTCCCACGCCAGGTGGGGTTCCGCGCAAGCGTCCAGGTAAACGACTTCCTGCCGATGTCCCGCCGGGACATCACCGAACTGACAGGCGCGCGGCAAGCCTTTGCACAGGCTTTCGAGGCGGCGGGGATCGGAGTTGACGATCTCGATCTTGCCGAAGTCCACGACTGCTTCACCATTGCCGAACTCCTGATCTACGAGGCCATGGGGCTGGCGGAGAAAGGGCAGGGTGCCCGGCTCGTCAGGGACGGTGGCACGGTGCGCGGTGGTCGGCCGCCGGTAAACCTGTCCGGAGGGCTGAAGGCCAAGGGCCATCCGGTCGGGGCAACCGGCGTTTCCATGCATGTCATGGCGGCCCGGCAGGTCACCGGCACGGCCGGGCAGATGCAAGTGCCCGGCGCCGAACTTGCCGCGGTCTTCAATATGGGCGGTTCGGGTGTTGCGAACTACTGTTCCATCCTCGAGGCAAGGTCATGAATCCTGCGGAATGGCTGCACCGGACCGCGCGCCGCTGCCCAGGGGCACCGGCACTGCTGGAAGGCACCGAGCGCAAGGCAACCTATGCGGAATTCGCGCGCAATGCCGCCGCGATTGGCGCGACCCTTACCGGGCGCGGGATCGGCAAGGGTGATCGGGTGGCGCTGTTTTCTTCAAACAGAACGGAATATCTGGAGGCGCTCTACGGCATCTGGTGGATCGGGGCCGCCGCCGTTCCGATCAATGCCAAGCTGCATGCCCGGGAAGCTGCCTGGATGATCGAGAATTCCGGCGCGGCCCTTGTCTTTGCCGACGACAAGTCAGCGGCAGCCCTGGCACCGGTCGTTGCGGGCACGGTCGCCGTCATTTCCTTGCAAGGGGGCGAATTCGGGGCCATGCGACAGGGCGTTCCCATGGCTGAACCGGTGCCGCTGGAGGCCGAAGATCTCGCCTGGCTGTTTTACACGTCCGGAACCACGGGCCGGCCGAAGGGCGTGATGATCACCTGCGGCAATCTCACCTCGATGAGCCTGAGTTACTTTGTGGATGTCGACGACGTCAAACCACAGGACGCGATCCTTTATGCGGCGCCGATGAGCCATGGCGCCGGGCTTTACAATTTCATGCACGTCATGAAGGGCGCGCGCCATGTGGTGCCGGAAAGCGGCGGCTTCGACGCGGCAGAAATCCTGAAGATCGCGCCGGTGATCGGGTCAGTTTCCATGTTCGCCGCGCCGACAATGGTGCGCCGGCTGGTGGACGCGGCAAAGGTAGCCGGATCGACGGGGCGGGGGCTGCGGACCATCGTCTATGCGGGCGGGCCGATGTATGAGGCTGACATCCTGGAGGCTGTCGAGGTGATGGGGTCGCGCTTCGTGCAGATCTACGGCCAGGGGGAATGCCCGATGGGCATCACGGCCTTGCCGCGCAATGAGGTGAGCGAGCGCGAGCACCCGCGCTGGCGGGAGCGGCTGAATTCGGTGGGAACCGCGCAATCGGTCGTCCGGGTGGCCATAGTCGACGAGGCAGGTAAGGAACTGCCGCGCGGCGAGGTAGGCGAGATCGTCGTGACCGGGGCGACGGTGATGAAGGGCTATTGGCAGAACCCGGAGGCGACCGCGAAGACAATCCGCAACGGCTGGCTGTGGACCGGCGACATGGGCCGTATGGACGAAGACGGCTATGTCACCCTTCAGGACCGCTCCAGGGACGTGATCATTTCCGGTGGCAGCAACATCTATCCGCGTGAAGTGGAGGAGGTGCTCCTCACCCATCCGGCGGTTCATGAAGTTGCCGTTGTCGGTCAGAAAGATCCCGAATGGGGCGAGGTCGTGGTGGCTTTCGTCGCCTGCCACGAAGGAAAAGAAGCTCAGGCAGCGGAGCTGGATGCGCTTTGCCTCGACCGTATCGCCCGCTTCAAGCGGCCCAAGGAGTACCGGTTTCTGCCGGTTCTACCTAAAAACAACTACGGCAAGATCTTGAAAACGGATCTGAGAGAGATGCTCAATTCGGAGGAAACAGCATGAGCGATCTCTCCGGCAGAACGGCATTTGTCACGGGTTCGGTTCAGGGGATCGGCCTTGCGGTCGCAAAGGCGCTGGCGGTGGCGGGCGCGCGCATCGCGGTGCATGGACTGGCAAGCCCCGGACAGGCCGAGGAAGCCGTGGCAACCCTCAAGGCGGCAGGCGCGCCGGACGCACGGTTCTTCGATGCCGACATGCGTGATGTCGCCGCCATCGAGATCATGATGGCAGCTGTCGCCGAATGGGGCGGGCCGGACATACTGGTCAACAATGCCGGTATCCAGAAAACCGTCAGTCTGGCGGAAGCCGACGCCGACACCTGGGACGCGATCATCGGGGTCAATCTCTCAGGCGTCTTCCACACCATGCGTCTTGCCTTGCCCGGCATGGCGGAGCGCGGTTTCGGCCGGGTCATCAACATTGCGTCCGTGCACGGGCTGGTCGCCTCCGTCAACAAGGCTCCTTACGTGGCCTCCAAATTCGGTGTTGTCGGCATGAGCAAGGTGGCGGCGCTGGAATATGCGGCGGCCGGCACAAAGGCCACAGGCGGCGTGACCGTCAACTGCATTGCCCCGGGCTGGACGGAGACCGCGATCATCGAGCCGCAGGTGGCGGCGCGTGCCGAGCACTTCGGTGGGGACCGCGACAAGGGCATTGCCGATCTTCTAAAGGAAAAGCAGCCCTCCATCCGCACATCCGACCCGTCTGAAATCGGTGAACTGGCCCTCTGGCTGTGCAATCCGGTCGCGCATAACGTGACCGGGACAACGATCCCGGTGGACGGCGACTGGACCGCGCAATAGAGAGCGAAGGTTCGCGCGGGCCGGATGACATTTTGATGTGCTGTCCGGCATTCTCTGCCAGCGGTTGTTTTGGTTGCGGAATATCGTTTTCCGCGCGGAACTTATTGTCCTTGAATGAATGCGGCGTTGCCGTACGTATCAGTCGTTTTTTTAACAGGATCTATTTCAAGTGGATTGGAAAAACGATGGTTTCAAGACTTAAAAAATCTTAGCTCTGTGCACTTTGTGGTTCTTTTGGCACTGGCGGGCTGTCAGACAAGCGGTCTATGCGGCGGACAAGTTGAAAACAGCGATCCGCCGCCAATCGACAGCGCACTGGGGGTGGATGCCGGACCGGACGGTCCTCCCGGAGAATGTGTCGATGCAGGTTCGGAAGGCACTTCCATGACGCCCGGCTGCCCCTGAGCGGTTGCAAGGCTTCAGCGTGACTTCGGCATAGCAGGTGGTGGCGGACGCTGCGCCAAGGCCGGGCTCTCCTGAAGAGTTCATGCTTCGGCGTCGTTTTCGCTTTTGTCATCGGATTG
>NZ_JBNKYW010000235.1:0-19664 GCF_050301095.1 Roseibium sp.
ATGGGCAAGAACCATTCGATCCCGGTCGGCGATCACGACCTTTTCGAGGCCCAGGCGATCAAGAAAGCGGTCGCCGCGTCCTACGACCGTCATTTGCGGCCGCAGGAGGACGCGCTTCTGAATGTCTTCGACAAGGTGCGGGAGCAGATCGGCGACCTCGACACGATCGCCAAGCTCGGCGCCTATCTGAAGGCCATCCAGGAGGCGGACGATCGCTTCACCGGCCGAGCGATCAAGAACATCACCGACGCCATCAAGGTGCGGGCGATGGATTTCGAGCTGCCGGACGAGTGGATGGAAAATCCGGAACTGTTCCTGTTCAGGGACTATGACACCAAGAAGGCGATGATCGCGGATCTGGCGCAGCCGATCACGGTCGAGATGGTGATCCAGGAAATCAACCGCTACGCCGACAGCGAATTCCGTTACGCGGACAAGTCCGATGAAGCCGCGATTGAAAACGCGGTCCGGGAGATGCAGCGCATGGAAGAAGCCAAGCGCCGCTTCATGGAAGCAAAACGCCCATGATGAGACTGGTGAAACACGGCCTGATGTACGGGAATCTCGTGGAGGTGACTTCGCCCTCCATGGTCGGCCGGTACAACCGGGCGCTGGAGCACCTGACCGGAAAACGGACCGGGCTCGACGCGTTTCACATCGATATCTCCGGCTATTCGCCCGAAGTCGGTGACGAGCTGGGCGACGAGCTTTACCTCAATCCCAACGGCTGCAACCGCCAGTTCATCCTGCTCACGGTGGAGCAGAAGACCGCGCCGCTGCTCAATGCGAAGTTCTCCACCTCGCGCCATCTTCTCAGGCGGTTCATCGACGAAAACGAGGAACAGCTCTTCGCGCTGTCGATCCGGGATTGTGTCGTCGGCGAGCTGGTGAATTCCATCTATTCGCTCAAGTCACCGCTCGACCTCTTTCACCTGAACGCCATCGACGTGGACGCGGACACGGTCGGCGGTCATTCGGAGGCCGGCGAAGAACTGGCCGACAAGATCGAACAATTCGTGAGCGAACCGGATGCCTGGTGGGACGATGTCCTGATCGCCGAGATGATCGAACTGGCCAAGCACACCGGCGACATCATCCGCACGCCGCTGTCGCTGAAGTTTCCGCGCTTCGAACAGGGCAACTTCCATACGGTCCATTTCGGCGGGCTCTACATCTTCCGCGACATGAAGGAAACGGCCTGCATCGCCTCCGGCAAGCTGGAGACGGACGACAAGCTTCCGGTGAAGCGTCTTCTGAACCTAGAAGACCGGGATAAGATTGCCGACTTCCTGACGCGCAATGCGCTGGTCGAGCCGATCTTCGAGGCCGGCAACGGCAAGGCCGTGAACATCCTGAAGCAGAAGCTGGATTTCATCGTCATCGACACGGCGGCCGACAAGGGAGAGGACCTTTCCGGGCTTTCCCGCCGCGACCTCAGGGCCCTCAAACGCAAGTACCAGAAGGACCTGCCGGCGGAATATCACTCGCTGGAAGAGGCGGTCCGCCGTCTTTCCGCGGGCGGCAGCATGCGCTGGCCCTCCCCGGACGATCCGGCCTATTTCTATCTCCTGAGGTCGCGCAGCCACCGGGACAAGCCGCTGGTGAACAAGCTGCTGGCCGAGCTGACACCGCTCGACTTCCGGCAGCTTTTCATCTGCCACAAGGATGCGTTCTACGCCCATTACGTGACATGGAGCGAGGCGAAGAAAACCTATGCGGCACAGTTCCTCGCCGACGAATACATGGTCGACAAGGTCGGCACACGCGAGGAACTGTTCGGAGCGGAACGCGACATGGCGGAAGACGGCGACGACATCGGTTTCGGCAGGAACATGGGACCATGGGGCGCCATTCCGAGGGACGACGATCGCGACGACGACGACGATGATGACGATGACGACGACAGGGACTGAGAGCGATGAAATTTCTTAAGTGGATCATCGGCATCCCGGTGCTTCTGGTCGTCGTGGCCTTTCTCCACTACACGCTGCCCGGGCGCGACGTGGTGCGGATCGTCGGCACGGACGTCAAGCGCATGGACATCGGCTCCTCGTCGCTGTTCTGGGCAGCGCCCGATGCCGGCACCAACAAGAACTGGACACGGGACGTCCGCTTCATCAATGCCGTCTGGCCGAACGGCGAGCCCCGGGTCTACCGCAACGAGGATACCGACTGGGGCTGGCCGCCCTATTTCAAGTTCGACAGCTCCAACATCACCGCCCAGGCCCAGGACCTGGCCAAGAAGGGAGGCGACGTCTGGGTTGCCGTCACCCATTACGGCTGGCGGATCAAGCTGTTCACGATCTTTCCGAATGTCATCAGCATCGAGCGGGTCTCGGGACCGAATGTCTTTCTGATCCCCTGGTTCGACATTCTGTTCTTCCTCGTCCTCGGCCTGCTGGGCTATCTGATTTTCAGAACCATCCGCGCGCTCAAGCGCAAGCACGTCGATCCGATTGTCGAGGGAATCGACGACTTCGTTGACGATGTCGGCGAGAACGTCGAGCAGGCGACGAGCGAGGCGCAAAGACGGGCGACGGAAGCGACCGGCGGATTCCGCCGCTGGAAAAAGCGCTGGTTCGGCTGACGTCAAGTTGAATTGGTCCGGTCCTCGGGAGCCCGTTCCTTATGCGTTTCTCGCAATGGACCAGCAGGTACCAGATCTCCGGCGCCACACTTCCGGTCAAATTCAAAGCCCCCGAAGCCGGCATTGTCCTGCCTGGCACAACGCGTGCCCTCGCCCCCCTGCTGTCGATCAGCCGACGAATCTTGACCGCATGGAAAAAGTTTCTATTGTAAAGTTGTTATTTTACTCGCGATAAATTTCGCGCCGGCCTTGGCTGTGATGCGAAGACAGACCGGAAACCAGAACAAACCGGACGGAGCAACAGACGGGCCCATGACGGATCGAAAAATCAGGAACATGGAGGAATTCGCCTCCGTCAGCGGAATTTCAAGGCCCACGGTGTCAAAGTATTTCAACGATCCGGAAAGTGTGCGCCAGTCGACCCGTGCCCGAATCGAAGAAGCGCTGGAACGCTACGACTTCCGCCCGAACATCTTCGCGATCAACCAGAACCGGCGCCTGACCAAGAACATCGGCATCGTGGTGCCCTATCTCGCCGACCCCTTCTTTGCGGAAATCGCCCGCAAGATCGAACGGCGCTGCGTCGACGCCGGCTTCTGGCCGATCCTGTTCAACTCCCACGGCGAGCAGGAATTCGAAAAGGACATTCTCAACAGCCTCCGGTCGCTGAAGCCGGCAGGCGTTCTGCTGGCCCCGCTGGGGCGGGCCTCGGACCGGTCGGCCATTGAGCGGTTCTGCAATGACGTGCCCACCGTCCTGTTCGACAGCAACCTGGAAGGGATCGGAGAAGCCTTTGTCGGCTCTGACAATTACAGCTTCGTGTCGCAGACCGTCGAGTATCTGACACGATCAGGTGAACCGCCCTGCTTTTTCGAAATGAGCACGCCTGCGAACCCGAACGCCAACAAGCGCAGGGCAGCCTATCTTGAAATGATGGAAAAACTGGGCTTCGAGCCGCACGTCCTCAAGGTCGAGGGCGAAGGCTGGGCGTTCGAGGAAATCGGGCGTGATGGAGCGCTCAGGATACTGGATGTCCACGGATTTCCGACCGATACGATCCTGTGCAGCAACGACCGGCTGGCGATCGGGCTTCTGTCGGCCTGCTACGAGCGGGGTTTCCGGGTCGGACGCGGCGAAGGCTGCGCGCTCCGGGTGGCCTCGCACGACGACCATCCCTTTTCCCGCTTCACCTGCCCGTCGCTGACCACCGCCGCGCATGACTATGATGCCGTGGCCAATCACGCCTTCCAGACCCTGCACGACCTGATCGAGGCCGGAGGCTCCTTCGACGCCCGCCAGGAAACCCTTTTTGCGGCAAGGCTCGTACTGCGTTCGTCCGCTTGAAATTTTACGCGCGCAAAATTTTTATTGACGCCGGATAAATTTTAGCTCAAGCTCTGGACAACATCCAAGCATGGGAGGAACCAGGATGGATTGGAAGAACGCACTCAGTGCGGCAACTGCACTTACCCTGCTCACCACGACGGGCGCTTTCGCCGAAACGATCACCATCGCGACCGTGAACAACGGCGACATGATCCGCATGCAGGGCCTGACGGACGACTTCACCGCGAAAACCGGACACAATGTCGAATGGGTCACGCTGGAGGAAAACGTCCTGCGTCAGCGCGTCACCCAGGACATTGCCGCCAAGGGCGGCCAGTTCGACATCATGACCATCGGCATGTACGAAACGCCGATCTGGGCAGCCAACGAATGGCTTGTCTCCCTCGACGACCTGCCGGCGGACTACGACAAGGATGACATCCTGCCGGCCATGCGCGCAGGCCTCAGCCACAACGGCAGCCTGTTCGCAGCGCCGTTCTACGGCGAGTCCTCGATGATCATGTATCGCACCGACCTGATGGAGAAGGCCGGGCTCGAAATGCCCGAAGCGCCGACCTGGAGCGATGTTGCCGCGGCCGCCAAGGCCATGACCGACAAGGACAATGAAATCTACGGCGTGTGCCTGCGCGGCAAGGCGGGCTGGGGTGAGAACATGGCGTTCATCACCACCGTGGCCAACTCCTTCGGCGCCCGCTGGTTTGACGAGAACTGGAAGCCGCAGCTCGACACGCCTGCCTGGAAGGAAGCCGTATCCTTCTACAACGACCTTCTGACGAACTACGGACCTCCGGGCGCCTCCACGAACGGTTTCAACGAAAACCTGGCGCTGTTCCAGCAGGGCAAGTGCGGCATGTGGATCGACGCAACCGTGGCCGCCTCCTTCGTGACCAACCCGGATGACTCCACGGTGGCCGACAAGGTCGGTTTCGCCCTGGCACCGAACAAGGAAGGCGTTGAAAAACGCGCGAACTGGCTCTGGGCATGGGCGCTGGCCATTCCGGCAGGCACCCAGAAACAGGCAGCCGCCAAGGAATTCATCAACTGGGCAACTTCCAAGGACTACCTTGCCCTGGTTGCTGAAAAGGAAGGCTGGGCAAACGTTCCCCCGGGCAGCCGGACGTCTCTCTACGAGAACCCCGAATATGCCAAGGTGCCGTTTGCCAAGATGACGCTGGACAGCATCAACGCGGCCAATCCCGACAGCCCGACCGTGGAACCGGTCCCGTATGTCGGCATTCAGTATGTCGCAATTCCGGAATGGGCCGGTATCGGCACTTCGGCCGGCCAGGAGTTTTCGGCCATGGTTGCCGGTCAGCAAACCCCTGACGAAGCTTTGGCCAAGGCCCAGGCATTGGTCACCGAGGAAATGGAAGCCGCAGGCTACTAAGGGACTCCTCCCCGACTGAAGAGGGCGGGCACGTCTCGCCCTCTTTCCTTTCCGTCCTACTTCATTTTTTTAAAGACGACCGGACCCTCAACAGGACAGGTGCGCCCATGGCAACCCAGCATTCCCGCTCCGCCGCCCGCATCATGATGGCGCCTGCCGTCATCCTGCTGCTCGGGTGGATGCTCATCCCGCTCACGATGACGCTGTACTTCTCCTTCAAGAAGTTTCTGCCGCTGCGCGGCGGCGACCTCGGCTGGGTCGGGTTCGACAATTACATCCGCTTCGTTTCCTCAAGTGCCTTCTGGCCAAGTATCCAGACGACGCTTGTCATCGTCGGCGGGGTTCTCGTCATCACCATCGTGTTCGGCGTGCTGCTGTCGATCCTGCTCGACCAGCCCATGTGGGGTCAGGGCATCGTCCGCATCCTGGTCATCGCCCCGTTCTTCGTCATGCCGACCGTTTCCGCCCTGGTCTGGAAGAACATGTTCATGGACCCGGTCAACGGCCTGTTCGCGCATTTGTGGAAGGCCTTCGGCGCCCAGCCGGTCGAGTGGCTGAGCGACGTGTCCGTCTTTTCCATCATCCTGATCGTGTCCTGGCAGTGGCTGCCCTTTGCCACCCTGATCCTGCTGACCGCCATCCAGTCGCTCGACAGCGAGCAGCTCGAGGCCGCCGAAATGGACGGCGCGCCGCCGCTGGCCCGCTTCGGCTTCATCATCCTGCCGCATCTGTCGCGTGCGATCACGATCGTCGTCCTGATCCAGACGATCTTCCTGCTGGCGATCTTCGCGGAGATCTTCGTCACCACCGGCGGCTCGTTCGGCACCCGCACGCTCACCTACCTGATCTTCCAGCGGGTCCTGGAAAGCCAGAACGTCGGACTCGGGTCCGCGGGCGGTGTCTACGCAATCATTCTCGCCAACATCGTTGCCATCTTCCTGATGCGCATCGTCGGCAAGAACCTGGACGCCTGAGGAGGGACCACCATGGCACGCGCCGTTACCACCCGCCGCAAGACGATCAATACCATTGCCGCCTGGGCAATCGGCCTCTTGATCTTCTTTCCGATCCTCTGGACGATCCTGACCAGCTTCAAGACCGAAGCCCAGGCGATCAACGATCCGCCGCTGTTCCTGTTCTTCGACTGGACGCTGGAGAACTACGCCATCGTCCAGGAGCGTTCCGACTACATGCGCTACCTCTGGAACTCGGTGATCATCGCCGGCGGCTCCACCGTTCTCGGCCTTCTGATCGCCGTGCCGGCCGCCTGGTCGATGGCCTTCGTGCCGTCAAAACGCACCAAGGACATCCTGATGTGGATGCTGTCGACCAAGATGCTGCCCGCGGTCGGCGTGCTCTATCCGATCTATCTGCTGTTCATCAAGCTGGGCCTGCTGGACACCCGTGCCGGGCTGACCATCGTGCTTATGCTGATCAACCTGCCGATCATCGTCTGGATGCTCTACACCTATTTCAAGGAGATCCCGGGAGAAATTCTGGAGGCCGCGCGCATGGACGGCGCGACGCTGAAGGAGGAAATTCTCTACATCCTCACGCCGATGGCGATCCCCGGCATCGCCTCCACGCTGCTGCTCAACATCATCCTGGCCTGGAACGAAGCCTTCTGGACCTTGAACCTGACGGCCGCGAAAGCAGCTCCCCTCACCGCCTTCATCGCAAGCTATTCCAGCCCGGAAGGCCTGTTCTACGCCAAGCTGAGCGCGGCTTCGACCATGGCAATCGCCCCCATCCTCATTCTCGGATGGTTCAGCCAGAAGCAACTTGTACGCGGCCTGACGTTCGGCGCAGTCAAATAAACGAGACGAGGCAAACATGGGTCAGATAACCCTCAACCAGATCACCAAGAACTTCGGCGACGTTCAGGTCATCCCGCCCCTGGACCTGCGCATCGAAGACGGTGAGTTCGTGGTGTTCGTCGGCCCGTCGGGCTGCGGCAAGTCAACGCTTCTGCGCCTGATTGCGGGCCTGGAGGACGTCTCCTCGGGCACGATCACCATCGACGGCAAGGACGCGACAATGATACCGCCCGCAAAGCGCGGCCTTGCGATGGTGTTCCAGTCCTATGCGCTCTATCCGCATATGTCGGTGCGCAAGAACATCGCCTTTCCGCTGCGCATGGCCGGCCTCGACAAGGAGGCCCAGAACGCCAAGGTGGAAGCCGCCGCCAAGGTTTTGAACCTGACGGATTATCTCGACCGGCGACCGGGCCAGCTGTCCGGCGGCCAGCGCCAGCGCGTCGCCATCGGCCGGGCCATCGTACGCGAGCCAGCGGCCTTCCTTTTCGACGAACCGCTGTCGAACCTCGACGCTGCGCTGCGCGTCAACATGCGCCTGGAGATTTCCGAGCTGCACCAGTCACTCGAGACCACGATGATCTACGTCACCCACGACCAGGTGGAAGCCATGACCATGGCCGACAAGATCGTGGTTCTGCAGGCGGGAGTGATAGAGCAGGTCGGTTCGCCGCTGGAGCTCTATCACACCCCGCGCAACCGCTTCGTCGCCGGTTTCATCGGCTCGCCGAAGATGAACTTCCTGATGGGCGCCCATGCCGCCGAATACGGCGCGGCCACCATCGGCATCCGCCCCGAACACCTGACGGTGTCGAAGACGGAAGGCAAGTGGACCGGCAAGGTTGGCGTCTCCGAACACCTTGGTTCCGATACCTTCCTCTATGTCGACATCGAGGGTCTCGAAGAGCCGGTCACGGTGCGCTCCAGCGGGGAAATCGACCTGCGCCACCGCGACACCGTGCATCTGACACCGGACCCGGAAAAGGTTCACCGTTTCGACAATCAGGGACTGAGGATCGCATGAAGCGACTAGAGGGAAAATCCGCGCTGATCACCGGCGCCGCCCGGGGGATCGGCAAGGCCTTTGCTGCGCGCTACGCGGAAGAAGGGGCGACGGTCGCCATTGCCGACATCAACCTGGAGGGTGCGGAAAGCGCCGCCCGGGAGATCGGTCCGAATGCCTATGCGGTCAGGCTCGACGTCACCGACCAGGCTTCCATCGACCGGGCCATCGCAGTGGTGGAAGAGCGGACCGGTGGTCTCGACATCCTGGTCAATAACGCGGCCCTCTTCGACCTGGCGCCGATCGTCGAGATCACACGGGACAGTTACCAGAGGCTTTTCGACATCAATGTTGCCGGCACGCTCTTCATGATGCAGGCGGCCGCCAGATCCATGATCAAACGCGGCAAGGGCGGCAGGATCATCAACATGGCAAGCCAGGCCGGGCGCCGGGGCGAGCCGCTGGTGGGCGTCTATTGCGCCACCAAGGCCGCCGTCATCAGCCTTACCCAGTCGGCGGGCCTCGATCTCATCAAGCACGGCATCAACGTCAATGCGATTGCCCCGGGTGTCGTCGACGGCGAGCACTGGGACGGAGTGGATGCGCTGTTTGCGAAATATGAAGGCCTTGAGCCCGGCGAGAAGAAGGCCGCGGTTGGCGCCGCGGTGCCTTTCGGACGCATGGGCACGGCCGACGATCTTGCCGGCATGGCCGTCTTCCTGGCTTCCAGCGAAGCCGACTACATTCTTGCCCAGACCTACAACGTCGATGGCGGCAACTGGATGAGCTGACCAATGACGCAAAAACTAGGAAATTCTGTGCTCGCTACGCTCCCTGACAACGTGAAGGCACCCACCTACCACCGGGCCTCACTCACACCCGGCATCGTGCATATCGGTGTCGGCAATTTCCACCGCGCCCATCAGGCAGTTTATCTGAACCGGTTGTTCGAACGCGGCGAAGGCCATGACTGGGCCATCGTCGGCGCGGGCCTGAAGCCCTACGACAAGGCGATGCGCGACCGGCTGGCAAGCCAGGACTGGCTGACCACGGTCGTGGAACTGGACCCGCAGGGGCTCAGCGCGCATGTCTGCGGTTCGATGATCGACTTCATCGATGCCGATCCGGCTGCGCTGATCACCAGACTGTGCGACCCGGAAATTCGTATCGTCTCGCTGACGATCACCGAGGGCGGCTATTTCATTGATCCGGCCACCGGTGGGTTCGACGTGAGCCACCCGGAGATCCTGGCCGATCTCAGCCAGCCTGACAGGCCCGAGACCGTCTTCGGTGTGCTGGTCACGGCGCTTCTGAAGCGCAAGGAGCGGGGCATTGCGCCGTTCACCGTCATGTCCTGCGACAACCTGCCGGAAAACGGACACATCGCGCAACAGACGGTGGTCGGGTTCGCAAAGGCATTTTCGCCCGAGACGGCGGACTGGATATCGGAAAACGTCGCTTTCCCGAACGGGATGGTCGACTGCATCACGCCGGCGACCGGAGAACGCGAGAAGACGCTCGTGCGCGAAAAATTCGGGCTGGAGGATGCCGCGCCCGTGGTATGCGAACCCTTCCGGCAATGGGTTCTGGAAGACCGCTTCCCGTCCGGGCGGCCGGCACTGGAGAAAGTCGGCGTCGAATTCGTCGAGGACGTCGCGCCCTACGAGCTCATGAAGCTGCGCATCCTGAACGGCGGCCATTCGGCCATCGCCTATCCGGCGGCTCTGCTCGGGTATTACTTCGTCCATGACGCGATGGCGGATCCGCTGATCCGGACGTTTCTGAAGAAGCTTGAGGAAGAGGAAGTCCTTCCGATCTTGCCGGAAATCCCCGGCGTCAGCTTCCAGACCTATCTGGAGACGGTTATGGAGCGGTTTTCGAACCCGGCCGTCGGCGACACCATCCCGCGCATTTGCCTCGACGGTTCCAACAAGCATCCGAAATTCATCCTGCCCTCGATCCAGGAGCGCCTCGACAAGGACCTCCCCATCCGGGGCCTTGCCCTGGAGACGGCCCTTTGGTGCCGCTACGGCCTCTGCCGCAACGAGGCCGGCGATGCCATCGAACTGGGGGACCCCAACGCGGAGATTCTCAAGCCCTGGGCGGAAAGCGTTTTCGGCAGCAACAAGCAGGCCTTCAGCATGCCGGACCTCTTCGGCCCGCTCGGCTCGGACCCGGTCTATCTCAATGCCTTCCGGGAGGCCGTTCAGGCAATCAAATCCCTCGGGGTGGCCGGCGCGCTTCAGGCCTATATCGAGACTTCGCCCGCTTAACGGGTTCACGAAACCGGCATGGAAATGTGCCTGAATGTGAACCCGGCACCCGTTGCCTTGTGACCTGTGCAACTTACCTTGTGCCCGGATAGGAAACGAGAGGGAAAGGTGCGCCTTCATGAGACTGCTGAACAGACGGGACATGGTGATGGGCCTTGCGGCTACGGCCGCGCTGAGTGGACCGGCATTTGCCTCCGAACCGGAGTTCCGCCGGCTCGGCCTCGCCGAACCGCCCTTTGCGATCGACACGGCCGAACTCGGCGTTCCCGACCTTGACGGCAGGATACACAGTCTCGAGGACTACCGGGGCAAGACCCTGATCGTTTCCTTCTGGGCCACCTGGTGCCCGCCCTGCCGGAAGGAAATGCCGACCCTGGCAAGACTGAACCGGGAACTGGGATCTGACAAATTCGCGGTTCTTGCCGTCAATGTCGGCGACAAGGACAAGAAGGTCCGCGCCTTTCTGGAACAGGCCGAGCTCGACGGTCTTCCGATCCTGATCGACGACAAGGGAACGCTGCCCGGCAAGTGGTACCTGCGCGGCCTGCCCGTGACCTATATCCTCAACGGATCCGGAGACGTGATCCTGGGGGCCATCGGTGAGCGGGTCTGGGATGCGCCTGAGATGATCGCGGCGCTGAAGGGGTTGGGATGAGGCTGAGAGCCAGCAATCCTTTCCCTTTTCCCTTGCCTGGCACTGCGGCTTAACGCGTCAGCGGCAAGGCCGGGATGACAACTCGGGAAATGCACTGCATTCCGGCCGGTCTTTGGAGCGAACAATCCCCTCACGGCCCCGGGAACGTCACGCGCCAGCGCCGCAGGAAGGTTTCGCGCGTGAGGGCGTCCAGGGCGACCATCAGGGCGGGGGAGAGGCCGATGGGGCGGAGCGCCGTCGGGCTCAAGGCCTCACCCTCGTTGCCGTCCTCGGCTTCCAGCAGGGGGCTGATCAGGAGGGTGGTCCTGAGTTCGAGGGTGCCCTGCGGCGACAGCAGGAAGTCCAGGAAGGCTTCGGCCAGATCCTTGTTCGGCGATTGCTTCGGGATCATCAGCGCGCGCGACAGCACCAGCGTGTAATCCAAGGGCAGAACGATGCCGATGCGCTCGTCGTCAAGCTGGTATCCTTGCGCGTAGGAGCCAAGCACATTGTAGGCGATCAGATATTTGCCCTCGGCGACACCTCGGATGATATCCGCCGAACAGCAGGTGGAGACGGCCTCGGACCTGCCGAAGGATTCCTGCAGGGCGCCGAAGGTTGAGGCTTCGCGGCTGTCGGCGAAGGCGAAGAGATAGCCGAGGCCTGACTGTTCGATGTCGTAGGTGGCGACCTTGCCGGCATAAGGCGTATTGGAGGGTCTCAGCAGATCCAGCAGATCGAAGCGGGTCTTCGGGACATCGCTTTCCGGAACCAGATCGCGGTTATAGACGATCACGGCGGGCTCCCGCGTGATGCCCCAGAGCTCGTCCCGCCAGCGAAGCGCTTGCGGAACCTGTTCGGTCAGGCGGGAGACATAGGGCGACGCACAGGCCTCGTTGACGAGCTGCACCATCTGATGCACGGCGGAACTGATGACGACATCCGCACCGGTCCGCTCTTCGCGGCAGTCGGCGCGGGACAGCCGGTAAAGCTCGTTGGAGCCCCATTGTTCATAGCGGACACGGACGCCCGCGTGCGATTTGACGAAGCTGTCGACCACCGGGCCGAAGACGGAAATGTCGGTCGTGGAGCGCAGCACCAGTGTTGACGGTGCGCTTGTCGAACCGAAGTCCCGAACCATTTCCTGGGCCAGCCCGGAACCGGCCGCGCCAAGCATTGCCAGTGCGGAAAAACAAGCGCCAGAAAGGAAATTCGGCAGTCTCATGCATCTTTCTCCGGCAGGGCATCGAAGACCAGGGAAGCCCTGAAACGATCTTCCGTTGGTTTTTCCAGCACAAGCTCGCCGCCGAAGGACACGGCGACGGAATGCACGATCGCAAGCCCGAGGCCGGAACTCGACTGACGGGAGAGCGTACCCTTGTTGAAACGCACGCCCAGCGCCTTCAGTACGTCGTCTCCCGGGCCCTTGCCTGCATCCTCCACCCAGATGGCGGCCCGGCCATCCTCAGCCGATGCTCCGATCCGGACAGGCGAGCGACCGTATTTGAGGGCGTTGTTCAAGAGGTTCTTGAGCGCCTCCTTCAGCGACGGTTCGTCGGCCATCACCTCGACCGGCGTTTCGCCGACCGCCAGCACCACGTCGAAATCCGGGTTCAGCACCGCATGATCGCCCTCCTCGAAAACGTCGAGGGCGACATCGCGCAGATCCACCCGCTCGCGGCGCACGCTGTCGCCGCGGTGAATGACCAGGGCCTGGGACAGCATCTGGTCCAGCAGGCGGCCGAGGCTGGTGGAGCGCGTCTGGATCCGTTCGACGATCTTCTGTTGCCTGTCCGTGTCCGTCTCGTCGCTGAAGAGATCGGCCTGCGCCCTGAGGGCCGCCACCGGCGTGCGGAGCTGATGGGCCGTGTCGGAAATGAGATGGCGCATGGAGTTCATCTGCCGGTCAAGACGGGCCATGAAGCGGTTGAGCGCATTGATCATGACCTCGGTTTCCCTGGGGACCGCGGTGTCGACGGGCGTCAGGTCGTGCGGATCGCGCGCCGACAGCCCGCCGGCGATCTTTTCCAACGGCCTCAGGACCGAGCGCACGACCACGGCCGCCAGCAGCACCATGGCGAGACCCGAGGCCGCCAGCACATAGAGCGCCTTGCGCGTGATGTCATAGGCCATGGTGTTGCGGGCGCGCAGGGTCTGGCCGACGACGACCTTGATGGTGCCGTTGAGCGTGCGCTCGGCAAAGCGGCGGGAGACCACCGCGTAGCGGGCGGGTTCGCCGAAGAAGGTGCCGTCGAAGAAGCCGTCCCGAAGATCCTTCCGCCCCTGCGGCAACTGGATGTCGTCGTATCCCGTCAGCGTCCTGCCGTCCGGGCTGATGATGCGGTAGCCGATCCTGTCGTCGTGGGCGAAGGTCAGGAGCTCGAATGCGGAGACGGGCAGCTCGATGACCGGCCTGCCGTCCTGAACCGAAATGGCGGAGGCTATGTCGTTGGCGGCGCCCAGCAGCAGCCGGTCGTAGGCGGTTCTGGCCGCCTCCCGTCCGTAGGCGAAGGCGGCGATGGAGACAAAAACGCCGCCGATCATCAGAAGCAGGGCGATCCCGAGCGCGACGCGGGCCGTCAGCGAGGTCGTCTCCAGCTTCCGGAAAAAATCAGGCATCGGCGTCCAGCTTGTAGCCAAGCCCTCTCTGGGTCTCGATCCTGACCGATGACCCGGACAGTTTCTTGCGCAGGCGTGCGACATAAAGCTCCAGCGCGTTCATGCTGACATCCGTGTCCTGGAAACTGAAGACCCCCTCGTAGAGCCGTTCCTTGCTGACCGTCTTGCCGCGGTTGCGGATCAGGATCTCCAGCAGGGAAAACTCCCGGCGGGTCAGCGTGAGCGGGCTGTCGTCCAGCCGGACCACGCGGGCAGAGGCGTTGAAGGTCAGGTTGCCGAGGCTCAGCTCCTCGGCCTTGTCGCCCTGCTCGCGCCGGTAGAGCGCGCGGATCCGGGCTTCCAGTTCCCGGTGGTCGAACGGCTTGACGAGATAATCGTCCGCACCGGAATTGAGCGAGGAGACCCGGTCATCGACGGAGAACTCCGCCGTCAGCATCAGCACCGGCGTGCGGTCGCCGCCGGAACGCATTTCCTTCAGGAGCTCGGTTCCGAGCCCGTCCGGCAGGTTGATATCGAGAACGATGACGTCATAGCGCTGCACGTCGACACAGGCGCGCGCCTCCTCCAGCGTCTTTGCCAGATCGCAGGCAATGCCCGACCGGTCCAGCCGGATCATGATCGCCTCGGCCATGTCAAAGGTGTCTTCAACGAGCAAAAGTCGCAATTCGCCTGTCCTCCCGTCTCCAGTCTTGCCCCGGCTTTTTGCGACATGCAAGCAGGCTGTCGCCCCGTGACAGGTTGATGACAGGAAGGGGCGCTAATCTTCCCTCACGTCCGTTGGGAGGACCCCGCGACATGCGGCACAACGGATAGAAAAGGCTCATCAAAAAGCCAGGCTCATGTGGAGGAAACACATCATGGCATTCAAAACCACCCGCGTTCTGCTGGCGGCTGCCTTCCTTGGCGCGTCCGCACTCGGCGTATCCGCTGCCGAATTCAAGCCGGAAAATCCGGAATGTATCGCTCCGGCCAACCCGGGCGGCGGCTGGGACTTCACCTGCCGTCAGGTCGGCAAGTCCCTGCAGGACCTGAAACTGCTCGACAAGACCATGCAGGTCGTCAACCTGGCCGGTGGCGGCGGTGGCGTGGCCTTCGCTGAAGTGGTCAACAAGCGCGGCGACGACAACGACCTGATCGTGGCAGCCTCTTCGGCAACCGCGACCCGTCTCGCCCAGGGCGCCTATCCGGGCAACACCATGGACCAGGTCCGCTGGCTCGCCGCCATCGGCGCCGACTACGGCGTGGTCGCCGTTGCCGCCGACAGCCCGGTCAACACGCTGCCGGAGCTGCTCGACCAGATCAAGGCCGATCCGACGTCCGTTTCCGTGGCAGGCGGCTCCGCCGTCGGTGGCTGGGACCATCTGAAAGTGCTGATCGCGGCCAACGCCTATGGCATCGACGACGTGCGCTCGGTGAAATACATCGCCTTTGACGGCGGCGGCGAAGCCGTCACCCAGCTCCTGGCCGGATCCGTCCAGGCTTTCACCGGCGATATCTCCGAAGCCAAGGGCTTTGTCGACAGCGGCGACATCAAGGTGATCGCGGTGCTGGCACCGGACCGTCTGCCGGGTGAATTCGCCGACTTCCCGACCGCCAAGGAACAGGGCGTCGACGCCATCGGTGCCAACTGGCGCGGCTTCTACGCTCCGGGCAACATGTCCGACGATGCCTACAACGCCTGGGTTTCCAAGATCTCCGAGCTTTACGCAAGCGACGAGTGGAAGGGCGTGATGGCTGCCAACGGTCTGGCTCCGCTCGATCTGCAGGGCGAAGAGTTCCAGAACTTCGTTGCCGGTTCGGTCCAGCAGATCCAGGACATCTCCAAAGAGATCGGCATCATCAAATAAGAGTGCCGGCTCTTTCAACTGGCAGGGGCGCAGACCATGCGCCCCTCTTTTCTGACAAGGCCCCGAAATCAGGGACCGCCCCATCGGCCTCGCCCGATCCTTCGGAAGGTTGAGGTGGACTGTCGGAAACCCGCACGGCACGCTAGGGTACGGACCCATAAAGTGCCTTTTCAATTGATCCCGTTTCAGGCTGGCCGCCGATCCGGCAGGCCGCTTGCAGGAAGGTATCCATGAGCGACCGCATTTTTGGCGCGGTCGGGCTTGTTCTCGCGCTGGGATATGCCTGGGCCGCTCTTGTCATCGAAGAGAGTTTTCTGTCCGACGCCGTCGGCCCGAAAGCCTTTCCCCTGATCATCGCGGCGGTGCTCGCCCTGGCGTCCATCGTCATCTTCCTGAAGCCGGACGCCGAGCCGGAATGGCCCGCCCTGCCGCGCCTCCTGGAAGTCGGTGCCGCCGTCCTGGTGATGATCCTTTATGCCATCGCGCTGCCGGAAGCCGGCTTCGTGATCGCCACCGCGGCCGCCGCCTCCTATCTGACCTGGCGCCTCGGCACCGCGCCGATCGCCTCGGTGATCTCCGGCTGCCTGACATCGGCCGGCATCTATGCGGTCTTCCATCTCGTTCTTGGCCTGTCGCTGGCCAAGGGTCCCCTCGGCTTTTGATCGGAGCGTCCCATGGAAACCCTGTCTTCACTGGCCGACGGCTTCGTCATCGCCCTCACCTGGCAGAACCTGCTGCTGGCGCTGCTCGGCTGTTTTCTCGGCACCATCATGGGCGCGCTGCCGGGCCTCGGCCCCTCCAACGGCGTCGCCATCCTGATCCCGCTCGCCTTCACGCTCGGCCTCGGCGCGACGCCTTCGCTGATCCTGCTGACGTCGGTCTATTACGGCGCCATGTACGGCGGGCGCATCTCCTCGATCCTCTTGAACATTCCCGGTGACGAGCCGGCGATGATGACCTGTCTCGACGGCTATCCGATGGCCAAGAAAGGGCAGGCCGGCGAAGCCCTGTCGCTCTCCGGCATCGCGTCCTTCGTCGGTGCGTTCCTGGCCACCTGGGGCCTGATCCTGCTGGCACCGCAGCTGGTCAAGATCGCGCTCCTGTTCGGACCGGCCGAATATTTCGCCCTCTTCACCCTCGCCTTTGCCACCCTCGGCGGCGTCGCCTCGACCAACCAGGCCAAGACCGCCTTCGCGGCGGCGCTCGGCATCGGGCTCGCGACCGTGGGCGTCGACACCCAGACCGGGGTGCCGCGCTTTACCTTCGGCGAAGTCCATCTCTACGACGGCATCGATTTCCTCGTCGCCATCGTCGGCCTCTTCGCCCTCTCCGAGGTGTTCCTGTTCCTGGAACACCGCCACGGCAGCGCGGATGCCGGCAGTGACAAGGTGTCCGTCGGCCGTCTGGTTCCGGGGTGGGCGATGGTGAAATCCTGCATACCGACCATGCTGCGCACCAGCTTCCTCGGCTTCATCGCCGGCGTGCTGCCGGGGGCGGGCGCTTCGCTCGGCTCCTTCATCTCCTATACGTTCGAGAAGAAGCTGGTCGACAAGGAAGGCACCTTCGGCACCGGCGATCCGCGCGGCGTCGCGGCGCCCGAGGCCGGCAACAATGCTGCCGCCGGCGGCGCCCTCGTGCCGATGCTCGCGCTCGGCGTGCCGGGGTCCGGCACCACCGCGGTGCTGCTGGCGGTGCTGCTTGCCCTCAACATCACCCCCGGCCCGCTGCTCTTCACCCAGCAGCCGGATGTGGTCTGGGGCCTGATCGCGGCGCTTTTCATTGCCAACTTCATGCTGCTGGCCATGAACATTCCGATGATCGGCCTCTTCACCCGCGTGCTCCTGATCCCGCCGCGCATCCTGATGCCGATCGTGGCCATGGTCTCCTTCGTCGGCATCTACGGCATTTCGGGCTCGTCCTTCGATCTTCTGGTGATGGTCGGCTTCGGCGTGATGGGCTGGGTGCTCAGGAAGCTCGACGTGCCGCTGGTGCCGATCATCCTCGGCACGCTGCTCGGCAATGCCATGGAAAACAACCTGCGCCGGGCGATCACCATCGAGAACGGCGACTGGTTCGCGCTCATCGACAGCCCGCTGTCGATCGGGCTGTGGACGCTCGCGGTCATCGGCTTCGTCCTGCCGATCATCTTCGGCAAGGTGCTGAAAGCGCGCATGCGCCGCATGGCCAAGGACGAGGAAGGCGCGCTGGTGGATTGATCACCGCGCGGAGACCCGCAATCGAAGACGCCCTTTCCCTCCGGAGAGGGCGTTTTTCGTTGTGCCCGGTCTGACCGGCGCCCTCCCGACAAAGCGAAGCGTGCCGGCATCAGCCCCCCCGTGAGGGACCACTCTTTCTCTGCGAAAGGCCCCGGCGTTCCGCCCGCTCCCATTCACACCTAACTTCCAATCAATGACAAGCCAGGCGCTCTCATTGACAGGGATGACGGCGAAGATCTTGTTTCTCCTCCCGGTGTCACCCCGGACGAGCGTCGCGAGATCCGGGGCCCACTCGTTTGCAGAGCCTGGGGGATGAACCGCGAGCGATGGTCTGCATTTTCTAGCAGGCGGACAGGCGGCTTGCGCCCCTCTCCCCCCCTTGAGGGGGAGATGTCCGTGAAACGGACAGAGGGGGGTGAAGCTTTTCCGCCTGAAACGGAATGGCCGGATGCATTCGGGAGGCTGATACCCCCCTCTGTCTCGTGTCGGAGACATCTCCCCCTAGAAGGGGGGAGACGGGTGCAGGTGGGAAAGCCCGGGTCCCTACCCTAGTCCTTCCTGCCCGGTCCCGACCGAAAGCGTTCAAGCGCGGTCTTGCGGGGCGGGCCGCCCTTTGGTTCTCCGGCAGCCGTCCAGCGGGAGGAGAGGATTTCGTCGTCCTCGGTGCGGATGCGCGGCAGGTCGTCCTCGATGTTCAGCCAGGGCAGCTGGCTTTCGACGCCGAAGTGGCAGGCGGGCGGAAAGGCTTCCGGGTTGTCGAGCGTCGCCAGCCGGATCGAATAATACTCCGACGACCCCGCCCCTTCGATCTCGGTGTAGAGGCTCGTGCCGCATTCGGCACAGAAGGCGCGCACGGCAATCGGCGAGGACCGGTAGAGCCTCGGCGGGTCGCCGGAAAACCGCACGTCCGATTTGCGGAACGCGGCCCAGGCATTCAGCGGCGCTCCGAGCGCGAGCTGGCACATCCGGCAATGGCAATAGCCGACGGCGGCCGCCTCGTCGCGGACCTCGTATCTGACACGCCCGCAGAGGCACCCTCCGGCGGCCAGCGGCTTCTGCGCTTGCGGAGCCCCGGCAACATGGGGCCAGGCATGGACGTTCTCCCCGCCCGACGGCACACCGGCGAGCCGCGCCTTCAGGACGTGAACGGGGCGGTCGATGTTCTTCAGCCGCTTGTAGCCGAGGTCGTCGAACGGCTGGCCGGTCTTGCCCAGGATCTGCTCGTGGACGGCGGCGGAAATGCAGACGCCGCCCGGTTCTGCGATTTCCTGAAGGCGCGCGGCGATGTTCACGCCGTCGCCGAAGATGTCGCCCTCCTCGGCGATGATATCGCCGATGTGAATGCCGATCCTGAGCTGAACGGGCCAGTCCGGATCCCGCGCGGCGTTCAGCCCGGCCATCTCCCGCTGGACGTCAACGGCCCACTGGAGCGCATCGACGGCAGAGGCGAATTCAATCAGCAGCCCGTCTCCCATGGTCTTGACGATATGGCCGCCAAGACGGCTAAGCTTCGGGTCGATGATGCCGGTCCGGCAGTCGTTCAGGACGGCAAGCGTGCCCGCCTCGTCGCGTCCCATGAGCCGGGAATATCCCACCACATCGGACGACACGATGACGGTGAGCCGGCGGTGCGTCTGACTTTCCATGCCCGCCAGCCTACTCCCGACGGCAGAGGGCGTCCACGGCGGAGGGCAGCAAGCGGAAGCGGGCGGTCGGTGGATTGATCGCTGTGCAGCGCCCTGCCTTGCAAGGAGGCCTTATCCTGCCGGGAGTGAGCGTTATTGTTTTCCTACCATATCAGCGCCGTCTTCCCTGCCAGGAGCGGACAGTGGATGTTTGGCACCCAATGTATGCTTGCAACCTAGAAGGTCTGAATGTTCCTTGCCTATGTTCGTAAACCCATTTCTATGCGAGCCTCTTTCAGATCAATCTTTGCT